>NZ_JBBMXV010000004.1:0-307211 GCF_037996645.1 Halalkalicoccus tibetensis
ATCCTGAAGGGGCGCGGCGCGAGCGCGAACCACATCAGTATCGCCTTCGCGGGCGAGGGTCAGGACATCGACACGGGCGCGAAAGTGTATCACAACGCGCCCAACACCAACTCGACGATCGAGTCCAAATCGATCAGCAAGGACGGTGGACGGACCAACTACAGAGGGCTGGTGCACATCTCGGACGGCGCACACGATTCGTCGACGGCAGTCGAGTGTGACGCCTTGATGTTCGACAACGAGTCGATCTCGGACACGATGCCGTACATGGAGATCAACGAGTCGAAGGTCGACGTCGCCCACGAGGCGACGGTGGGCAAGATCGGCGACGAGGACGTCTTCTACCTCCAGTCGCGCGGCCTGGACGACGACGACGCCAAACAGATGATCGTTTCGGGGTTCATCGAGCCGATTACCGAGGAGCTGCCCATCGAGTACGCCGTCGAACTCAACCGGCTCATCGAGCTCGAGATGGAGGGATCGCTCGGATGAGCGCCGGCATCCAGCACGCGGACATCTCGGAGGAAACAGTAGAGAAGATCTCCGAGGGGCTCGACGAGCCCGAGTGGCTCCTCGAGACTCGCCTGGAGGCCCTGGAGGCGCTCGACTCGCTCGAGCTCCCCAGCGTCATTCAGACGCCGGGACGGCGATGGACGAACCTCGAGGACCTCGACTTCGAGGCGCTGGTCGACCCGCTCGACGCCGCCGAGGAGAAGGACCAGGTCGGCCCCGAGAACGTCGAGGTGCTGCCGTTCGCGGAGGCCGCACGCGAGCACGAGGAGCTCGTCCGCGAGCACTTCGGGTCGATCATCGACCATCAGGAGAACTACCTGACGGCGCTCTCGACGGCGCTCTTCACGACGGGGACGGTCGTCTACGTCCCGCGGAACGTCGACGCCGAGGACGTGACGATCCGGACGACGATGAACTCCCGGTCGCTGTTCAACTACACGCTCGTCGTGACCGAACAGTCGAGCTCGGTCACCATCCTGGAGCGCCAGTCGACGGGCAGCGAGGCGCGTAGCACCTCGGAACGAGCGAGCGGCGACGAGCCGCGAGCAGACGAGGTCGACAGCGAGGAGGGTCGCTACTACAGCGGCATCGTCGAGATCAGTGCAGGGGAGAACAGCCACGTCCAGTACGGTAGCCTGCAGGACCTCGACGAAGACACCTACAACTACACGCTGAAACACGGCGTCACCGACCAGTACTCGACGATCAACTGGATCGAGGGCAACCTCGGCTCGCGGCTGACGAAGTCGGGCGTCGAGACTACCCTCGCCGGCGAGGGCTCGGAGAGCCAGATCGTCGGGGCCTTCTTCGGCCACGACGACCAGCACTTCGACATCAACTCGCGGGTCTGGCACCGCGCGGAGCACACTACGGCGGACCTCGTGACCCGCGGCGTGCTCGACGACCGGGCCCGCTCGGTCTACGAGGGCGTTCAGGACGTCGGCTCGATGGCGTGGGACACCAACTCCTACCAGCGTGAGAACACCCTCATGCTGAGCGACGAGAGCGAGGCCGACGCCTCCCCGAAGCTGATCATCAACAACCACGACACCGAGGCGAGCCACTCGGCGACTGTCGGACAGGTCGACGCCGAGGACCTGTTCTACATGACCTCGCGCGGGGTCGATCCTCAGACCGCGAAGAACATGCTCGTCGAGGGGTTCTTCGTGCCGGTCCTCGAGGAGGTCGCGGTCGACGAGCTGCGCGAGGACCTCGAAGCACGTATCAAAGAGCGGCTCCGATAAAGGGGTATGCACGCCGGCCGTATCGCTTTCGAATCGCTGGGTGGTTTCCAATGAGCCTCACGACACGGGTCGGCTCCGATCGCCAGCTCGCGCGGCTGCTCCAGATCGGCATCGTCCTCGAGGAAGTCGTCGAGGCACGCGCCTATCACCACCACCAGTCGCTTTCCACCGAGGAGAAAGCGGAGCTCGACGAGGAGATCGAGCACCTGCTCGAACACGCCGCCGAGGAGTCCGCCGAGCACCGCGAACGTCTCGAGGGGCTGATCGAGGAGCTCGACGCCGACAGCGTCGCCTTCGAGGAGATCGAGACCCTCGTCGAGGGCCAGTACGGCCAGACCAAACCCGACGATTTCGATGGGATCCTCTACGACCAGCTTCACAGCGAGGAGACCGCCTACAAGTTCTACGACGACCTCATCGAAGCGATCGAGGGCAGCGACGCCGAGTTCGGTATCGAACGCGGGCGGCTCCTGGAGACGCTCCGGTCGATCCGCGCCGAGGAGGAGGAGGGTGCCCGCGAGGTCACCGAGATCATGGAGGGACGCGAATGACAGCATTCACAGCAACGCTGTTCGCTGCTCGCGGCGACCACGCGGGGTGGTCGCTGTGAACACAGCCGATCAGTATCTCAAGACGATCTACGTCGTACAGCACGTGGAGAACGGACCCGCAGCGACCGGCGCGCTCGCCGACCGACTCGAGGTCAGCCCCGCGAGCGTCAACGAGATGATCGGCAAGCTCGAGGAGCGCGGGCTCGTCGACCACGAGAAGTACAAGGGCGCCTCGCTCACCGACGACGGGATCGTCCGCGCCCGGAACGCGCTCCAGACGTACTGCATCATCGAGCGGTTCCTCGCGAACGTCCTCGAGGTCGAGGAGTTCCGCGCGGAGGCCCACGAGCTCGAGAGCGTCATCGACGGCACGGTCGCAGAACGCCTGGACACGATCATCGACCGCCGATCGGACTGTCCGGAGTGCTTCGACCCCGAGACGGATGCGTGTGAGTACCTGGAGACCTGTCTCGAGGAGCCGGCGGACTGATTCTCGAAGCGTTCAAGTGATCGCCGTGGGTAGGTACGGCGAGGAATCCCGTGGCGTCCCACGATGGGGCGTGATACGGGCGTTCCGAACGCAGTCCCGTGGTGTCTCACCGAGTGAAGCGAGGTGAGGCTTGGAACGCGAGCAAAGCGAGCGTTCCGGTGGTGAGCAAAACCGTAGGTTTTGCGATTCTCACGGGACGAGCACGTCGAAGACGCGCGCAGTCCCGTGGTGTAGTGGCCAATCATAATGGCCTTTGGAGCCATTGACGGCGGTTCGAATCCGCCCGGGACTATTTTTCGGTGACATCGCGATCAGAGCGGTGGCCGCTTCCCGGCGAGACACGGCATCGGATCGGCATCGGTGAGGCCGTCCCGTCCGTCGATCATCGGAGGAGTACCGTAAGATTATAATCTGCCTCGTCCGAATCCATCGTCGGATGTCGATCGAACTCACCGATATCACCGTTGGAACGCCGGTCGTCGACTCGACCGGTCTGGAGATCGGTATCGTCAGCACCGTGGAGGACGGGAGCGCGACGCTCGACCGGGACCCGACAATCGCCGACGAGCTCCGCTCCATCGTCGGGTTCGGACGCTCGGAACCTGATCACCTCACCATCACCGGCGACCTGGTCGAATCGGCCGAAAACGGCGTGATACGGCTGGCCGTTCCCGACCGACACCTGTAACCTTCGGAAGCCGAGACAAGCCAGCCTATATGCGGCTGGCCGTCGAAGGCCGACCATGGCGATCACTCTGACGGAGGCCGATGAGGGAAAGCGCGTCATCGATGCCGACGGCGACGAGATCGGGATCATCAGCACCGTCGAGGGTGAGACCGCGCTGGTCGACCCCGACCCGAGCCTCACCGACGACGTCAAGGCCGCGCTCGGGTTCGGCGACACCGACGAGGACCAGTTCCCGCTGGACCCCAGTGACGTCGGCGAGGTCACCGACGACGAGGTCCGCCTCGAAACGACCTACTGAACGCTTCTCCGATCACGGTCCGGGGACCGCCGGTCACTCGTACTGCTGGTTCCGTAGCTCGCTGGTCAGCAGACAGTCCGCCCCGACCTCGTCGATGTAGGCCATCGTCCGTTCGAACCCCTCGGGGTCGATCCAGACGTCGTGGTCCTCGACCACGTCGTGGTAGTAGAGCACGAGCGTGTCGGTCGGGATCCGGTCGTCGAGCAACAGGTCGATCAGCGCCATCGCCCGTTCGGGGTTGTCGCCGGGGTGGCGGTTGACCGACAGCGGCGAGCTGATCGTCCGGTTCATCGAGCCCCGTTGGCCGTGGGTCCCGAAGTCGTAGTAGTCCGCCGCGATGTCCATCGTGTCCGTGGTAAACGAGCCGAACGGGTAGGCGATCATCGAGGTCGCGCGCTCGAAGCCGTGATCGAGCAGCCACCGTTTCGACTCCTCGAGCTCCGCCCGCTGTTCGTCGAGCGAGAGCTCCCCGGTCCGGCGGTGGGTGTGGGTATGGCTCGCGAACTCCCAGCCGGCCTCCTGCATCTCCTCCATCTGTGCGAGGGTGAGGCTGCGGCTGTTCCCGACCCGGCCCGTGATCGTGTAGACGGTCGCCGGGACGTCGTACTCCTCCATGATCGGGAACGCGGTGTCGTAGGTCGACCGCAGCGAGTCGTCGAACTGGACGAACAGCTTCGGCTCGCGCTCGACGGGCACCGCACGGAGGTCGTCGAGGTACCAGTCGACGTCGTCGCCCGCCCAGGAGATCGTCGCGTAGGCCTCGTCGGCTGACGCGAGCGACGAGGTGTGGCTCACCCCCAGGTCGTAGCGGATCCAGCCCGGCTCGTCGATCTTGTGTCGGGTACGGAAATGCAGTTTCCGGCCGCAGTCGGGTGCGTTGACGTCGAACGACGGCGAGTAGTGGTTCCCGGGCGATTCGATGTACATCGCCAGCGAGAACGAGGTCTCCGTGAGGTCGTAGCCCGAAAGCGGGATCCGAACCCGGACCTCGCCGTCGCCCGCGCTCGTCAGGTGCGCCGATCGCGAGCCCCGATAGGCCCGTTCGGTCGACGCCTCGAGCGAGCCGGCGAGCAGCTCCCAGTCGTCGAGATGTTCACAGTCCTGCCAGCTCTCGCCGCGGTCCCAGAACTCCTCGCGGGGATCGCCGTCGATGAACAGCGTCGCCTCCGGCGGCTCCGGGCCCGGATCGGGCTCCGGGTCCCGTTCGGGCTCCGTCTCGGCTCCGTTCTCGTCGGCCCCGCTCTCGTCGTCCTCGGGCTCCGCGCTACCCAGACAGCCGGCCGCGCATGCCGCGCCGGCCGCCGCCAGGAACGCCCGTTTAGTCATCGGTCGCTGGCTCCCGTTCATACGGGAACCACAACTATCAGTAATATTATTATTAACGAGCTAGACTATCGCTCCCGTCGTCACCCGACCGGGTCGAACCGGGGCTCGCCGGCCTCGAAGCCGAGGCGGTCGTAACCCGCTACCGAGAGGTGCTCGACGGGCTCGTCGGCGAGCGCCGCCGAGACGCGGAACTCCGAGAGATGGCCCGTATCGGGGATCCAGGCCATTCGGACCGTCTCGGGGTCGTAGCTCCCGATCGAGGAGACCGCGGCGATCAGCGCGAGCTCGCCGGTCGGCAGCGCGACCGGGAGCCGGGCCTTCGAGAGCGAGCCGCTCGTCAGCGCGTTCGTGTAGACTTGCTCAAGATCGAGCTCCTCCGCGACCGCGGTCGTGGTGAGGTCGGCCAGCCCGATCCCCTGGCCGTTGCCGTGGGTCGCCTCCGTCAGTCCGCGGACGACGACCCGGTCGATGTCGGGCGTCTCGGGATCGTCGGCGTTGAGCACCTCGTAGCGCCCGATCACGTTCGTGTCCATGCCCGTCCCGGAGACGTCCTTTCCGATCCGATCGACCACGAGGGCGTCGAGGTCGTCGTAGGGCAGTGTGGGCATGTACTCGCGGGCGCGTTCGAGCAGTTCGGCCTCGCGTTCGGGCAGCGCGTTCTCGGGGATTCCCTCGACGTGAGCCGTTCGGTCCTCGAAGTTCTCGACGATCGCGATCCCGCCGAGTACCTCCACCCCCTCGCGGACCGCCTCGAGCGCGTCGGTGATCGCGGGGACGTACCCCCGTGAGAGCGCGTCGCGGTGGACGGCCTGGGCGCCACGGTGCTTCCCGAGGCCGATCGCGAGCATCTTACAGAGCCCGCTCTCGACCTCGCCGGTGAAGTTGGTGTGGGGCTTCACCCGGTTGATAACGAGGACCGCGTCGGATTCGTGGGCGGCCCGCGAGAAGTACACGGGCCCGCCGCCCGCCTCGCCGACCTCCACGACGTCCATCCGGGAGTCAATCGGACACCCGACCGATTCCGCGTCGATCCCCAGCGCCGCGAGGGTCTCTCGCTGGCCCTCGCTGGTCGCACCACCGTGGGACCCCATCGCCGGGACGACCACGGGATCGAACCCCCGCTCGGCGAGTCCGTCCACGACCGCTCGTGCGACGGGTACGAGGTCGTGGATCCCGCGGCTGCCGACGCCGACGGCGACGGTCGCCCCCGCCGACAGCGTTTCGAGGGGGAGATCGGAAAGGGATTCGCGGGCCGTGCTGGCGGGGTCGTCGACGGTCGGCGTCGGCGGGTCGTACTCGACGCGCGCGAACCGCGGGAACTCGACGGGTTCGAGCATCCCTTCGACCGCCTGTTGATCTGGAAACTCCATACGGGGCGCTCGCACCGGAGCTACAAAAGCCGCCGTCCCGGTGTCGGGGGACCGTTTATGCTCCTCCTATGCCGATCCGTAGCCATGTCCCGACTTCGCATTCGGGTCGGCGAGCGGGAGTCGACGGCCGAGTGGACCGACGAGAATCCGAGGACGCGTGAAGCGATCGAGGAAGCGCTGCCGCTCGCCGGCGACTGTCGGACGTGGGGCGACGAGCTCTACTTTCCGACCGAGGTGGACGTCGGGCCGGAGAACGCCCGCGAGGAGGTCCCGGTCGGCGCGGTCGCCTACTGGCCGGTGGGCGACGTCATCTGCCTGTTCTGGGGGGCAACGCCCGCGAGCCACGGCGACGAACCGCGTGCGGCCGCGCCGGTGAACGTCGTGGCGCGGCTCGACGACCCGGACGCGTTGGTCGGTACCGAAGAGGGAGACGAGGTGCGGATCGCCCTCGATTAGCGGAACGCGCCGAAGACCTCGCTGTCGAGGCGCGTCGCGACCCGATCCGCGAGCGTCTCGAGGTTGCGGGTGTCGTCGCGGTTGTACCGCACGAGCCGCTCGAGGGCCTCCTCGTCGCCCCGTTCGTAGGCGTGCCACAGCCTGACGGCCTCGCGGCCGTCGACGCCCGCCTCCTCGCGGCCGATCCCGAGCTCCCCCTCGATCGCCTTCAGCCCGCCCGTGAGCCCCGCCTGCTTGCAGGGGTACATCAGATCGAGGTGGGGGGTGTCGATCGAGAGGTCGAAGCTGGTCTCGAGGAAGGGGACGTCGAAGCGGGCGCCATTGAAGCTGACGAGCAGATCCGCCGCGTCGAGCTCCTCGGAGACGGCCTCGCGGGTGAGGTCGTCGCCGGCGACCAGCGTCTCGGTCTCGCCGCCACAGTGAAAGCTCACCGTCGTCACCCGGTCGCGGTCCTTGCTGAGGCCGGTCGTCTCGATGTCGAAGAAACACGTCCCGGACCGGAAGTTCTCGTAGAAGCGCCAGTGGCTCGCGGAGGGTAGCCGATCGGCGAAGTAGGCGGCGTTTCGCCGGTCGAGCTCGGTTCTGGCCTCCGCGACGAACGACTCGATCGACGCGGCTCGCGAGTCGCCCACGGGAAGCGAGCCCGCCTCCCTGAAGGCGTCCCAGTCGGTGATCCCCGCCTCCCAGAGCTTCCGCTCGGTCCGCTCGCCCACGCCGTCGGCGGCGATGAAGCTGTTCTCTACGCGCACGCGATACGGTCGGCGACCGAGGGAAATAACCTATTCGTCTTCGAGGACGAACGCGATCCGCTCCCCGTCCGCGCCCCGCGTCTCGCGGCCCGTCACCTCGACCCGGCCGATCTCCTTGGTGTCCTCCACGTGGGTGCCCGCGCAGGCGACCCGGTCGAACGGGTCGTCCGGATCGCCGATCTCGACGATCCGCACCTCGGTGATGCTGTCGGGCAGCAGTTCGAGGCGCGTTCGTTGGGGATCGAGCTCGCGTTCGGCCCGTTCGCGTTCGAGCGTGTACCACCGGACGCCGAGACCCGCCTCGACCAGCTCGTTCATCCGGTCCTCGATATCGGTCAGCTGCTCGTCCGAGAACCGCTCGTACGCACAGTCGAGGCGCGCGCGGTCGGCGTGGAGCTGGTTTCCGGTCGTCGGCGCGTCGTACCCCTCGAGCAGCAGCGCCGACAGCAGGTGCTGGGCGGTGTGATAGCGCATGTGGGCGCGCCGGCGCTCCCAGTCGAGCTCTCCCCGAACCATCTCGCCGGCGGTCGGCCCCGCGTCCCCGCTCTCGACGACGTGGTAGACCTCGTCGGTCTTCTGAACATCCGGAACGGGCCAGGTCTCGCTCCCCGAGAGCGCCCCGTGGTCGGCCGGCTGGCCCCCACCCTCCGGGTAGAAGTGGGTGGCGTCGAGGACGACCCGCGACGTTTCGCCGTCGTCGATGACGCGCTCGACGCGCGCATCGAACTCCCGGACGGTCGAGTCCTCCAGATAGCGCTGTTCGGTCATATCCACGCTACTCGCTCGCCGGACATAAGCATCGTCGGCGACGTAGGAACATTGGACCCGACCACCGATCGATACCGAGACCGTCGTAACGCTAAAGAGTAAAACACACGTTTTTGTAGGTAACAATGAACGACGACAGGACGCTTTCGAGGTGTTTCTATGGGCGTTGAGATCAAGGAGACGCCCGTCTCGGACGAGGAGTTCGAATCGATGAAGGAGTTCGTCTACGAGTATCTCGACGCGAGCGTCCAGAACGAGGAGGAGGGCGGGCGCATGCGGTGGTATCCGTGGCATTCGGCGGAGTACCGGTTCAACCACACGCTGAACGTGCTATCGCTGGCCGAGGAGATCGCCGAGGCCGAGGGCGCCGACGTCGACGTCGTCCGGGTCGCCGCGCTGTTTCACGACGTCGCCAAGCTCGACGCCGACCAGGAGATCCACGCCGAGGAGGGCGCGCGCGTCGCCCGCGAGTATCTCTCCTCGCGGGGCTCGTTCCCGACCTCCTTCATCGACCGGGTCTGCCGGGCGATCGACGCCCACACCCACACGGGCGAGCTTTCGGAGCTCTCGCTCGAGGGCCAGTGTCTGATCGAGGCCGACCTGCTCGATAAGGTCGGCGCGAACGGCACCGTGCTCATGCTGCTTCGGATGGGCTACGAGGCCCGCACCCACATGGACAGCGCGACGATGGTCCACCGGGTCTACGAGCGCGGCAAGGAGGCCTGCGAGCGCGTCGAGAGCGACACGGGTCGGAGCCTCGCGCACGAACGGCTCAAGCGCGTGCGCTGGTTCTGCGAGTGGCTCGAGATGGAGGTCCCCGAGATGGAGCGCGATACCGAGGCCCTAGAGTAGGGCCA
Organism: Halalkalicoccus tibetensis; assembly: GCF_037996645.1. Classification (NCBI taxonomy): domain Archaea; kingdom Methanobacteriati; phylum Methanobacteriota; class Halobacteria; order Halobacteriales; family Halalkalicoccaceae; genus Halalkalicoccus; species Halalkalicoccus tibetensis. The sequence goes on from NZ_JBBMXV010000004.1 coordinate 9,311, forward strand.
GCGCCCGGTAGAGGAAGACGACCCCGAAGCCCGCGAGGACGAGGGCGCTCCCCGCGGCGACCAGCGGCGCGAACCCGTCGATCCGTCGGCCCGCCCGGACCAACGCCGCCGGGAACAGCGTGATCCAGAGCGCGATCCCCGCGAAGAAGCCGAGAACGATGGCGACGCTCCCGGTCGCGACGCCCAGCTCGCCGATCACGGGCACCGCGACCGAGAGGGTACCGGGATCGAGCAGCGCCACGCCGACGGTGAGCCACCAGAGCACCTGGTACGGGTTGGTCAGCGAGAGCATGAACGTCCTCCGGAACCCCTTCGAGGCGCTGCTCTCGCCCTCGACGAACGATCCGCGGGCGCTCCGCGCGGCGTCGAGCGCGAAGTAGAGCATGAGCAGTCCGCCGACCGCCATCATCCCGGCTCGCAGCGTCGGGGCGTCCTGCAGCACGGTCGCGACGCCCGCGAGCGCGACGACGAAGAAACAGGCGTCGGCGCTCATCGCGCCCAGTCCGGCGCGAACGCCCGCATCCCATCCCCGCAGAACGCTCTCCTCGGCGATGATCGCGTTCATCGGCCCCGGCGGGGCCGCGAGCGAGAGGCCCAGCAGGATCCCGGCGATCGCCGCCCCGAGCACTCAGATCCCCTTGCCCATCAGGTGGCTGCGCAGCACGTCGCTGTCCTTGTTGGCGGTCGCGGTGTTGAGCAGGATGACCGTCGAATCGGCGTCGAACTCGCCGCGATCCGCCAGTTCCCAGGCCCCGCTCGCGGCCGCGGCACAGGTCGCGCCCATCTCCAGGCCCTCGCCCTTCGCGACCGCGATCGCGCTCTCGAGGATCTCCTCGTCGGGCGTCGCGACCGCACCGCCATCGGATTCGCGCAGACACTCGAGGATCCACGGGCTCGCGCCGGGGTCGGGGATCTCGATCCCGCCACAGATCGTGTCGGGATGCTCGACGGGCTCGTGGTGGTCCTCTCCCTCCTCGAAGGCCTCGACGATCGGCGCACAGCCCTCGGCCTGGGCGGCGTACATCGCCGGGAGCTCGTCGATCAGGCCGTGCTCCCGGAGCTCTTTGGCGCCCTTGTGCATCCCGACGAGGCCGACGCCGCCGCCGGTGGGGTAGACGATCGCGTCGGGGGCCTCCCACTCGAGCTGTTCGAGGATCTCGTAGCCCATCGTCTTCTTGCCCTCGTGGCGATAGGGCGTGACGAACGTTTGGACGGAGTGCCAGCCCTCCTCTTCGCCCTCCTCGTCCATCGCGTCGGCGTAGGCCGCGCCCGCGTCGCCGATCCGCCCGCCGACGACGGTCATGTCTCCCCCATGAACGTTCACCATCGCCTTGTTGGTGAAGCCGGATCGCGAGGGGAGGAAGACGTGCGAATCGATGTCGGCCCGGCCGGCGTAGGCCGCGGCGGCCTGCCCGGCGTTGCCCGCCGAGGCCAGTGCGATATCGCTTGCGCCCTCCTGAGCGGCCGCCGTCATCGCCACCGTCTGGCCGCGGTCCTTGAAGCTCCCCGTCGGGTTGCGGCCCTCGTCCTTGATCAGCACGCGCCCGACGCCCATCTCCTCGGCGAGCTTCTCGCACTCGACCAGCGGCGTCGCGCCCTCGTCCATCGTAACCGCCGATTCGCGGGTGAACGGCAGCAGCTCCTCGTAGCGCCACATCGAGTCGAACGGCCGCTCGGCGAGCGTCTCGCGATCGAGGTCGATCGCGTCGTGGTCGTAGGCCGGATCGAGGATCCCGCCGCAGTCGGGACAGCGCTGGGCGTCGGGGCCGACCCGCTCGCCGCAGTCGATACAGTCCAGGCCGACGAAGGCGGACGTCGTCTCCATACCGGGGCTTGCCGGCCGGGGACAAAGGGCTTCCTCTGTAACGCGGGCAGCGCGTAGCAGGGACTTAGTAGGCGGCCGCCGAAGCCGATGACATGAACGTCGTGGTCGTCGGCGGCGGGCTCGCCGGGCTGGTCTGTGCCCGCCGGCTCGCGAGCGAGGGGGTGGAGGTAACGCTGTTCGAACGCGAACCCGAGGTCGGCGGGCGGGTCCGCTCGGTCCATGAGAACGGCTTCACCTTCGATCGGGGCTTTCAGGTACTGTTCACGGCGTATCCCGCGGCGAAGACCGAACTCGACTACGACGCGCTCGACCTGCGGTACTTCACGCCGGGGGCCTGCCTCGCCCGGCCCGGGGAACGTTCGGTGCTCTCGGACCCGCTCGGCGATCCCGGGGCGGCCCTCGAGTCGGCGCTCAACCGCGAGGTCTCCTTTACTGATAAGCTCCGGACGCTCGCGCTGCGCCGCCGGCTCTCGAAGCTCGACCCCGAGGAGCTGTTCTCCGGCGGGGACCAGACCATCCGCGCGGCGCTGCTCGAACGCGGGTTCTCGGAGAGCTTCATCGGGAACTTCGCCGCGCCCTTCTACGGCGGGATCACGCTGGATCGCTCGCTGTCGAGCTCCGCGGCGACGTTCGCCTACACCTTCGCGATGCTCTCGCGGGGCCGGATCGCCGTCCCCGCCGGCGGGATGGGCACGATCACCGAGCAGCTCGCCGCGTCGGCCAAAGCGGCGGGCGCCACCGTTGAGACCGGACGCGAGGTTCAGTCGGTCGACGGCCCGTCGGTCTCCACGGGTGGGGAGTCGCTCGAGGCGGATGCAGTCGTCGTCGCGGCCGACCCGAAGCGTGCCCGCGAGCTGACCGGCGTGGCATCGATCCCGGCGGAGGCGCTGGGCTGTGTCACCCAGTGGTACTCGCTGTCGGGCGATCTGGGCGGCGGGAAACGGCTGATCCTCGACAGCGAGGGCGAGGAGGGCGCGCCGAACCAGGTCGTCCCCCACACGGCGGTCGCCCCCGAGTACGCCCCTGACCGGGAGACGCTCCTGAGCGCGACGTTCCTCGGCGAGCCCGAGGAGAGCGACGCGGCGCTCGCCGAACGGACCCGCGAGACCCTCTCCTCGTGGTATCCCGAGCACGTCTTCGACTCCCTCTCGCTCCTCCATACCGACCGGATCCCGTTCGCGCAGTTCGCCCAGCCGCCCGGTTTCTACGCCGACCTGCCCGACGTCCGCGAGCCGGGGGGACCGGTCTACCTTGCCGGCGACTACACCGAGTGGTCCTCGATCCAGGGCGCGATGAAGAGCGGGCGGGTCGCGAGCGAGGCGGTGCTCGAGGACCTCGGGTAGCTACTCGTCGGGGTCGTCGGACTCATCGGATTCGTCCACGAGATCACGCGCGAGGCTGGCGACCAGCCGCTGGAGCTCGTCGCGGCGGATGTCCGCGCCGAGCCAGTCGGTCAGGAACGCCGTCCAGCCCCCGAAGGTGAACTCCGAGCGAACCGTCACTCGCGCCTCCTCGCTACCCCCGACTGTGATCCGGGTTCGCATCTCCTCGAAGGGACCCTCCTCGCCCCGCTGGACGTAGCTGTAGCCGTCCCCGTGTTCGGTGAACTCGAGGGTGATCCCGATGTCCTCACCCGTGGCTTCCACGACGGTCTTCCCCGCCCGCTGTTCGACCGACTCGATCTCGTACGTGCCGGCGTACTCGACGATGGACTCGGGCGTGAGCGTCCGCTCGACCTCGGCCCGCGGGACGTCGAGCGTCGCCGTCACCTCGACCTCTCTCATTCGTCCGGTCCTTCGACCGCCACGATATATACTGGCTTTGGAGCCGCCGTCCGTCGAACGGGTGGTTCGGTGGCCGGCGCGAACGGAACGCTTTGCGTTCCGTGAGCGGGGCGGGGAAAGGCTGGCGTCCCTGAGAGCGGTCGTCCAACCGGACGACCGCGATGCGGCCCTGGTGGACATGCAAAGGGCGAGCGAGGGCTGCCAAGCCCGAGTGAGGGCTTTCAGAGGTAGGCCCGAAGCTCCGAGAGCGGGGGGAACTCCAGGGTCTCGTCGCCGTCCTCGTCGCGGACGACCGGTCGGAACGCCCCCGGGGGGCCCAGAAGCGGCGAGCGGAGCGCCTCCGCCCGCGAGACGTCGACCCCGGCGGCCAGCCGGGTGAACGCCGGAAGCACGAGTGCCCGGCCGCCGCCCGCGGCCGGCCCCAGCAGGTAGCAGGGGCGTTTTCGGCCCTCGATCGTGATCGCCGGGTGGACGTGTCCGAGGACGTAGCCCTCGGCGCTCCCGGCGCGCTCGTGGCCGTGACAGGCCAGTACCTCGCCCACCCGATGGGTGCTCACCGTCCCGTCGAGAAGCGAGTCGAGCATCGTGTCGTGGTTGCCCCGCGTCACGACCAGCCGCGCGCCCGCCTCCGCGACGCGGCGTTCGAACGCCCGGAGGCTCTCCTCGACGCCGTAGGGGAGGTGATCGAAGCTGTGTAGCAGGTCGCCGGCGACGACGACCTCCTCCGGTTCGAACTCCGAGAGCAGTGCTCCGAGGCGTTCGAGCACGTCCTCGCGTTCGCCGAGCGGGAGCTCGACGCTCGAGGCGCGGTCCTTTCCCAGATGGACGTCCGCGAGCACGAGCGTTTCCTCCGCGGGGAAGTAGGCCGCCCGGTCCCGGAAGACGCAGTCCTCGAACACGGCCGAGGGTTCGTCGCCGCGGGCATGAGCCTGTCGCCGTCCCCGCGCAGGGTCAGGCCGACGCCGGGACGGCCTCGGCGCCCTCCCCGCCCGCGTGGGTGCGTGCGGTGGCGTAGGCGTTTCGCACCCGCTCGAACGACTCGCGGTCCCCGCCCTGGTCGGGGTGGACGTGCTTGACCTTCTCGCGATAGGCGGCCTTGATCTCGGCCTCGTCCGCGCCCGGCGGGAGCCCGAGCACGGCGAAGGCGGCCATCGTGGCGTCGTCGGTCCCCGAGCCCGACGAGAGGGTCGGCGTCTCGAAGGGGAGCCGGCGGCCGAGATGGACCCCCGGCATCTCGTGTTCAACCAGCACGGCGTGGGTGTCGGTCGCGTCGATGCGGAAGAACGCGCGCGCGTCGAAGGTGATCGCGACGTCGCGATCGGGCAGGTAGAACTCGACGGGCCCGCCGGCGACCTCGCGGTTCTCGACGAACTCCTCGCCGATGGTCCGGAGGTAGCTTCGGATCTCGCTGCGCTTTCGGTTCTCGCCGCCCGCGGTCGGCTCGCGTCGCTCGTCGGGGAAGAGTCGGAAGCCGACGGCGAAGACCGCCGCAATGAACACGCCGATGACGAGCCCGACGAGGATCCCGATGACGAGCCACCACGGGAGGAACCACACCAGATCACCCTGCGTGGACTGCACGCCGTTCGGTAGGGGTGCGAGGACAAAGAAGCTTCGTGATGCGTGACGGGCGCCCTGTGCCCCGCCTATCCGATATACCGCAGGTCGTCGTCGGTCGGGACGTTCTGGTTCTCGATCTCCTGCATCCGGTCGACGACGTCCTCCATCTCGTCGGCGCGCTCCTCGAGGTCCGAGAGGTCGATCTCGAACTCGAGCAGCTCCTGGAGGACGCCCAACAGCGCCTGTGCGCTCTTGGGATCGACGAGATAGCCGCTGGTCTCGCCCATCAGACAGGCCGCATCCAGGTCGCGCCGGCCACCGAGACCCACCAGCAGGCCGCTGATCCCGACGATCCCGCCCTCGGGCTCGTTCTCGCGGAACTCCACGCCTGAGGACTCGAGCGTTTCGATCAGCGTCTCGCTCGATGCGGCCCCGAGGACGGCGTGTTCCTCGACGAGCTCGCCCGTCGGCACCCCGCCGAGCGCGAGCACCTGCTCGACCTCGAGGTCGGTCGCGACGTCGAGGACGGCCTCGGCGATCCGGTAGTGGCCGACGCCGCTGCCGGCCTGCTGGTCGCCCGTCACGACGAGCGCGTCGCGGTCCCCGAGCGCGACGTGGTGACACTCGATCGAGACGAGCTCGGCGAGTCCCGAGTCCGAGACGGTGACCTGTGGCGGCAGGTGCTCGGAGTGGATCCGGCGGACGAGCTCGCCATCGCCCTCCTCGATCAGGTGTTCGGCGACGAGCGTTCCGACGTGGCCGACACCGGGAAGCCCCTCGATCAACACCGGATCGGCGAACTCGGGCTCGGCGAGTACCTCGACCTCTACGTCGTTCATGTCCTCATTCGCGCCCTCGGCGCTTAAGTGCGCGTCGGTACTCGCCATAGCGGTCCTCGGGCGAGAAGGGCGCTGGCGCGCTGTTTACGGCCTCGGCCCCGCAGTCGGGACACTCCGAAGAAAGCGTGTACACCGGGCGATCGTGGCTCGCGCGCCACTCGCTACAGACCCGGATGTCCGACTTCATTACTCGTCGTCGGTGCGTCGCTCGCGGTGGAACTCGCCGCTGCCGCCGAGCTCGGCGATCGCCTCGCTCGCGCGTGCGGCGCTCTCCTCGAGCTCGGACTCGGCGGTCTTGTAGTTCGGCGCCTGGACCCGGATGCGGTACTCGGGCGCGCCGACGTAGGTGACCTCGAGGTCGATCTCGTTGCCCACCTCGCCGTTGCCCTCGGCGGCCTGCAGCGCCTCCTTGACGGCGTCGACGCCGCCCTCGGCCGAGCAGACCAGGTCGACGTAGCCCGTGACGGTGACGTACGGCACCGAGACGTTCTCGCGGGCGGTCTCGACGATCGCCTCGACCTCCTCCTCGGAGAGGTCGGTCTCCGTCAGGGCTTTGTGGCCGTGGATCGCGGCCTGTTCGAACCCCTCGTAGAGGCCGCCGTGGACGTCGATGAGCTCGTTGGCGACCGCGGTGTAGGTCTCGTCGTCGACGTCCTCGCCGAAGGCGATCGTCATCCAGTTGTCGGCCTTCTGGTCGTTCTTCCAGCGCTGGATGGTCTCCTTTCGCTGGTGCTCGTTGACGTCCTTATACGAGAGGTCGATCTGCTGGGAGCCCTTGTCGACCTCGAGGACCTTACAGACGACGGTCTGACCGACGCGAACGTGATCGCGGACGTTCTTGATCCAGCCCGAGGCGACCTCGGAGATGTGGATCAGCCCCTGTTTGTCCTCGTACTCGAGCAGGTCGACGAAGACGCCGAAGTCCTCGATCTCCTCGATCTTGCCGACGACGAGCTCTCCCGGGTTCGGCCAGCCGCTGTACTTCATTATCGTGCCTCGACCGTCTCGGTGACCTCGCCCTCGATGCGGGCCTTCCCGCCGGTCGGACGGGCCAGCGTGTGCCCGCAGATCGCACACGCGACCTCGGTGGAGGCCTTATCGAAGACGACCTGTTCGTTCTCGCAGTCCGGACATTCGACGGAGTAGAAGTTGCCTGCCATCGTTACTCCTGGAAGTCGACGCGGCCGGCGCGCCATCCCTCGCGCAGGTGGGCGTTGCCACACTCGCCACAGCGGTACTTGAAGTCGGTCTTGCTCGTGGGCTTCCCCCCGCTGGGGACCTTCGAGAACTTCCCGCCGTTGCCGATGCCGGTCTGGCGCTCGCGCTGGCGGTCGATCCACTTCATTCCCGTCTGGCGCCCGGTACGGGTCTTCTCGAGCTCGTGCTCGTGGTGCTCGTTACAGTACGGACAGTAGGTGTTGAATCGTCGTGGGATCTCCATAGCCTTGTCGCCCGGTTGGATACCGCGGCTTAAAACCCGTTTGGTTGATCGCCGGCCCTCGCTGGAAAGGTTCATGTGGGCGCCTGCCTGAGCTAGAGTCACGGACGGGTACCGGGATCTACACGAAAAACCACACGACTCCGCGACGATCACGGTCGCCGGTACCGGGCGAACCCGGGCGGGAGAAACGACAATGTACACGGGAATCTTCGGTGGACTACTGGTCGGTATGGTACTCCTCGCGCTCTGTGGAGGAGTCGTCTACCGATCGAACCGATCGACACGAACGCTAACGGCTGAGGACGACCTCCGGACCGACGGGGGTGAACGATCCGATGGCACCGACGGCGGGAATACCGGCGGATCTGGGGAGTCGAAACCCCGGTCCGACGGCGGCGTCGCCACCGGCTACGGCTTCGTCACCGCGAAGCCGACGGGGCTGATCCGGTGGCTCACCACCGTCGACCACCGCGACATCGGCATCCTCTATCTCACCTTCGGGGTGTTCATGTTCCTCTGGGGCGGGACCGACGCGATGATGGCCCGGACGGAGCTGCTGACGCCGAACGCCGAGGTGTTCGGTATCCAGACGTACAACGAGCTGTTCACCACCCACGCGGTGACGATGCTGTTCCTGTTCGCGACGCCGATACTGTTCGGGATCGCGAACTACTTCCTGCCGGTGATGATCGGCGCCGACGACATGGCGTTCCCCCGGATCAACGCCATCGGGTTCTGGGTGCTGCCGCCAGCCGCCGTCCTGATGCGCTTCGGCATCATCAGCGACGCGATGGCGACGATCCTCGCGCCGCTGGCCCCTGCGCTCTCGGTGCTGTTTCTCGGGTTCGAACCCCTCGACATCGGCTGGACGCTCTACCCGCCGCTGTCGACACAGACGGCGAACCCCCAGATCGACATGTTCCTGCTCGGCTTACACCTCTCGGGCATCGGCACCACGCTGGGGGCGATCAACATCATCGCGACCGTCTTCACCGAGCGCGCGCCCGACGTCGGCTGGGAGCGTCTGGACATCCTCTCGTGGACGCTGCTCGTCCAGGCGGGGCTGATCCTCTTCGCGTTCCCGCTTCTGGGCAGCGTCATCGTCATGCTGCTGCTCGATCGGAACATCGGGACCTCGTTCTTCGCGATCGAGCACGGGGGACACATCCTCTATCAACACCTGTTCTGGTTCTTCGGCCATCCCGAGGTCTACATACTGATCCTCCCGCCGTTCGGGCTGATCAGCCTGATCCTCCCGAAGTTCTCGGGCCGGAAGCTGTTCGGGTTCAAGTTCGTCGTCTACTCGACGATGGCCATCGGCGTCCTCTCCTTCGGCGTCTGGGCCCACCACATGTTCACCACCGGCATCGACCCGCGCATTCGGGGTGCGTTCATGGCGGTGACGATCGCGATCGCGGTGCCGAGCGCCGTGAAGGTGTTCAACTGGATCACCACGATGTGGATGGGTAACATCCGACTCGAGGCCCCGATGCTGTTCTGTATCGGCTCGATCTCGACGTTCATCTTCGGCGGGGTGACGGGGATCTTCCTCGGCTCGATCCCGGTCGACCTGCTGTACCACGAGACCTACTACGTCGTCGGCCACTTCCACTTCATCGTCTCGGGGATCATCCTCTTTGCCGTCTTCGCGGGCGTCTACTACTGGTTCCCGCTGATGAGTCGGCGGATGTACAACAAGCGCCTCGGGGCGGTCCACTTCTGGCTCTCGTTCGTGGGCGTGAACCTGCTGTCGTTCGGCATGCTGATCCTCGGGATGTTGGGGATGCCCCGACGTTCGGCGACCTATCCCGCGGAGTTCCTCCCGTTGCAGGTGATGGCGGGCATCGGCGCGGCGTTGCTCGCGATCGGCCAGGTCGTCTGGCTGTATAACATGCTCCAGTCCTATCGGGCGGGTCGGATCGTGATGGACGCCGACGTCTGGGACCTCAAGGAGTTCGGCCAGTTCACCCGGGAGTGGCAGTGGTTCGAGCGCCGCCTCGAACAGGTCCAGCGGACGGGAGAGGAGGGCGAGGAGGCCCGCTGACTCGCTACACCCCCATCCGCTCGTAGGCGAACCCCAGAACGAAGCCGTACGCGAGGTGGCCCACGAGCGTGAAGAAGAGATAGAGGAGGACGAAGGGCCAGGTCAGCTGGCCGGTGCCGAGGATCAGGAAGGCGACCCACAGCACCAGCCCGAAGAGCATCCCCTGGACGGCGACGTCGTTCCCGCCGGGGAGCTCGACGAGCAGCCGCCGGGCGAAGACGAAGACGATCGGCCAGACGAGGACGCCGGCGGCGGTGAAGACGACGAAGCCGACGACGTGCTGGTCCGGTAGCCCGACGAAGCGGGCGATCGCCTCGGGGGCACCGAGCTGTGATCGCGTCTGGACCTGGCTGAACAGGAAAACGAGCATCATCACGGTCGTCGCGGCGGCGCCGGCTCCGATCGCACGCAGAAAGCGATTCATACGGCCGTGGGTACTGGGGTTTCACCGAAAGCTCTGTCGGTCATCCGAAGCGCTTAATCCTCCCTCCGCCGAAGCCGGGCGTATGAAGCGGCTCATCATCCACGGGGACCCCGGCGTCAGGCGGGACGGGATCATCGACTACGACGGCGAGGAGATGGTCCTCTTCTCGATCTCGCGAAACGGCGACTGGCACGGGCCCGACCGCCCGCAGCTGTGGTGTGTCATCGGCACCGAGGACGAGCGAATGGACTTCGAGAAACGGAACTACGTCCCCCATTTTCTGGAGGTCGAGACCATCGACGCCGACGCCCTCGACGTCGTCCGAGAGCGGGGTACGGTCAGCTAAACGCACTCGATCAGACACGCCGCGCTCGCGAGGTTCGTCGCCAGCGGCGTGTCGTGGACGTCACAGATCCGCAACAGCGCGGTGATGTCGGGCTCGTGGGGCTGGGCACGAAGCGGGTCCCGGAGGAAGATCACGCCGTCGAGCTCGCCCTTCGCGACCTCCGCGCCGATCATCATGTCCCCGCCCAGCGGCCCGGACTCCATTCGCTCGACCTCGAGGCCGGTCTCCTCGTTGATGCGTTTGCCCGTCGTGCCGGTGCCGATGAGCTCACAGCCCGTGAGACGCTGTTCGTGCTCGTGGACGAACTCGATCAGGTCGGGTTTCTTCTCGTCGTGGGCGATCAACGCGAGTCGCGTCATACACCCCCTGTGTGCGCCGCCTTCAAAGGTGTTTGTCCCGGGTCGATCGCGCCGCCGGCCTGCGATTTCTGAATCACAACCCTTAACTACGGGACGCCGGTATGAACTGGTAGCGGGATGGGATAGCCAGGAGATTCCGGCGGGCTCATAACCCGCAGACCGGTAGTTCAAATCTACCTCCCGCTATACTTCTGCTGCGAGCAAACCCGGCGAGTGGAAAGTGTAGCACGTGGTAGTTCGAATGAAACCGAGGTTCTTCACGAAGTGCATGTTCTCGGGCGTAGTTCAGACCCACCTCCCGCTACGCCTTACGCGACTACGCGCGAGAAGCGACGGGCGCCGGAAACGCCACGATCGGCACATGAGAGCGGCATCCGGCGACCCGAATCCCCTCCCCGCAACCTCTTTCAAACCGAACCACGAGTGACGGGGGCGTGATCCGACTCCGAGTGGCCCCCAGTAGTGACGGGACGGAACACCGCCCGGCGATCCGTCGGCGAGGCGTCCCCGTGTCCGTCGGGTCGGGGCGTGCTACGCCCGCAGGAACACGTACGCGACCGCGAGGACGATCAGGAGCGCGATTCCGGCGTAGATCACCATCGACCGCTGTCGTCTGGTCATGGGATGAGTAGGGGGCGGGGACTGATCAATCGGTGGCTTGCCCCCTCAGGAAGCCGATCGCGCGGTGTACGGGTCGTTCGATCCGCGGGGCGGCGACGACCGCCGTTCCGACGCCGCGTCGGGCCTACGCTCGATCGACGTCCGGAAGGAACGGATCGGGGTTGCCGTGGCGAACCGACCCCAGGGCGGTCCCGTCGACGGTCTTGAAGTGCGAGTGGACACGGCCCTTCGCCAGGGCGGACTTGATCATCCCCTTCGCGAGCCGAATGTCGTACTGGCCGGCGACGAGGATGATCGTATCGCTTTCAGGATCGACGAATTCGGTGACCAGATAGACGTAGCCGTCGGTCTCGTTCCGATAGACCTGGTACTCGGGGAACTCGCCCCGGTCGAACGCCTCGGAGAACGGCTCGGCGTGGTTATCCGGGAGCATGTAGACCAGGCCGAACCGGTCGTCGTCGCCCTGGTCCCTGCTCACCGGGGAGGTATGAACGGCCGGCATCGAGACGACGTCCCAGCCCTCGTCCCGGCGGCGATCGGCGATCTCCGCCATCTCGTCGTTCGTTCGGACCCACGCCTCCTTCACGGCGTTCGACCGCTCTCGAACCCCGTCGCCGTCCGTCCCGGGTCGACCCATGTCTCCGTTCATGGAAACGATCGCTTAGTCTCTTTCGGTGAGGCTTCCGATCAGGCGATCCCGAGGGCCGTCTCCATCAGGTACGACGCCAGGAGGATGAAGAGACTCCCCAGGAAGAGCTTCCCCGCGGGGTCGATGCGCCGGATCGGCGGGGGCGCCGGCAGCCACCGCAGCGGGGGGGACGCCGCCACGAGCGTCTGGAACCGGGTCCGCTCCGGCGCGGACTCGCTCGCGATCGCTCGCTGTCGATCCCGAGCGTCCTCTCGCAGCTCCTCGGGCGAGGAGGGCCACAGCCGGACGGTCGCGTACGCCATCAGCAGGAATCCGATCAGGAAGAGGACGGTCTTCGCCCGGACCAACCCGCCGCCGGTCGCGGCGGCGACGACGAGCGCGACGGCGATCGCCGCCGCCGTCGTTATCAGCGCGTATGCTACGGCGTCGACGCAGACCAGCGCCGCCGTCCGGAGGCGGGCGGCGAGCGAGTCCCTGTCCATCGCCTATCGGTGGCGCTCGTCGAGCACCTGACCGGGATCGCGGTAGTCCGCGTCCGGGTCGTGGCGGTGACAGAGGCTTCGGCGACCCGAGGGGCTGACCTCGTAGTAGTCGGGTTCAACCGGTTCGGCGTCCGCGTCCTCGGATCGATCTTCGTCGGGAACGCGTCCCTCACAGACGCTGCCGAACGTCTCGAAAAGGACCTCGAGGGCCGTCTCCTCGTCGCCCGATCGGACATGGTCGGCGGTCTCATCGAGCGTCGCCTCGACGTCCTCGGGGAGCTCCTGATCGGCGAACAGCTCCTCGTAGACCTCGTCGATCGTCCCGAAACGCGACTCGCGCCCGAGCAGCCCCCGGATCCGCTCGGTGACCGTCCGATCGGCCCGCTCGCGCTCGCGCAGTACCTCCCGGAGAGTGCCGATGCGGGTCCACAGCTCGTCATCGAGATGGCGGTACTCCTCGGGCCGGATACGCGCCGGACAGCGCGTGCTGAACGGGCAACCGGTCGGCGGATGGCGCGGGTTCGGGGGCGTGCCCTGGAGGGTGATGCGGTCCCGCTTGGCCGTCGGGTCCGGTTTAGGGATGGCCGACAACAGCGAGTGAGTGTAGGGGTTCGCCGGGTCGGTGAACAGCTCCTCGGTCGGTCCCAGCTCCATGATGTTCCCGAGATACATCACCGCCACCCGGTCGCAGATATGCCTGACAACCGAGAGGTCGTGGGCGATGAAGAGGTAGGTCAGCCCGAACTCCTCCTGGAGGTCCTCGAGCAGGTTGATCACCTCGGCCTGCACCGAGACGTCGAGCGCGCTGACGGGCTCGTCGAGCACGATGAACTCGGGTTCGAGCGTCAGCGTTCGCGCGATGCCGATGCGCTGGCGCTGACCGCCCGAGAACTGATGGGGATAGCGGTAGTAGTGCTCGGGCTTGAGGCCGACGGTATCGAGCAGCTCCCGGACGCGCTGGCGGCGCTCCCTGGCGGTTCCCCAGTCGTGGACGTCCAGCGGCTCGCGGACGATCTCGCCGACGGTCATCCGGTCGTTGAGGCTCGAATCGGGGTCCTGAAAGACGATCTGCGTGTCCCGACGCCACTCGGCGAGCTCGCGTCCGGAGAGCTCGGTCGCGTCCCGGCCGTCGAACAGCACCTCGCCGCCGGTCGCGGACTCGAGCTGGACGAGCGTCCGGCCGAGCGTCGTCTTCCCACAGCCCGACTCGCCGACCAGCCCGAGCGTCTCGCCGCGCTTGATGTCGAAGCTGACGCCGTCGACGGCCTTGACCGGCGCGCTGGAGAACAGCCCGTCGTCGTCGTAGTAGGTCCGCAGGTCGCGGACTCGTACCATCACGTCTCCTCTACTGCGCTCGGCGTCGGAAGCGGGTTCCTGGCTCATCGGTCCTCACCTCCGGTCGGCCGGTCCCCGTCGGCGGGGCTCGCGGCCCCTCGGATCGAGTCGTCGCGCTCCGCGTGGCGCTCGACGGCTTCCTCGGTCGGCCGGTCCTCGGGGTACAGTAGGCAGGCCGCCCGGTGGCTATCGGTCCCCTCGTTGACGGGCATCGAGACCGGATGGACGTGCTCGCAGTCCTCGAATGCCTCGGGACATCGCGGCGCGAACCGGCAGTAGGTCGCCGGCTCGTTCGGCGTCGGGACGGTCCCCTCGATCGTCCGCAGTCGATCGCCGCTCTGTCGGCCGGGAATCGACTCCAACAGTCCGCGCGTGTAGGGGTGTCTCGGTTCGGCGAACAGCGGCTCCACGCCGGCGGTCTCGACGATCTCGCCGGCGTACATGACGTTCACCCGATTGGAGACGTCGGCGATCACACCCATGTCGTGGGTGATGAACATGATCGCGAGGTCGCGCTCGACCTGCAGCTCCCGCAGGAGGTCGAGGATCTGGGCCTGGATCGTCACGTCCAGCGCCGTCGTCGGCTCGTCACAGATCAGGACCTCCGGGTCGCAGGCCAACGCCATCGCGATCACCGCCCGCTGGCGCATCCCGCCGGAGAACTGGTGGGGGTACTCGGCGACCCGACGGCGGGCGTCGGGGATGCCGACCGCCTCCAGCAGGTCGATGGCCTCACGGGTCGCGTCCCGGCCGGAGAGGTCCTGGTGCAGCCGCAGTGCCTCCTTGATCTGGTTGCCGACGGTGTAGACGGGGTTGAGGCTAGTCAGCGGGTCCTGAAAGACCATCGCGATCCGGCCGCCGCGTATGGCCCGCTGGGCCTCCCCGCTCAGCCGGGTCACCTCGACGAACCCGTCGACCGGGTCCTCGTGGCTCCCCTCGGTGACGAACACGCAGTCCCCGCGGTCGATCCCGAGCGCGTCGCCGTAGCCCACCCCCGTGAAGTCCTCCAGGGTCGCCTCCTCGGGGTCCTCGTAGCCGAACGAGGAGGGCGTCGCGTCGACGTCCGGGTGGTCGAACAGCGCCGCCGGGTCGCGGTCGCCTTCGAAATCAGTCAGGTCGACCGTCCGCTTCGGGAACCGTTCGGCGAACTCGCGGACGGTCTCGGGATGCCGGTAGCGGATGCTGCTGCCGTCGAGGATACGACCGGGCGATTCGATCAGTCCCATGATCGAGCGGGCGGTGACGCTCTTACCCGACCCGCTCTCGCCGACGATCCCGACGGTCTCGCCGGGTGCGATGTCGAACGAGACCCCGTCGACGGCCCGTATCACCTCCTTGTCGGTGAAGAAGGCCGTTCGGAGGTTCCGAACGGTGATGATCGGCTCGGTTCGCCCGGTCGTATCCTCGTGTTCGAGTTCCATCGACATCATCCACCACCTCCGGCGGCCGCGGCCCCCGCCTCGTCGGCCCCGGTATCGGTCTCGGGGTCCATCGCGTCGCGAATGCCGTCACCGAGCGCGTTGAACCCGGTGACCACCAGTACGATCAGTATCCCCGGGATCGTGGCGATATGCCACGACGACGTTGAGACGTACGCACGGCCGTCGCTGACCATCCGTCCCCATTCGGGGGTCGGCGGGTTGATCCCCAGCCCGAGGAACGACAGCGAGGCCGTCAGGATGATGACCCCGCCCAACAGCAGCGATGCGTAGATCATGATGTACGCCGAGATGTACGGCGCCATGTGCTTTCGCATCGTCATCGCGGGGGTCTGGCCGTAGCTCTTGGCGGCGTCGACCCACTCCTCCGCGGCGACTTGCAGAGAGGGCCCACGTATCGAACGCCAGAGTCCCGGCCAGTATATGATGGCGAATATCAGCGCCAACAACAGCCCGCCATCGTAGACGTCCGCGATCGGGTGGTTCGCCTCCTGGAAGATGACTGATAGCAACAACACCAGGAGGAACCCGGGAATCGAGATGATGGTGTCGGTGGTGATGATGGTCAGCGTATCGACGAGTCCCTTGTAGTAAGCGGTCACCAGCGACATCGTCAGGGCGATTCCGGTCGCAAGCCCGATCGCCGTGATGGCGATCACGAGCGAGGTTCGGGCCCCGTAGACGAGGAAAGTAAAGAGGTCCTTCCCGTCCTGGTCGGTCCCGAACGGCGACCAGCGGTCGTAGTCGTCATAGCTCATCAGCCCGATCGTGCTCGACCCGCCGCGCGACTGGCTATCGAGGTTCGCGGTGCCGTGGGTCGTCGTCGCGACCGTGTCGCCGTCGAGATACTCGACCTCGTGGTCGTACGGCGTGTAGATGTTCGCCTCGGCCGTGACCGGGCCGAGCGCCGGCGCCCAGATCGCCATTACGACGAACATGAACACGACGATCAGCCCGAAGAGGCCCCAGTAGTTGGTCCGGAACCGGGCGAGGCTGTCGTCCGTCGGCGTCCAGTCGGCCTCGCGGTAGTGTTCGCGAAACACCGTATACCCCTTCCACGCCCAGGCGAGGCAGACGAAGGCGTAGGTGTAGATGAGCGTGACGCGAAGTCCCCAGGCTACCGCCGGCGAGAGGCCGAGGAAGGGCCCCTCCCAGCCGCCTCCGGGCGTTCGATGGCCCTGGTTGGGTATCGTCTCGCGGCTGGTCAGGGTCTGTGTCGACGCGATGGACTCGAGAAGGCCCGTCAGCCGGCCGACGACGGCATCGAACGCCGCGCCGACCGGTCCCAGCGCGAACAGCCCGATGATCGCCGCCAGTGCGGCCGTCACGAGCAGCCGATCGACGAGGACGGTTCGGTCGGCCTCCCTCGTCCCGGGGTCGAAACCGAGGCGATCGGACGGCGACCACGCGACGAACGACGTGAGTGCGGTGGCGATCCCCAATAGGATCAAGAGCGTCGTGACGAGGAGGACCACCGTTCCAGCCATCGGACTGATCGTCTCCGCCACATTCCCCCCGATCCACCACGGGATCGCGACGAGACCGTCGATGATAAACCGGAGTACCTCGCCGAACCGGATGACGCCGGCAACCACCCGGCCGAACTCGAGGGCGAGCAGGACGAACGCGACGGCTGCCCAGACGGCGGCGGGACGCGGGTTCGCGGCGATGCGTTCGCGGAGCGTTCGGTCGTCGTACTCGTCGTGGCTCATTGTTCATACCCCACGCGTGGGTCCAGGATGGTGTACAGGAGGTCCTGAAGGACGTTCAGCGAGATCGTGATCACCGCGAACACGAAGATCAGCGACCCCGCGAGCGGGAGGTCACCCTGAACGGCCGCCAGATAGAACAGCCGTCCGAGCCCGTTGATCGCGAAGACGACTTCGACGATGACCGACCCGCCGAGCAGCAACAGCGCCTCGTTCGTGATGATCGGCACCAGCGGGATCAGGGCGTTGCGAAAGACGTGCTTCCAGATGATCACGCGCCCCGAGAGCCCCTTGGCTTTGGCCGTCTCGACGTAGTTCGAGTTGATCGTCTCGAGGATGGCGGTCCGTCCGATCCGCAACTCGGTCGCCATCGACGCCGATCCCAACACCAGCGCCGCCGGGAGGATCACCTTGATCGCGACCGCAAGGGTTCCGGGATCGAAGAACAGACCGGTCGGGATCGCGATCATCCCGAGGCTCGTCCAGTCGGTCACCCCGACGAAATCGAGCGGCGGCGTCCCGAGAACGCTGCTGGTCGTGGGCCCGAACTCGTACCAGTCGAACCCGAGGAAGCCACCGCCCTGGGTCTGGCTGAGCAGCGCGATGATCATGATCCCCAGCCAGAAGTTCGGCATCGCGAGCCAGACGATCCCCGAAAAGGAGGCGATGTAGTCGGACCAGCTGTTCGGGTTGAGGCCGGCATAGAAGCCGAGCGGGATACCGATGAAGATCGGCAGCAACACCGCCCAGAAGCCGAGCCAGATCGTTCGCGGGGCGAAGATATACACCAGATCGAGGACGTCCCGCCCGCTGTAGACCGCCCACGACTGGCCCAGGTCGAGCGTAAGCAATCCGGTGATGAAGTCGATGTACTGTCTCCAGAGCGGGTCGTTGAGTCCGAGGTTCTCCCGGATCTGTTCGGCCTGTGCGCCGCTGGCTTCCGGCCCGAGCAGCGACGCCACCGGATCGAGCGGCCCCATCCTGAGGATGACGAAGATCAGCGTCATCACGAGAAAGAGGACCGGTATCGCGAGCAGCGTTCGTTTGATGAAATATCGCCAGCGGCTCATGGTGCGTTACGTGTCTTTGCTGCCATATACGGGATAGTGTCGGCTCATGGTTCGGAGGGTCATATAGACCGCGATTTTCGGTCGATTCGGTCATGGGGCGCCCCGGACGAGGGCGGAGGTGCTACTCGTCGTCGAGTTCGGTCTGCCAGTCGAGGTAATAGCCGTCCGCCTCCTCGGGGATGAGTTCAGTGTTCGTGTTCTCCGGTTCGAACCCGAAGTGTCCGTAGGACGGGTCGACCCAGCTCCAGATCCATCCGAGGGTGTAGAACTCGAGGTCACCGTCCTCGCCGCGGTTCTGGAGGGTCCCGAATTCGGTCTCCTCGATCGAGAGGTCGATCGGCAGGTCGGCGACCTTATCGCGGGTCAGGCCGGCGAAGTCCTGGAACGCCTCATCGTCGTAGGTGGTGATCGTCATCTCGAAAGGGTCGTCGTCGCTGTAGCCGGCGTCCTCGAGGAGTTCCTGTGCCGCCTGTCGGTCGGTCTCGTTGGGGCTATAGGGCCACTCGTCGACGAAATCTTGATAGGCGTCCTCGCCGCCCGGCCACATGCCCGGCGGGGTGAAGGAGAACGCCGTCTCGCCGCGCTCCTTGAAGACGATCTCGATCAGCTCGTCGTGATCGGTGACGTACGCGATGGCCTGTCGAACCGGCCGCGGCACGTGGCGTGCGTTGAACGCGGCGTAGAACGTGCTCAGCTCGGCGACGCCGAGATAGTTGACGGTCTCGCCGTTCTCGAGGGGGCCGTATGTCCCCACCTCGCGGCCGGTGTCGTCGGCCTCGGCATCGACGTTCTCGGGCTCGTAGAACGGTGTCGGGATCTCAAAGAGGTCCGCGTTGCCCTCGTTTACGTACGTCCAGATCGCGTTGTCGTCCTCGATGATCTGCCAGTGAATCGATTCGAGCTCGGCCGGTTCGCCGTGGTAGTCGTCGAAGCGGGTGACGCGGGCCTCGGTGCCCGGTTCCCAGCCGTCGAGCTCGAAGGGACCGGTCCCCGCGGCCGTTCCGGTCGAGAACTCCTGTTGGTCGACCTCGCCATCGTACCCCTCGATATCGTCGACGAACCCCTCGGGCACGGCCGCGAAGGAGTCGTACGCGAGAATGTCGAGCGCTGCCGGATCGGGGTTGGCGAGCGTCACTTCGAGGGTACTGTCGTCGATCGCCTCGACCGCGAGCGAGTCAGGGACGACGTTCGCCGCGCCGACGCCCTCATCCTCGTCGACCTCGTGTTCGATGCCGAGGAAGCCCGCCCCGATCGCGAAGTTCGCCCGTTGGCTGTCGGGCGACTCGACCAGTCGCCGCCACGCGTAAACGAAGTCGTCGGCGGTCAGCTCCTCGCCGTTGTGGAACTGGGCGTCGGTCAGCGTGAACGTGTAGGTCAACAGGTCGTCCGAAACGTCGACCCCCTCGACGAGCTGGTTCTCGAGCTCGGTCTCACCGTTGGGGTAGTGGACCAGGTTCTCGTACATCTGGTTGATGACGGCCCCCGATGCCGTGTCGGTGGACTGGATGGGGTCCAACGTCGTCATCTGGGAGTTGATCATCCGGAGCTCGTCGCTGCCCTCGACCGTGGTATCGTTGTGCTGCTGGCGGTGTCCGCCGAGCGGACCGGTCTCAGCCACGTCGACCCGGTCGTACCACATCCGCTCCTCGAGGTTGTGAAACAGCGGCAGCAGGATCATGTCGTCGCGCACGGCCTCCTCTATCTCAACGTAGGCCTCGTTACGGATGTCTTCAGCGTCCTCATCGGGGTTCTCCTCGATCGTTTCCCAGGCGTTCTGGGCCTTCCGAGCGGGGTTCTCCTCGTCCCCATTGCCGCCGTTCCCGCCGTTCCCCCCGTCCCCGTCCTCGCCGTCGTCGCTGTCGAAACAGCCCGCCAGCGCGACCGCGGTCGCCGACCCGCCCGCAGCCTGTAGAAATCGCCGTCGGTTGATACGTTCGTCCGACGAACTGTCGTTTCGTACCATGATGTTCAGTCTGGACCACATTCATATATATGTATTGGTTTTTAGGCTCTCTAATACACCTCTTCTTCATGAAGCGGAGTTCATTTGACGACATATGGAAATATATCCTGATATAAGTGGATGAATATACGATAAGTATCGACACGCGACCCACGTTTGAATCATAATTATAGATAATATATACTATTCCTCAGGCATTCATCAACCGAAAAGCTAGACAAGGTACTGCCCGTCCGACCGATCGAGTACGGATAGGGACGTCGGCGGGTCGGCGAACCGGGCTGCCGGGGGAGGCCGACACGAGTGTTCGCCCGCGAAGATCCCGTGAGGCCGATCCCGTGGCGCGATCAGGCCGATCGCTCGATCCCGAGCTCCGAGAGCAGCGTCCGGGCGGCCTCGGCCGAGGACGCGGGGCCGCGAGCGGTGACGAGCTTTCCGTCGACGGTCACCGACGAGTCGGCGTCGAGTTCGGCGTCCCAGTTCCCGCCGACGGCGCGAACCTCCTCTTCGACCCAGTAGGGCAGCTTCCGGCCGTCGGGCATGACGTCGTTCTCGCCGACGGTGTCCTCCTCCCATTCGTTGGGGAAGCCGGTGACGTCTCGCCCCTCGACGAGGAACGTCCCGTCGCTCGCGCGCGTGAAGGCGAGGATCCCGACGGCGTGACAGACCACGAGCGCTTTCCCGTCGCCCTCGACCGTTTCGGCGAGGATCCGGCGGGCGTCGCGGTCCTGATTGACGTCCCAGACGGTGCCGTGCCCGCCCGGATAGACCACGGCGTCGTAGTCCTCGGCATCGACGGCGGCCAGCGCCTCGGGGTCGTTCAGCCGCTCGTCGCTCTCGTGGACCTCCCGGACCCACTCGGCGGTCTCCTCGCCGACCATCTCGGGATCGAGCGAGGTCTCGTCGATCACGGGCGGCGCGCCGCTTGGCGTGGCGACGGTGATCTCGGCGCCGGCCTCCGAGAGCGTGGTCAGCGGCTCGATACACTCCTCTCCCCAGTAGCCCTCCTCGCTGACGACGAACAGTACGCGTGTCATGCAACGAGGTTGGCGATCGAACCCGATAAACGGCGCGCCGCCCCTCGGGCTTGCCGGCTCAGCGCCGGCTCGAGTGCCACGTCTGGCGGTCCCAGTCGCCGGCCGATTCCCCGGGGCCGGTGATGGTGTGGTGGTAGCCGACGATGGCGTCCTGCGAGACGAGGAAGTCGACCGGCCGCTCGGTCGCGAGCGTCGCGAAGACTCCCTCGAGAGCCTCCGTGCGGCCCTCGCCGCTTCGCGCGCTCCCATAGAGCCCCGCCAGGTCCGCCTCCGGGACGTAGCCCGTGAAGTTCATGTCGCCGTCCTCGAGCCAGTAGCGCGCGGTCGTCGTCGGCGCGTGGGGGTAGGCGTTCAGCCCGAGCCCGCAGAGCAGGTCCCAGGGCTCGGCGCTCGCGCTCTCCGTACGCGGGCCGGCGTTGTACTCGCCGGCGCTCCAGGGCGGCTCGCCCTCCCCGACCCAGCCGTTCTCGACGTATCCCTCGAACAGCGTCCCGAGCTCGACGGGCTGGCGGTCGATCGCGATCCCGAGGTGTTCGAGCTCGCGCTCGATGAACTCCGCGAGCGCCGTCGGGCGGTTCCCGTCGCTCGCGTGGACGAACGTCAGCTCGACCGGCTCGCCTTCGGGGCCGAGCAGCGTCGCGCCGTCGTAGCCGTAGTCCGTGCCGAGGGCATTCTCGAGGGCCATCGCAGCCTCCCGGTGGGAGTAGTTCTCCCCGATCCCGGGCGTCTCGAACTCCGCGTGCCACTCCGAGCCCGCCGGCTGGAAGGTGTGGATCGGCTCGCCGTAGCCCCCGAGTACGGACTCGGCGATCCGCTCCTTGCCGATCGCCATCGAGAGCGCGCGCCTGACCTCGACCTCCCGGAGCGGCTCCCAGCCGTTGGCCCGCTGGTTGAACGCGAGCGTCGTGACGTGGTCCTGGGGGACGCGGTAGAACTGTCGGTCGTCGTCGCCGGCGAACTGCTCGAACCGGGCGGGCGGGATCGTCGTCGTCGTCACGTTGCCGGCCCGCAGCGCCCCCAGCCGCGCGCGCTCGTCGTCGTAGACCCGGTACTCGTAGGTCTCGAAGTAGGGCGCCTCGGCCCACAGCTCCGAGTCCGCCCCGGCATCGCGCATGTAGTAGTCGTCGTTTCGCTCCGCGACGAACCGCCGGCCGGCCTCGCGGCTCTCGGCGCTGTAGGGCCCGAGGTTGCCCGTGTACTCCAGCCCGGCGATCGTTTCGTCGGCCTCTAAGCCCTCGCGGTCCTGCTCGGCGACGTAGGGCTCGATCAGCGTCCGCGGCAGACAGAAGCTCCGGCGGAGGGCGGGCGATTCGGGGAACTCGACGTTCGGCTCCTCGAGCTCGATCGCGAAGGTCCGGTCGTCGACGACCTCGAGGTCGGCGCCCTCCCAGTGGGGGGCCAGGCGCGACCCGGCCCAGTTGTCCGCCCCCTGGTGGATCCCCTGAACGTAGTAGACCCAGTCCTCGGCGGTCATCGGCCCGTAGGGATCGCTCCAGCGCACGCCGTCCCGCAGGGTGGCCTCGTAGCGCTCGCCGGCCTCGAGCTCGTCGAGGCTGAGCCAGTAAGGGAACCGCTCGCCGTCGTCGGTGATCGCGTACGGCCCGTCGAGGACGAGTTCCAGACGGGATCGCGAGGCGGCGTCGCTCACCCTGTGGGGGAGGAGGGTCCGTTCGGCCGTCGCGGTCCCGGTGACCCACCGCTCGTCGATCCGCGGAAGTTCGGCTTCGGTCTCGCCGACCTCGCCTCCGTTGGCGTCGCCACAGCCGGCCAGCGAGGTCATTCCGGCCGCCGCGAGCATGCGGATCGCCTCGCGGCGGGTCGGCTCCGACATACCGTTCGCTTCGGCGCCCCGATTTACGTAGTTGTCGGCGCTTCGCCGCCTCACTCGATCAGCCGTCGCCCCCCTCATCGACGATGACGACCTCGCCGTCGACGACGTCGACGTTGATCAGCGTCTTCACCGAGTACGGCGAGTCGTCGAGCTTGTTGCCGCCGCCGACCTTCTTGATCACCGCGACCACGTCCTCGACCTCCGCGCCGATGTCGCCCAGCGCCTCGGTGATCGCCTTCAGCGTCCCGCCGGTCGAGAGCACGTCGTCGAGCACGAGCACGCGGTCGCCCTCCTCGACGTCGTTGATGTACATCTGGTTCTCCGAGTAGCCGGTTTCCTGGAAGAGCGCGACCTCGCCATCGAGGCCGTACTGGCGCTTTCGGATCACGACGAGGGGAATGTCGGTCATCAGCGAGACGGCCGTCGAGATGTGGATCCCCATCGCGGCGGGCGTGACGATCTTGTCGACGTCCTCCAGCTGGGCCTTGCGGATGATCTTGACGACGATCTCGCGAAGCAGGCTGGGTTCGAGCATCGGAACCCCGTCGCTGATCGGGTGGACGAAGTAGTGATACCCCTCCTTCTCGATGATCGGGGCCTCGAGCAACGACCGGCGAAGCTGATCCATGTCGTATCTACTCGATCCGCCAGTAAAACCTGCCGATCCTCCGCCCCTACTTCCACACGACCCCCTCGAACTGCCCCCTCATTACTACGACATCCTCCTCGTTCCGACAGACCGCCACCCCCGTCGCCTCGTAGCGGTCCTCGCGTTCCACGACCGACTCGGTCGTCCACTCGCAGCCGATGGTCTCGTCCGTGTAGACCGGCCTACGGAAGTCATACTCCATCGTCCGGGCGATGAACTCCAGATCCCCGCCGATCTTCGTGGGGATCGTCGCCGTCAGCAGCCCCTGGACGATCAGGCGCCCCTCCTCGTCGGGATCGGTGTGGATCGGCTGGGTGTCGCCCGAGAGCTCGCCGAAGCGTCGGACGTCCTCGTTGGTGAACGTCCGCTCGTGGGTGTACGTAGCCCCTTCCGCGGGTGGTTCGGCTGGCATCGGACCGACTGTCGATTCGGTAGGGGATAAACTGTAGGGACGTGGTAGCGGTGGCGGTTGCCCGTGGTAGGCTGACCGCGAGTGAGCGCCAGCGAACGAGCGGTAGCGCCGAGCGACTGTAAGGAGCGAGGTGTGCTTTTGGTGCAGATTTTGCCGAGGGAGCGCACCTGCGGTGCGCGACCGCAGCGCAAAAGGTGCGTGCCTAGAGGAAGACCAGCACGAACAGCACGATCGTGAGCACGAGGACGATCAGCAGGATCGTCCCGCCGATGGTCGCCCGGAGGTAGAGCCGCGAGGGGTCGCTGGCCCCCGTGGTGCCCCCGTCGGGCTGGCGCTCGGAGGTCGACGGTGATCCGCCGTCGGTCGTCCTCCGCCCATTGTCGACCGGCAGTCGGCTGGTGACCCGTCCGACCGCGAGGACGGGGTTGTTGCCGACCCAGTAGCACTTGCGGACGAGCGCGACCCCCGCCCGGTCGACCGCGGCGAACGTCTCGGTCACCGCGAGCATGCTCAGACGGCCCGTGTAGAACGTCATGGGGTTCAACACGCCGTCGACGTCGTTGACGTGACCGATCTTCGAGAGGGGCTTTCGGATGATCGGGAACAGCACCACCGAGACGCCGAGCAGCAGCGCCGCGTCCGTCAGGTGGCCCACGCTGTAGGGGTCGAGGTCCAGACCCGCCGACAGGGGCAGCAGGTCGACGAACGTCGGCCAGGCGATCCCGAGGACGATACACGCCCCCGCGACCGAGAACATCCCCACCGAATGGCCGAGCTTCGCGTCCCTCACCGACGTGGTCGCGGGGCCGTGCAGGAACGCGTAGTAGCCCAGTTTGATGAACGAGAGGAACGTCCCCACGGCGCCGATCATCAACAGCCAGTAGAGCGCCTGGTACTCGGGCGCGCCGTAGTAGCCCGGATCGGCGGCGTCGAGGATCATCCCCTTGCTGATGAAGCCGCTGAAGCCCGGCACGGCGGTGATCGAGAGCGCCCCGACCAGATAGCCGATCGCGGTCAGGGGCATCTCGCGCCAGAGCCCGCCCAGCTCGTAGAGGTCCTCTTCCCCTGTTCGGTAGATGATGACCCCGACGGCCATGAACAACAGCGCCTTGTAGAGGATGTTGTTGAACAGGTGGGCCATCGCGCCGGCGATCCCGATCGCGGTGCCGATGCCGATCCCGGCGACCATGTAGCCGAGCTGGGCCTGGATGTGGTAGGACAGCAGCGCGCGCATATCGTGTTGGAGCAGCGCGAAGCACACTCCATACACGGCCATCAGCCCGCCCATGTACGCGAGGTAGAGGTGGCCCTCGGGGAACGCCTGGTAGAGGACGTACGCCGAGGTCTTGGTCGTGAACACCGAGAGGAACACCGACGCGGCGATATGCGGGCGCGGGTAGGTGTCGGGCAGCCAGGTGTGCAGCCCGATGAACGCGCAGTTGACGCCGATGCCGAGCGCCGCGAGCAGCGCGGGCGCGCCGGGGGCGATCCCCGCGGCCTCGACGCCGATGAAGAAGGTGCCGACCTCGACGTAGTGCCAGGTCACCGCCCACAGCACGAGCACGCCGCCGATCCCGTGGGCGATGGCGTAGCGATAGCCCGCGCGCACCGCGTCGCCGCCGTAGTTCCAGACGACCAGCGTGCTCGTGACGGCCATCAGCTCCCAGAAGAACAGCAGGGTGAGCCAGTCACCGGCGAAGACGACGCCCGCAACGGAGGCGATATACGAGAGGACGAACGCCATCGTCGACTTCGGGAGCTCGCTGGAGGCGGTGTAGGCGACCGCGGCCGTCCCCAGGAAGCCGAATCCGAGCCCCAGGAGCCGGGCGAAGTCGTCGACGACGAACAGCTGGGCGTCGAAGCCCAGGAACAGCACCGAGAGGTACTCGCCGGGCTCGACGAGCCAGGAGACGACGAACAGGTAGGCGGTCGCGAGCCCGCCGACCGCGTAACCCGCCGTACGGGGGACGAGCGCGACCAGCACGGCAGCGAGCAGGATCGGCACCGCCGGCGGCACCGTCGAGAGCAGTTCCGTAGGACTCATGGCACCACCTCCCCGGTGACCTCCTCGACGATGTAGACGACCAGGTCGAGGAACACGGCCCGACCCGGGACGACCCCGAGGACGATCGCGCCGGTCACGATCAGGCCGATGGGCACCATCATGAGCCAGGTGCTCTCGGTCCAGGGCGTTCGTCGCTCCCATCCGTCCGCGGGCGGTCCGCCGTGGTGGTGGTCGTCGTGGTCATCGTGGTCGTCGTGATCGTGGTCATCGTGGTCCGCGTCGACGTGGTCGCTCGGGAACCGGTCGACCGCGTAGCCGCTTCCGTGGTCCGCGTTCGTGTTCGTGTCCGCGTCCGCGTCTTCGTCGTCGACCGGCTCGCCACCGTCGGAACCCCGTTCCGACGAGGATCGCGAAGCGGGGCTTCGCTCACCACCGTCGGTGAGCCGCCCGACCTCGACGCCGTAGGACTCGGTCTTCCCGCCGGCCGGGAACTCGAGCAGCGGCTTCGCGTCGTGGCGGTTCTCGCTCTCGAAGTAGGCCGTGTAGACGATCGGCCAGAAGTACGCGATGTTGAGCAGGCCGCTGACGATCAGCGAGCCCGAGAAGATCACGCCCATCGTCGGGCTCATCACGGCGCTCTCGGCGCCGATGGTGCCGATCCCGCCGGCGCCGAGCCCGCCGATCAGCATGTAGTACTTGCTGACGAACCCGCCGAGCAGGGGGATGCCGGCCATTGCGGCCGCCCCGAGCGTGAACGCGCCCATCGTGAACGGCATCCGCTTGCCGATGCCGGCCATCTCGCTGATGTAGTCGGTGTGGGTCTCGACGTGGATCGCCCCCGCACAGAAGAACAGCGTGAGCTTCCCGAACGCGTGGGCCGGGATGTGAAGCAGCCCGCCGAGGATCGCGTAGGGATGGAGCATCGACAGCCCCAGCACGATATAGGAGAGCTGGGCGGTCGTCGAGTAGGCGAGCCGGCGTTTGAGGTGGTCCTTTCGCAGCGCGATGATCGAGGCCGCGGTCAGGGTGAACGCCGCGACGATCGCGACCGGGACGTGGACGCTCAGGTCGGCGACGAGGCCGGGCCCGAAGACGTCGAGGATCACCCGCGCGATCCCGAACGCGCCCGACTTGACGACCGCGACCGCGTGCAGCAGCCCCGAGACGGGCGTGGGCGCGACCATCGCGTCGGCGAGCCAGGAGTGCATCGGCATGAGCGCGGCCTTCACGCCGAAGCCGGCCACCAGGAGACCGAACGCGAGGCGGGCGAACCACGGGTCGGCGCTCGCGGCCTCCGCCAGTGCGGGGATGCCGCCCGCGGCGAAGTCGACGGTGCCGGCCATGAAGAAGACGAGCACCGTGCCCGCGAGCACGAGCACGCCGCCGCCGAAGAAGGTGTAGGCGACGTACTTCCGGCCGGCGATGCGTGCGTCGGCGTCCTCGTCGTGGGCGACCAGCGGGTAGGTCGCGATCGACAGCAGCTCGTAGAAGACGAAGATCGTCACGAGGTTCTGGGCGAAGGCGATACCGAGGGCGGTTGAAAGGCTCATCGCGAACGCGGCGAAAAAGCGCGTCTGATTGGGCTCGTCGAGCCCGCGCATGTAGCCCGTCGCGTAGAACGCGGTGAAGATCCACAGGAACGACGCGAGCAGGGCGAAGAGCATCCCCAGCGGGTCCGCGCGCAGCGCGAACTCGACGCCGGGGACGAAGGTGCCGAAGCTCCAGACGTAGATGGTCCCGTCCATCACGCCGGGAAGCATGCTGGCGACGATCCCGAACTTGGTGAGTGCGGTGATCACCGACCAGCTGTCGCGGACGTTCGGATAGCGATACGACGCGACGATCGCCCCCGTCGCGACGAACGAGACGAGGACGGCCGCGAGCGGCCTGATGCTGTCTACTTCAACCATTGAGAACCTCCTCGATAAAGGGCGTCAGCAGCGAGTCGAACGCGCCGCCCGCGAAGCCGAGCGCGACCGAGAGCAGCGCGGCGATGATCGTCATCCAGAGCATCCCCCTCGAGACGGCGTCGGGGGCGATCGCACCGAGGTCGCGCGGCTCGGTCGGGCCGGGGTCGCGTTCCGCTTTGCCGGCGGTTCCGTCCGACTCGGCTCGCCATCCTTCGGGCTGCTCGCCACCGTCCGTCGCGACCGCACCCGGCGTCGGCCGGTCCGCGACCGGGGTGAAGTACATCTTCTCGAGCAGCCGGGCGACGTAGGCGAGCGTGAGCATCGTGCTCAGGAAGATCACGACCGCGACGGGCCAGGCGCCCGCCTCGACGGCGCCGACGGCGATGAACCACTTGCCGACGAAGCCGACCGAGGGCGGCACGCCCACGAGCGCGATCCCGAGCACCGCGAGCGCGCCGGCCGCAAAGGGCATGCGTTTCGCGAGCCCGCCGTACTCGTCGACGGTGCGGGCGCCGACGCCCGCGGCGACCACGCCGACCCCGAGGAACAGCCCGCCCTTCATGATCGCGTGGCCGAACAGGTGGATCAGCGCGCCGACCAGCGCGGTGTCGTTGAGCAGACCGTACGCCAGCACCACGAGGCCGAACTGTGAGACCGACGAGTAGGCGAGCATCCGTTTCACCTCCCGCTGCATCACCGCCAGCACGCTCCCCGCGAGCACGCTGAGCGAGCCGAGGGTGACGACGATCTCGGTCGCGTAGGGTGTCGCGAGCAGGAACTCGACGGTGAACACCGAGTAGGTCAGCCGGAACAGCGCGTACGCCGAGACCGTCGAGACCAGCGCCGAGATCATCGGCGTCACGCCGTCGGGCGCGCGCTGGTAGGCGTCGGGCTGCCAGGTATGGAGGGGAAACAGCGCGATCTTGATCGCGAAGCCGACGAAGATGAAGGCGAAGGCCGAGAGGATCAGCGGGTCGCCGTAGCCCGCCCGCTCGGGGATCGCGGTCGCCAGATCGATCATGTTGAGCGTCCCCGTCGCGACGAAGAGGAAGCCGACGCCGACGAGATAGAGCGACGCGCCGACGGTCCCGATGATGAGGTACTTGAGCGCCGCGATCGCCGCCTCGCCCGACTTCCCTTTCGCGATCAGGGCGTAGGTCGTCAGCCCGACGATCTCGAGGAAGACGAACATGTTGAAGACGTCGCCGGTCAGCGAGAGCCCCGCGAGGCCCCCGACCAGCAGCAGGTAGGCGCTGTAGAAGCTGTTTCCGCGGGGGCCGCCCCTGCGGGTGTAGGCGAGCACGCCCGCCGAGATGGCGGTCACGAGCACGAGGAACGGCACCGAGAGCCGGTCGGCGACCAGCTCGATGCCGACCGGTCGGTCGAAGCCGCCCAACTGGTGGATCACCATCTCGCCGGCGGTGAAGACCTCGACGGCGAGCCAGACCGACAGCGCGAACAGCGCCGTGGTCGTGAGCGCGGCGATCGTCCAGCCCGCGTCCTCGTAGCGCAGCCCCACGAACAGCGGCAGGGTGGCCGCGAGGATCGGCACCACGACCAACAGCGCGGGGACGTTCTCAATCATCCGCACGCACCTCCCGGAGGACGTCCTCGCGCAGGGTGCCGTACTCGGTGTAGATCCGCACGATCAGTGCGAGGCCGACCGCCGTCAGGGCGACCCCGACGACGATGGCGGTGAGCACGATCACGTGGGGCAGCGGGCTCGCGAGCGCCTCGGTCGCCCCGCCGGGGTCGGCCGGGACGACAGGCGAAGAGCCCCCGTCGACGTAGGCCGCCGCGACGAAGAACAGGAAGATCGCGGTCTGGAAGAGGTTGACCCCGACCACCTTCTTCACGAGGTTCTCGCTGGCGATCACCATGTACAGTCCCACCGATAGCAGGACGATGAACGCGACGTAGGCGTAGCGTGTGGCGAGTAGTTCGAGCATCAGTCGTCTCCCTCCGTGTCGGTGTCGCCCCGGATACGAGGCTGGTCGCCCTCGCTCGTTCCGACCCGCGAGCGCTCGGGCCGGGCGGTCGTCTCGGCGGTGAAGCCGGCGGCCGTCACGAAGAACAGGCCGATGACGGTGCCCGAGACGATCGCCGCGACGCCGAGGATCTCGATGCCCTCCATCCCGTAGCGGACGGGATCGGGGATCGGCAGCAGGCGGTACTCGAGGAACGCGCCGCCCAGGAGCATCGTGGCGACCCCGATACCCGCGAAGGCGACGACCCCGCCGGCGATCAGGCCGATCACCGTCGAGTTCGCGAGCCAGTCGCGGGTGGGCTCGATCCCGAAGGCGAAGGCGAGCATCAGGATCACGACCCCGATGATCGCCCCGCCCTGGAACCCCCCGCCGGGGGTGTCCGCGCCGTGGAAGGTGACGAACAGCCCGTAGGTGAGCACGAACGGCGTGACGATCTTCACCGTCGACATGATCACCTGGCTCTCCGTATAGGAGTCGCCCCCGGTGTCGGGCGCGCTCATGCGAACACCTCCCGGTGGAGCACCAGCAGAACGGCGACCGCCGCCCCGAAGACGACGACCGCCTCGCCGAAGGTGTCGAACCCGCGATACGCCGCGAGCACCGCTGCGACGGAGTTCTGGACGCCCGTATCGGCGTAGGTGTTCTGGAGGTAGTACCCCGTGACCTCGGGGTTGGCCCACGCGATCGCGTCGGGGTCGCCGACGGCCGGGATCTCGGGCAGGACGGCCGCCCCGAGCACGAGCGCGAACGCGCCGACCGCGATCAGTGCGGGGACGTTCACCGACTCGAAGAGCTCGTCGGTCGGCGGGCGGACGGTCTTCGCGATCGTCAACAGCAGCAGGATCGTCGTGACGCCCGCGCTGATGGCGGCCTCGGTCATCGCGACGTCCGGCGCCAGCAGCAGGGTGTAGATGATCGCCATCCCCAGGCTGTAGGCACCGAAGACGATGATCGCCGAGAGCACGTCCCGGAACAGCGCCGTGGCGACCGCGGTCACCAGCACGAACGCGATCAGCGTCGCCTCCAGCGGCGTCATGGCTCGTCCTCCCGCCAGGGCTCGATCCCCGACTCGTAGGCCGCCCGCGCGACGGCGTGTGCGGCCGTGGGGTTGGTCACGAAGATGAAGAACAGCAGGAAGACGGTGATCACCGTCGAGGGTTGCCAGCCCAGCGCGAGCGCGACGGCCGCGAGCGCGAAGCCGGCCCCGAGGGTGTCGGCCTGCGAGGCCGTGTGGGCGCGCGTGTAGATGTCCGGCAGGCGAATCACGCCCGTCGCCGAGACGAACGTGAAGAAGACCCCGCCGGCGATGAGGACGACGATCGCCCCCACGCGGAGGCTCTCGATCATATGATCCCACCCCGCTCGACGGTGAACTTCGAGATGGCGATCGTCATCAGGAAGTTGAGCAGCGCGTAGACCAGCGCGATGTCGAGGAACCACGGCTCGTCGAGCCCCGCCGCCAGTAGCGCGAGGATCACCACGGTGTTGGTTCCGAGCACGTTGACCGCGAGCACGCGGTCCTGCATGGTCGGGCCCTTGATCGCGCGATAGAGCATCGCGATCGCGAGGATCACGAAGATCGCCGCCGCGCCGAGGAAGACGTCGTTGACGAGGCTCACGAGTCCTCACCCCGCAGCAGCTCGGCGTCGCCGCGCTCCTCCGGGCTCGGGATGCGCGCGCCGGCCCGCCCGTAGAAGACGAACCGGACCGCGCGCTCAAGGCTCCCCTCGAAGAGGCCTTCCCGGGTCTCGGGGATCAGCGCGTGGACGATCAGGTCCTGGTCGTCGGCCCGGACGGTGAGCGTCCCGGGGGTGAGCGTGATGCTGTTCGCGAGCGCCGTCAGCGGCAGCCCGCCGGGGATCGTCATCCGGACGCGGGTCAGGCGCGGCTCGATCGGCATCGACGGCCGGAGGATGACGGCCGCGATCAGGATATTCGACTTGACGATCTCGAAGAGCAGATACGGGACGTAGAGGACGAAAAAGCGCAGCGTCCGGATCGGTGACCGGCTCGCCGTCGGCGCGCTCGGAAACGTCACGTGCGAGAGCGTGATCGCAACGATCAACCCGGAGACCGTCCCGGTCACGAGGTCGAACCAGTAGGTCGGGTCCCCGAGGACGAGGTAGAAGCCGAAGGAGATCAGAAACAGCGTGAGAAACCGGCTCGCGCCGCCCGCGGTCACGAACTGGTCGCGCCGGGTCGCGGGTGAGACGGGCGCCTCCTCGTAGGTGAGGCCGTGTTCCTCGAGGCGGTGTTCGATCGGTCGGAGCATCGGCGCGCTCGCGCCGGGGCGGTACTCCGGGTCGATGATCGCGCGATCGATGGCGTGCTCGTCGGCGTACTCGGCGAGGCGATCGGCGTAGTCGCGCGGGCTGAACAGGTACCGGTCGGTCCCGACGACGGCGGTCTCGATCGGTATCGACTCGCCCCCGTCTTCGTGTACCCAGGCCCGGATCCGATCGAGCAGCGACTCGGCGTCCTCGATGGCCGCCCGACCCGTCGGCGTCTGGTCGTCGTCGGTCACCGCGGCGACGAAGTGGAGCTCGGCGGCACCGTCGGATTCGCGTACCGAATCGACGGCGTAGGCGACGGTCCGCCGGAGCGTCACCGACTGCTCGATCGGCACGAGCACCCGGTCAGTCGCCACGAACGACCCCTCCTGGTGGTGGAACTACCTTACTCATGGCTGGGGCCCATACTACTGGGATCAAGCGCGACTCATAGGAAAACGATTTCGTTATCCGTCGCGCGATTCGCCCTCGCCGACGAGCACTGTCGCGAGCTTCCCGACGACTTCGTTCGCGATCTCCGCCTTCGTCCCCGAGCGCTCCGTGACCCCCTCGTCGACCAGCAGCACGCGGGTCCCCTCGTCGCCCATCACGCTCGCGTCGTTGGCGACGACGAACGCCATGTCGATCCGATCGCGGATCGTCCGCGCGGCCTCGACCATCGCGTCGTCCTCGCCGCTCGTCTCGGTCTTGAACCCGACGATCGGCAGTCCGGGGTTCGCCTCGCGGACGGCGTCGACGACCTTCGGACTCGGCAGCAGGTCGAGCGAGAGGTCCTGGCCCGAGCGGATCTTCTGGTCCTCGCGCTCGACGGTGTAGTCGCTGATGGCCGCGACCGAGACGTAGGCGTCCGCGCCCTCGGCGGCCTCGAGGGCGGCCTCCGAGAGCTCCGCGCTGCTCTCGACGCCTACGAGGTCGATGCTTGGGGGGACTTCCTCGCTTCCCGCCCCCAGAGGGTGGGGACCCACGAGCGCGTGGATCAGCGTGACCTCCGCGCCGGCGGCGTAGCAGGCCCGCGCGACCTCCCGGCCGGTCCGTCCAGACGAGCGGTTGGTCAACACGCGAACCGGGTCGATCGACTCGGCGGTCGCCCCGGCGGTGACGACGACCCGATCGCCCGACAGCGGCGAGGGCGTCGCCGCGCGGGCGGTCCCGAGCGCGATGGCGTCCTCGCTCGCGATCTTCGCCTTCCCCTCGTCGATCCGGGGGGAGACGAACGAGACGCCCCAGCCCTCGACTCGATCGATGGCCTCGAGCACCCCGGGATGGTCGTACATCGGCTCGTGCATCGCGGGGGCGATCACCACCGGGAGGTCGGCGCCGAGCGCGGTCGTCGCACAGGTCGTCACGGGCGTGTCGTCGATCGCGCCCGCGATCTTGCCGACGGTGTTCGCCGTCGCGGGCGCGATCAGCAGGACGTCCGCCCAGCCCTCCCGCCCACAGAGCTCGACGTGTTCGACCCGGCCGGTGATCTCGGCCACGACGTCGTTCCCGGTCGCGAACTCCACGCTCCAGGGGTGGACGATCCCCTGCGCACTCGCGCTCATCACGGCCCGTACGTTCGCCCCGCGCCGGCGTAGCTCGTGGGCAAGCTCGACGGTCTTGACCGCGGCGATCGACCCCGTGACCCCAAGCGCGACGTTCACTCCCGAGAGCATTCACCCACAGTTCTCGGCGCGACGGGTTAAACGTAGCCGGTCGGCCGCGGCGTCCGCGCGACGAAATCCCTCGTTCGTTCACTTCGGTTTTCAGCTTCCAACTGACAAATACTTCTAAATCGTAAACAATGTTCAAGTAATACCCCTGCGTGATACGTTTTGATCCCGCAGAACCGGCCGAGATCGGCCGACGGAGCGGGGTTCAGGCTACAATGAGCGACAGCAATCTCAACCGGCGACAGGTACTGAGCGCGACAGGGGCGGCGATCGTGGGCGGGGCTCTCATGACGGGCAGCGCGGCGGCCGACGGGGGCAGCTACACCGCGGAGCTCACGGGCGAGCCGCTCGGGGTCGATACGAACGCGGGCGGGACCGCCACGGTCTCCGTTTCCGACGGCGAGGCCAGCTACGAGCTGTGGGTGAGCTGCCTGCGCGACGGCACCCACGTCTCGCTTTCGGCCGACGGCGAGGTGCTCGCGGAGTACGACCTCGACGTTCACGGGGTCGTCCGCGACACGGTGGTTCTGGAGGGCACGACCGACGACGAGGGACTGCTCGACGCGCTGGAGGGTGAGGTGACGATTACGGCCCACACTGAACAGAACCCCGACGGCGAGATCGAGGGGACGCTCTCGGCGGTCGACGAGGCCGACCCGGCGCCCGAGGAGCCGACGGAGGAGGAACCCGAAGAGGAGCCAGAGGAAGAGGAGGAGGAACCGGAAGAAGAACCTGAAGAGGAAGAAGAAGAGGACGAGGAACCCGAGGAGGATGACGACGTCGCTGTGTCGGATGCACTCGAGATCAGCGATTTCGAAGTGCTCGGGAACGAACCTAACGACGAGTACGTCACGATCACCAACAATAGCGACGAAGACATCGATATGACTGGGTTCCAGCTTCGTGACGCACCCGGCGGGGCCGTCGATGATCGGAATACTCCTGATGGACCGTTTACGTTCCCCTCCTTCACTCTCGATGCCGGAAACAGCGTGACGGTGTTTACAGGTAGTGGGCAAGACGACGATGCGAACCTATACTGGGGCGAAAACCTGCAGGTCTACAACCAAGAGGGCGATACAATCACCTTGCTTGATGCAGGCGGTAATACGGTCGCTGAGGTGACTTACGATTCCCAGACTTCACTGATCGGCCAGCCGCTTCAGTTCGTTCGCTCGTTGTTCGCCTGAGCGAACCCGACCACTCGTATCACCGGAATATTTTATGACGGTACGAGATCGCTGATCGACCCGTTACCTGACCAATTCTGAACAGAACAAATAGAAACCGATCACACAGTGAGAGAAAACGACATCGACCGACGCGAATTTCTCGGCCTGGCGGGCGCAGCCTGTATCGTCGGGTCGGCGGGTTGTACTGACGATCCGGGCGACGACGAAGACGTCGAAGACGATCCCGAACCGGAACCGGACGAAGAACCCGAAGAGGAACCGGACGAAACGACCGAGGAAAGCGAAGGGGATGACGAAGAGCCCGACGAGGGCGAGGCCCAAGAGGATGAGACGGAAGACGACGAGGCAGAGGAAGCCGAGGTAGAAGAGGACGAACCGGACGACGAGGAAGAAGGGCCGGAGGAGGGAGAACAGGAACAGACGGAAGAGGAGGAACCTGGCGAAGAATCAGAAGATGACGATCCGGACGAGGAGCCCGGCGAAGAGGACGACGATGACGATGAGAACGGTGACGACGACGATCCCGAGGGCCGCCCGATACTGATCACGGCGACTGACGCCGAGACGGGCGACCCGATCGAGGGTGCGGACGTCCACATGGCCTCCGCGGACGGCGATCCCGCCGACGCGGTCGAGTTCAGCTTCACGACGGATTCGGACGGGGAAGTCGACGAGGTCGTCGAGATCGGGAACCTCATCCTCACGATCGAGGCCGAGGGCTACGAGACCTACTCGACTGAACTCAGCCTCGACGAGGAACACCATGCCGAGCTCGAACCCGAGGACGGAGGCGACCCGGGGCTCCAGGACGCTCTCGAAGTGGTCGATAGACAGACCGACGTCGGCCACGACACCGACAACGAGTACATCCTCTTCGAGAACACGAGCAGTTCGGAGGTCGATCTCAGTGGGCACGTCGTGACCGACCGGGAGGAAGGCGGAACGGGGATCGAAGCACCCTTCCCCGACGGGTTTACCCTCGGTCCCGGTGATCAGGTTCGAGTGACTAGCGGTTCGGGAAGTCCGACCGACGACGAGATCTTCATGGACAGCGGGCGAGCCGTCTGGCGACAGGACGGCGACGAGGTCCTCATCGTCGGTCCGGGTGGCGATGTCGTCTTCAGCTACTCGTACGGTGACGGTGGAACGTCGTCCATCCAGTTCGTTTTCAACCAGGTCCGCTCGTTGTTCGCCTGAGCGGACCCGACCACTCGTTTTTTCGCGCTACTCGTCGGCCAGGCTCGGGTGTGGCGTCGGCTCGTCGTCGTGGGGTTCGGCGAACCACTCGCGCATGGTCTCGCGGCTCTCTTCGGCCCGGCGTTCGCGCTCCTCCTCGTCGATCTCCTCGCAGCCCGGCGGGACGTCCCGTCCGCGCTCGGAGAAGTAGCCCTCCGGGGCGACCCAGTCGTTGTAGAACTGCAGGTCCGAGTCGTGGATCAGCGTCAGGGCGACCTGCGCGCCGTGGCCCGCCGAGATCACGGTCTGGTGGTACTGTTTGGCGATCCGGCCCGCCGCGTAGATCCCCTCGACGGCGGTGTGGCCGTCGCCGTCGGTCCCGATGTACTGCTTGGAGCCCCGCCGGTCGAGCTCGACGTCGAGCGCCTCCAGATAGCTTGAGTCGGACCACGAGGCGGCGATTACGCGCCCGGCTTCGTAGACCTCGCCGTCCTCGGTGGCGACCTCGAAGCCCCCCTCGTCGTCGGTTCCCTCCGTTCCCTCCTCGGCGGCATGGGTGATCTGGGTCACGGTCCCTTCCGCCAGCGTACAGCCGGCGCGCTCGGCCTGCGCGCGGGCCATGTCGAGGAAGAGCCGCGAGTCGACGCCCGCGGGGAACCCGGGGTAGTTCTCGAGATGGGCGTTTCGCCGCAGGATCGACTCGTCGCCGCCGACGATCAGCGTCTCCAGGCCCGCACGCGAGGTGAAGGTCCCTGCAGTGAGCCCGGCGACCCCGCCGCCGACGATCAGCACGTCCGGTTGCATACCCCCATCCAGCCCCCCGGCGCTCGTAAGGATGTCCCTCGAAATCAGATCGGATAATTATAATAACTTTAATTATACTTTGGTCCCGTCATACCACAATGACTACCGACGAGCGCGCCTTCAGACACCGAATCGAGCAGGGCGAGTGGGTCGACGGGATCGGCCTCAACGACGCGGAGATCGCGTGGCGAAAGGAGTTCCTCGGGTTCGAGGCCGAGGACGCCCGGCGGGCGGCCGCCCTCGACCGGCTGCTCGAGGAGGAGGCCGACCTGACGGCGGCGACGGACCTGTTCATGGACCCGATCCTCGAACACGGGCGCACGCGGGCGGTCGTCGACCGTGGTACCCGCTCGAACGAGCAGCTCCGGGGGGTCGTCCACGCCTACTACGAGACCTTCACCGCCGGCAGCTACGACCGGGACTACTTCGCGAAGCGCACCCGGATCGGGCGGATCCACGACATGCTCGACATGCCGATCCACTACTTCATCGGGATGTACGCGAACATCCACGTCCACTTCCTCGATGCCCTGCTCGCGGAGCGTGCCGCGGCCATCGAGGAGCGCCTCGACGACCCCGAGGCCGCGGCGGTCGTCCGCGAGGAGCTCGGCGAGGCCGGCGCCGACGCGGCGGCGTTCCTCCGGCTGACGAACCTCGACCTGCAGGTGATCTGTAACACCTACCTCCACTCGCGGGAGGGCGGGCTCCGCGAGGAGATCGACCGCTCGCGCGAGCTGCGCGAGTCCGTCGAAAAGCTGATCGAGGAGCTCGACGAGACGAGCGCGGCCGTCGAGAGCCGCTCCGAGGAGATCGCGGTGCTCACGGACGAGCAGGCCGAGAACACCGGCCAGATCGCGAGCGAGGTCGCCACCCTCTCGGCGTCGATCGAGGAGGTCGCCGCGAGCGCCGAGGAGGTCAACCGCAACAGCACCCGCGCGAGCGAGCGCGCCGCGGCGGGTCAGGACGCCGCGGGCGACGTCATCGAGCGGATGGACCGGATCGACGAGGCCACCGCGGCCGTCGCCGAGGACGTCGACGGACTGGTCGAGCGGATCGACGACATCGACGACATCACCGACGCGATCAGTTCGATCGCCGAACAGACGAACATCCTCGCGCTCAACGCCTCGATCGAGGCCGCCCGCGCCGAGGGCAACGGTGACAGCTTCGCGGTGGTCGCCCGAGAGGTGAAGTCGCTCGCGGGCGACGCCCGCGAACGCGCCCGTGACATCGAGCGACGGATCGAGGCGATCCAGGCCGACACCGCCCGGACCGCGGGGAGCTTAGAGACGGCGACGGGCCACGTCGAGGAGAGCATCGACGGGATCGAGGAGAGCCTCGCGCTGCTCGACGACATCGCGGAGGCGACCGCCGACACCTCCCACGGGATCGAGGAGGTCGCCACGGCCACCGAGGAGCAGGCCACCAGCACCGAGGAGATCGCGAGCATGATCGACGAGACCACCGACCTCTCGACGGAGGTCTCCGAGAAGGCCGACCGGATCGCGAGCACGAACGACCAGCAGCGCGAGCGCATCGAGGGGATCACGGCCGCCGTCGAGGCGCTCCGGGACGCCGAGGGGCGCAACGACGGCTGAACCGTCGGCCCCACGGAACCGTCGCGACGGCGATCGATACGGAGCCGATAGCCGGCGTTCCCGTTCGGATCCAAACACTTAGGGCGGATTCGTCGCAACTGGGCGCGTGGACGAAGTCGAACTGAGCACTGTCATCCATCTGCCGCCCGAGGAGGTCTACGACTTCCTCATCGACTTTCCTCGCTACGCGAACTACTCGAAGTATCTCACCGACGTCCGCCAGCACGGCGACGGCTCGCCCGGCACGGAGTACGACCTCCGGGTGGAGTGGTGGAAGCTCTCCTATACGGCCCGCTCGCGGGTGACCGACGTCGACCCGCCCGAGCGGATCGACTGGCGGCTGATCAAGGACGTCGACGCCCACGGCCACTGGCGCGTCGAGGAGGTGCCCGAGGAGGCCCCCGAGGGCGCGGAGACGGCCTCGCGGGTCTGGCTGCGCGTCGGGTTCGACCCCGACAGCGCCAGCTCCAGCATGATCGACCTCCCGGCGTTCGTCTCGCTGGGGGCCGTGATCCGGAAGGTGAAGCCGAAGGTCCTCGAGGAGGCCGAACGGGTCGTCGCGCGGATCGTCGCCGACCTCGAGGGCGAGCCCCGCGAGGTCGACCTCGAGATCCACCGGACGCCCGACTCCGTCTGAAGGGAAATACCCATACCGAACGACCGCAAACCGGCGGGCAATGAATCAAGCGGTGGTTTCGTGCGCGTGATCGTCATCGGGGCCGGCGAGGTCGGCTCCTCGATCGCAGCCGGGCTCGCGGACTCCCACGAGGTGATCGTCGTCGACGTCGACGGCGACCGCGTCGAGGAGCTCACCTACTCGATCGACGTGCTCGCGATCCAGGGCGACGGCACGACGATGTCGACGCTCGAGGAGGCGGGCGTCGAGGACGCGGATATCTTCATCGCGAGCACCGACAACGACGAGACGAACATCGTCTCCTGCAGCGCCGCGAAGATCGCGAGCGACCCGTTCACCGTCGCCCGGGTGAAACGCCCCTCGCTGCTCGACACCTGGAACCGCTCGAACCAGGGGTTCGGCGTCGACTTCATGGTCTGTACGGACCTGCTGTCGGCCCAGGCGATCGTCACCATCGTCGGGCTGCCCGCGGCCCGCGACGCGGACCCCTTCGCGGGCGGAGCGATCCAGATGGCCGAGTTCGAGATCCCCGTGGACAGCCCAGTGACGGGTCAGACGGTCGCGGAGGCCGACCGGTTCGACTCCCTGACGTTCGTCGGCATCCTCCGGAACGACGAGGTCGAGATCGCGCGCGGCGAGACCACCCTCATGGAGGGCGACTACGTCGTCGTGATCGGCAGTCCCGAGAGCGTCCAGGGGTTCGGAACCGAGCTCTCCCCGGAGGCGACGCCGAGCTCGGCCGAGGAGATCGTCATCGTCGGGGGCAGCGAGATCGGCTACCAGGTCGCCCGTCTGCTCGAGGAGCGCGGGCTCGAACCCCGGCTCATCGAGGAGGACCACGCCCGGGCGCGCGACCTCGCCGAACGGCTCCCGAAAACGGTTGTGATGGAGAGCGACGCGACGGACCTCGAGTTCCTCTCCCGCGAGCACATCGACGAGGCCGACGTGGTGATCGCCGCGCTCACCCACGACGAGGCGAACCTGCTGATCTCGCTGCTCGCGAAACAGCTGGGCACCTCGCGGGCGGTCGCGGTCGTCGAACACGCCGACTACGTCGACATCTTCGAGTCGGTCGGCGTCGACGTGGCGATCAACCCCCGGGAGATCACCGCCGAGGAGATCACCCGCTTCACCCACGAGGGGCGCGCCGAGAACATCTCGCTCATCCACAACGACCGCGCGGAGGTCCTCGAGGTGGAGATCGACGACGAGAGCATCCTCGCGGGACGCGCGCTCAGCGAGTCGATGGCGGACCTGCCCGAGGAGGTCGTCGTCGGCGCGATCACCCGCGACGGCGAGTGCATCATCCCGCGGGGTGACACCCGGGTCGAGGTCGGTGATCACGTCGTGGTGTTCGCACGCGTCGACGTCGTCGACGCCGCCGCCGCCGCGCTATGAGGTCCAGAACGCCTTCGTGAAGAGGACGAGCACCGGGATCACCTCGATCCGGCCGACCCACATCAGCAGGATCATCACCGCCTTGGTCGTCGACGGAAACGCCTCGTAGGTGCCGAAGGGACCGGCGATGCCGAAGGCGGGGCCGATGTTGAGGAAGGTCGCGGCCGCGGCGCCCATCGCATCGAACTCGCTGAGCACCAGCCCCGCGCGGGCGCCGTCGACGACGACGAAGACCGTCGCCGCCGCAAAGAGCAGCACGTTGACGAGCGCGAACGCGTAGATGTCGCGGATGGTGTCCTCGTCGATCACCTCGCCGCTCAGGCGGATCGGCCGGATCGCCTCGGGATGGATCGAGGTGAAGAGGTCGCGGCGAAAGCCCTTGATCACGACCAGCCACCGGAGCGTCTTGATCGAGCAGGTGGTCGAGCCGGCCATCCCCCCGATGAACATCGCGACGAACAGGACGTGTTTCGCGCCCGCCTCCCAGAGGTCGAAGTCGGCGTTCGCGTAGCCCGTCGTCGTCATGATCGAGACGGTGTTGAACACCGAGTGGCGGATCGTCGACTCGACGCTTCCCGCGTAGGACTCGTCGAGAAAGAGCAGGACCGCCGTGACGACGCCCAGCAGCGCGAGCAAGGCGATGTAGAAGCGGAACTCCTCGCTGTCGAGCAGCCGCCGTCGGTCGCCCTGTAGCGCGAAGTAGATCAGCACGAAGTTCGTCGCCCCGACGATCATGAACGGGACGATCGTCCATTGAACGATCGGGGAGAACGCGGCGATGCTGTCGGGCTCGGGCGAGAACCCCGCGGTTGCGATCGTCGTCAGCGGGTGGGCCACGGCGTTGTAGAGGTCCATTCCCGGTGCGAGTCCGGTCAGATGCAGACCGTAGAGGATCGCGATCAGTGCGACCGTCAGCCCGATGTAGAGCTCGCCGAGCAGGCGGGCCGTCTGTGCGATCCGCGGGGAGAGCTTGTTGATGTCGCGGGTCTGGGTCTCCGACTCCATCAGCTGGGCGCCACCGACGCCGATCTGCGAGAGGATCGCCGTCGCGAACACGAGGATCCCGAGCCCGCCGAGCCACTGGATCACCTGGCGCCACATCAGTATCGAGCGCGAGTGGTTGCCGAAGTCGGTGATGACCGTCGCGCCCGTCGTCGTGACGCCGCTCATCGACTCGAACAGCGCGTTCAGCGGGTGGGCGATCGAGCCCGCCCCCGCGAGGACGAAGGGGATCGCCCCGACGAGCGCCACCGAGAACCACGCCAGCGCGACCATGAGGAACGCCTCCCGCGGGCCGAGGCGATCCTCGTACTCGATGGTGTCGAGGCCCGTGCCGACCGCGATCGAGACGGCGATCGTCACGAGAAACGGGACGACCGCCTCGCCGTAGTAGACGGCGATCAGAAGGGGGAAACAGAGCGGGACGGCGAGCCACTTGAGGACGACACCGGTGAGGCTCACGCTCACACGCCAGCCGACGTTGAGGCTCATGCGTCGACCCGCTCCTCGGACCGTCGTCCGTTCACACCGTTACTGGCCCGACACTGCGGCTTAAGGGGTTCGCTTGCCGGTCACTCGATCCGGTCGCCCTCGTAGTCGCCGCCGTACTTCATGAACATGTAGGTGAGCCCGAGCGTCGAGCCGAACGCGACGGTGAGCGCGACCCCGACGGCCCGCGCCGAGTCGGGGAGCTCGACCCCGCCACCGCCGCCGGCGTCGTCGTCGATCACCTCGCGGGTCTCGATGTCCTCGCCGACCGCGACCCCGCCGTGCATCCCCTGACCGGTGTGGGGCGTACACTCGTACTCGTTGATCCCCTCCTCCTCGAAGGTGTGTTCGAAGGTGAACCCCTCCTCCTCGGTGGTGTCGCTCTGGAAGTCCTCGCCCTCGGTGCTGTTGACGTTGTGGCCGCCGCCCTCGCCGGTCCACTCCCAGACGACCGTCGCGCCGGGGTCGATCCAGATCCCCGTCGGGGAGAACGCGAGCCCGTCGTCGCCCGCGCCGACCTCGACCGTGACCTCCTCCTCGCCGCGCGAGTCGTCGGTGCCGTCGAACTCGTTGGCGTCCTCGACGAAGCCCGGCCAGTCGGGCTCGACGTCTTCTTCGCCTTCCTCGCCCTCTTCGCCCTCTTCTCCTTCCTCCTCTTCCTCGCCGTTCTCCTCCTCTTCGCCCTCTTCTCCTTCCTCCTCTTCCTCGCCGTTCTCCTCCTCTTCGCCCTCTTCTTCCTCTTCCTCCTCGTCCTCCTCCTGGGCGGCCGCCGTGCCGCTGGCCGCGACGGCCCCGGCCGCCGCCGTCCCGCCGACCACGGTCTCGCGCATGAACAACCGCCGTGAGAGGTCCCGGTCCCGGTCTCGTTGCTCGCTCATACGCGGGGGTTGGGAACGCGCCGTACTGAATATGTTGGTTTCCCTCAGAGCCGGTAGTCGCCCTCGCCGGTCTCCGAGTCGAGAAACGCGGTCAGGAGGTCGATCACCGCGGCGACGTCCTCGACGTGGGCGCTCTCGGTGACGGTGTGGAGATAGCGCGTCGGGAACGAGATCGCACCCACCGGCGTCGCCCCGGCCGACGTCTGTAGCCCGCCCGTGTCGGTCCCGCCCGCGGGCAGCACCTCGAACTGGTGGGCGATCCCCTCGCTCTCGGCGACCTCCCGGAGCCGGCGGTGGACCTTCGGGCTGGTGATCACGCTCGAGTCCTTCAGCTTGATCCCCGCCCCCTCGCCGAGCTCGGTGACGTGCTCCTCCGCGCCGAAGCCCGGCACGTCGTTCGCGACGGTCGTATCAAGCGCGATCGCCAGGTCGGGGTCGACGTCGACCCCGAGCGCGCGGGCCCCGCGCAGGCCGACCTCCTCCTGGACCGTCGCGGCGAAGTGGACCGTCACCGCCGGGTCCTCGATCCGGCGGGCGGCCTCGATCAGCGCCAGCACGCTT
Source organism: Halalkalicoccus tibetensis (assembly GCF_037996645.1). Classification (NCBI taxonomy): domain Archaea; kingdom Methanobacteriati; phylum Methanobacteriota; class Halobacteria; order Halobacteriales; family Halalkalicoccaceae; genus Halalkalicoccus; species Halalkalicoccus tibetensis. The sequence continues at coordinate 52,709 of NZ_JBBMXV010000004.1, forward strand.
ACCCGGTTGTCGATCGCCTTGCCCGTGACGTGCTCGCCGACGATCCCCGTATCCTGGTCCATTGTCACGAGGTCACCCGGCGAGACGCGCTCCTCGACCGCCTCCGCGTCGAGCCCGAGGTCGATGCGCACGTCCTCGGTCTTCGGGGTCTTCTCGCGCTGCTCCTCGTCGAGGGTGTGGGGCGGCGCCGAGCCGATCACGCCCGGCAGGTCGCCGTCCGATCGGGAGGCCGTCCCCTCGACTCCCGAGTCCTCGGGCCCGGGAACCTCGGTGTGGACGGTCACCCGCTGGGCCTTCAGCACGCGGGGGTCGAACCCGCCGAGGGAATCGACCGCGAGGAAGCCGTCGTCGTCGACGTGGGTGACCATGAAGCCGATCTCGTCCATGTGGGCCGCGACGACCACCGAGTACTCCGAATCACCCTCGACGGTCCCGACCACGTTGCCCATCGCGTCGGTCCGGAGCCCGTCGACGTGCGGGGAGAGCTCCTCGCGGACGATCTCGCGCACCCGGTCCTCGTAGCCGGGAACGCCGCGGGCCTCGGTCAGACGCTTCAACAGCTCGTAGTCGAAGTCGGGGTCGACTGCCATGTCCTTTCTCACCGATCAGCGGGCATAAACCACGAGGGATCGCTCCGCTTCCCGATGACGTGCCGGCTCGATGGATACGGGAAACGAATCCGCCATACTAATTATGGATAATAGATTTAATTTGCGTAGGTAACTAATCACATGGATTACGACGGCCTCACCTCTGCAGAAGATGGACGCCAGCAGAACCCCGATCTCGACAGCTATCGCCTCGGTAATTTCAAGCAGGGGTGGACGCGCGCCATCGAGGGCCAGCAATACGAATCGGTCCTCGATGAACTCAAGTGGAACAACCTCGGCTGGCGTCTCGGCAAGTTATTCGGTCCGACATCTGATGAGCTGAGAGAAGAGATGTTCAAATGGTGTGTGGAGCAACAAAAAGACGAACCGACGAAATAAGCAGTAGCGTTGGGATCCGGGACCGATTCGTAGAGACACGTATCAGATATTTTAGCGTAGATTCAACGAATACAACATCGATATTTGATAGATAGTCTGATACTGCCATCGCGAGCGAGCGGAGTGACCGCGGTAGCGGACCGGTGCGGCGAAGCCGCACCGGCTTTTTGGAGGAGATTTTTGCTCGGAGTGGTACGCGAGCGTAGCGAGCGTACCCGACGAGTAAAAAGGTCCGTCTAGACGTCCCGGTCGATGACGAACTCGGTAAAGGAGGCCAGCTGATCGGACCGTTCCTCGTCGAGGGGTACCTCCCGGAGGTGGGCCCGCGCGCTCCCGGCGAACTCCAGGGCGCGTTCGCGGGCGTACTCGATGCTGTCGGTCGACTGGAGGATCCCGATCGCGTCGACGATCTCCTCGCGCGTGTTCTCGTCGGCGTGGAGGATCGTCGCCAGTCGGTCGGCCTCCGCGGGATCGGCCTCCGAAAGGGCGTGGATCGCCATCAGCGTCCGCTTGCCCTCACGGATGTCGTTGCCGAAGGCCTTGCCGAACTCCGTGTTGCCCTCGATCGTACTCTCGATGTCGAGGATGTCGTCACCGATCTGGAAGGCGATCGACATCTCCTCGGCGTATTTGGCGATGGCGTGTTCGACCTCGTCGGGCTGGTCGGTGAGGATGGCAGGGAGCCGGGCGACGATCCGACCCAGACAGCCGGTCTTGCAGGCACACATCTCCAAGTATTCCGCCTCCGAGACCGTCGCCTCGCGGTTTCGGTGCCAGTGGATGTCCATCCCCTGGCCCAGATGCGTGCGGTTGAGCTCGTCCATCAGCATCTCGTACATCGCGAGCTGGGTCCCCGAATCGAGGCCCGCGGGGTTCTTGCCGACCACCTTCAGCGGCAGGAAGTACATCGCGTTGCCCGCGTTGAGCGCGACGTCCTGCCCGTATCGGTGGTGGAGGGCGGTCTCCCCGCGGCGGATCTCCGCCTCGTCCTCGACGTCGTCGACGATGATCGTGCCGTTATGCAGCACCTCGGGGATACAGGCGTAGGCGAGATGCTCGTGGGGATCGGCCCCGAACCCGTCGAGCAGGAGCAGACAGACGACCGCCCGCCAGCGTTTCCCCCCGCGATCCAGCAGGTCCCAGACCGGGTCCGATAGCGCCCGCTGGATCGCCTCCGGATCGTACCGGTGGCTCGCCGGGCCGAACCACTCGTCGAGGTAGGCCTCGTCGACGTCGCGGGGCAACAGCTCTGCTATCGCGTCGTCGACGACCGGCTGCCACTCGGCTAGGACGTCCCGCATACCGCGCAGGTGGCCCGGCGCGGTCAAAAAGCTTCAGTTTGCCGACGGAGAACTCACAATCAGTTCTTAGTTGTTTCAGAACGCTTTTGTTTCGCGGGCGAGCAGGTACCCGCTATGGCAGACAGAGACGAACTCCGCTCGCAGCTGTACGACGCGTTCGAGGGCGCCGACTACCCCGTGAAGAACCAGATGGACCTCGTGCCCGCCCTGCCCAACGGCCCCGCGACGAAGTTCGAGTCGGGCGAGACGAGCTTCACCGCCATGGAGATGGCGACCCGGCTGTCGGGCCACCAGGAGTTCCCCTACGAGGACGCCGACTCGCTGGTCGACGACGTCATGACCGGCCTCGAAAAGGAGGACATGATCTGACCGGTACGGTTTCACCGTCCTTCCCCGAACGACCGTTGTCGTGCGTGAGACCCTATATCACAACCCGGTCGTCGCCCCGGACCGCGGTCGGGGACCGTCGGCGAGAGCCCGGACGCCGTCGAGGCGCTCCACGCATGCTGATCGGGACGAAACGCCCGTCCGATCCCGTTTCTACGCCGCATCCGGCACCACGTCGACGCTCGCAACCCGATCGTCCTCGGCGAGCCGCATCACGATCACGCCCTTCGTGTTCCGCCCGACCGTCGAGACGTCCGCCGCGCGGATCCGCATGATCTGGGCGTCGTCGCTCATCACGACGAGGTCGTCCTCCCCGCTCACCGACTCGATCGCGGCGACCGACCCGTTTCGGTCGCCGATCTTGATGTCGATCAGTCCCTTGCCGTAGCGCGACTGGGTGCGGTACTCCGAGAAGGGCGTCCGTTTCCCGTAGCCGTTCTCGGTGATCGTCAGCAGGTCACGGCCCTCCGCTGCGGTCACGAGCCCGACGACCGCGTCGTCGTCCCGGAGCTTGATCCCGTTGACTCCGCGGGCGTTTCGTCCCATCGCGCGGGCCTCGCCCTCGGGGAACCGGATCGCCATCCCGCCCTCGGTGGCGATCACGAGGTCGGTCGAGCCGTCGGTGACGGTGACGTCGACGAGGCGATCGCCCTCCTCGAGCGAGGCAGCGATCAGCCCCGAGGCGCGAACGCGCTCGAAGGCGCTCGCCGCGGTGCGCTTGACGTAGCCGTTCTCCGTGACCATCGTCAGGAACTCGTCGTCCTCGAAGTCGTCGGTGTTCACCACGGCCGTCAGCTCCTCGTCGGGATCGAGATCGAGGATGTTCACCGCCGACTTCCCCCTTGCCGTCCGGCTCATCTCGGGGACGTCGAACCCGCGGATCTGGTAGGCCTTGCCGTGGTTCGTGAAACAGAGCAGATAGTCGTGGGTGTTCGCGCGGAACACCTTCGAGACCTCGTCGCCCTCCTTCAGGTTTGCGCCGATGATCCCCTTGCCGCCCCGACCCTGGGGGTCGAACGCCGAGACGGGCATCCGTTTGACGTAGTCGTCCTCGGTGACGAGGATCAGCGACTCCTCCTCGGGGATGAGGTCCTCGTGGAGGACCGAGTCGCCGCCCTCGATGATGCTGGTGCGTCGGTCGTCGCCGTACTCCTCGCGGATCTCCCGGAGCTCCTCCTTGATGACGCCCAGGAGCTCGGATTCGTCGTCGAGGATGGTCTCGAGGCGCTCGATCTCCGCGGTGAGGTCGTCGTACTCCTCCTCGATCTCCTCGCGTTCGAGCGAGGTCAGGCTGCCCAGCTGCATCCGGACGATGTGTTCGGCCTGCGCCTCGGAGAACTCGAACTCCTCTCTGAGGACGTCCTTCGCGCCGTTTCGGTCCTCGGCCCCGCGGATCAGCTCGACGACGCTGTCGACGTTGTCGAGCGCCTTCAGGCGTCCCTCGAGGATGTGCGCGCGGTCCTCGGCCTCCCCGAGGTCGTACTCGCTGCGCCGGCGCACGACGTCCTTTCGGTGTTCGACGTAGTGTTCGAGCGTCTCCTTCAGGTCGAGCACCCGCGGCTGGCCGTCGACCAGCGCGAGGTTGATCACGCCGAAGGTCCGCTCGAGGTGGTGTTCGAGCAGCTGGTTCTCGACGACGTCGGCGTTCGCGCCGCGCTTGAGGTCGATCGCGATCCGGATGCCGTCCCGGTCGGATTCGTCGCGCAGGTCGCTGATCCCCTCGATCCTGCCCTCGTTGACGTTCTCGGCGATGCGCTCGACCAGCCGGGACTTGTTCTGCTGGAAGGGCAGCTCGGTGATGACGATCCGTTCTCGCTTGCCCGCCTCCTCGCGCTCGAACTCCGCGCGTACGCGGAGCCGTCCGCGGCCCGTCGTGTACGCCGAGTGGATCGCCTCCCGGCCGACGATGTTCGCGCCCGTCGGGAAGTCCGGCCCCTTGACGTGCTCCATCAGGTCCGGAATCGAGCAGTCGGGGTTCTCGATCAGGTGGATCGTCGCGTCGATCACCTCCCGCAGGTTGTGGGGCGGGACGTTGGTGCTCATCCCGACGGCGATACCCGAGGAGCCGTTGACCAGCAGGTTCGGGATCGCCGAGGGGAGCACCTCGGGCTCCTCGAGGCGATCGTCGTAGTTCGATGTGAAGTCGACGGTGTCCTTCCCGATGTCGGTCAGCAGCTCCTCGGAGATCGGGCTCATGCGCGCCTCGGTGTAGCGCATGGCCGCCGCGGGGTCGCCGTCGACGCTCCCGAAGTTGCCCTGACCGTCGATCAGGGGATAGCGCATCGAGAAGCCCTGGGACATGCGCACGAGCGTGTCGTAGATCGCCTTGTCGCCGTGGGGGTGGTAGTCCCCCATCGTCTCGCCGACGACCGAGGAGGACTTGCGGTGGGCCGAGCGGGAGCTGACGCCCATCTCGTGCATCGCATACAGGATGCGCCGGTGGACGGGCTTCAGCCCGTCCCGGACGTCCGGGAGCGCGCGGCCCGCGATGACGGACATCGCGTAGTCGATGTAGGACTGCTCCATCTCGTCCTCGATTCGGACGGTGTCGATGCGTGCGGCGTCGATATCGGGGTTCGGAACGTCAGAACTCATGGTGTGGGGGTCTCAGGGTGTGGTGGTCGCTGTGAGTGTCGTTCGTACTGCGGTCGCGATGGCTGTCCGCGGTGCGGTGGCCTCGCTTCGCGGCCCGTGGCCGCGAATCGAACGGGGAGGTGTGCGGCTGGGCCCTCAGCGAGCGATTCCGGTCGGAATCGCTCGCAATGCGGCCTGGTGGTCCTCGGAAATCTTCGATTTCCGGGACGCCGAGAGACCGTGAAGCGGTCTCTCGTAGCGACATGCAAAGAGTGAGGGCTTTCGGGGCGTTCGCTATATATCGACCCATTCGGCCTCCTTCGCGTGGTCCTGGATGAACTGCTTTCGCGGCTCGACGGCGTCGCCCATCAGCACCGAGAACATCCGGTCGGCGGCGGCGGCGTCCTCGATAGTGACGCGCTTCAGCACCCGGTTCTCGGGGTTCATCGTCGTCTCCCAGAGCTGATCGGGGTTCATTTCGCCCAGCCCCTTGAAGCGCTGGATCCGGTCCGGCGCGCCGTGCTCCTCGATGATCCCCTCGCGTTCGGCCTCGGTCATCGCCTCGCGGGTCTCCCCGCCGTAGCGAAGCCGGTAGAGCGGCGGCTGGGCGGCATACACGTAGCCGGCCTCGACCAGCGGGCGCATGTGCCGATAGAGAAGCGTCAACAGCAGCGTGCGGATGTGCGCCCCGTCGACGTCCGCGTCGGTCATGATGACGACCTTCCGGTAGCGCGACTCCTCGAGGTCGAACTCCTCGCCGACGCCCGCGCCGATCGCGGTGATCAGGTCGCGGATCTCGTCGTTCTCGAGCACGCGATCGAGGCGGTGTTTCTCGACGTTGAGGATCTTCCCGGAGAGGGGGAGGATCGCCTGGAACTCCCGTGCGCGACCCTGCTTGGCGCTGCCGCCCGCCGAGTCACCCTCGACGACGAACAGCTCGGCCTCGGTCGGGTCGCGGGTCTGACAGTCCGCGAGCTTCCCGGGCAGCGCCGTCGATTCGAGCGCCGATTTCCGGCGGGTGAGCTCCTCGGCCTGTTTGGCGGCCTTGCGGGCCTTGGCGGCCTCGACCGCCTTGCGGATGACCGCCTGGGCGGTGTCGGGGTGCTCCTCGAAGTAGGTGCTTAACCCCTCGTGCATCGCACTTTCGACGATCCCGCGGACCTCGCTGTTGCCCAGCTTGGTCTTCGTTTGCCCCTCGAACTGCGGGTCGGGGTGTTTGATCGAGATCACCGCGGTCAGCCCCTCGCGGATGTCCTCGCCCCGGAGGTTCTCGTCGATGTCGTCGAGCAGCCCCTGCTCGTTGGCGTAGTCGTTGACGATCCGCGTGAGGGCCGTTTTGAAGCCCGTCAGGTGGGTGCCGCCCTCGCGGGTGCTGATGTTGTTCGCGAAGGCGTGGATCGAACCCTGGAGCTCGTCGGTCGCCTGCATTGCCACTTCGACCTGGATGTCCTGTTCCTCGTCGGCGATGTAGAGGACGTCGTCGTGAAGCGGCGTGCGCGTCTCGTTGAGGTACTCGACGAACTCCCGGATCCCGCCGTCGTACTTGAACTGCGACTGGCTGCCGTCGCGCTCGTCGGTGAGCGTGATCTCGACGCCGGGGTTGAGGAAAGCCAGCTCCCGGATGCGCGTCTCGAGCGTCGAGGCGTCGAACTCGACGTCGTCGAAGATCTCCTCGTCGGGCCAGAACCGAACGGTGGTCCCCGTCTCCTCGTCCTCCTTGAGCTCCCGGACCCGCTCGATGTCGCCGTCGGGCGCGCCGTAGTCGAACCCATGGGTCCAGACCGCGCCGTCCCGACGCACCTCGGCCTCGAGGCGTTCGGAGAGGGCGTTGACCACGCTCACGCCGACGCCGTGGAGGCCCCCGGAGACTTGGTAGGACTTCGAGTCGAACTTCCCGCCGGCGTGGAGCACCGTCAGGATCACCTCGAGGGCGGGTCGGTCGTACTCGGCGTGGGTGTCGACCGGGATCCCACGACCGTCGTCGCTGACGCTCACCGAGTCGTCCTCGTGGATGGTTACCCCGATGGTGTCACAGTACCCCGCGAGCGCCTCGTCGATCGCGTTGTCGACGACCTCGTAGACGAGGTGATGCAGCCCGCTAGAATCGGTAGACCCGATATACATCGCCGGACGGGTGCGAACGGCTTCGAGCCCCTCTAACACCTGAATCTGCCCGGCTCCGTATTCACTCTGCTCGGACATAAAATCTGATTAAGCGTTCGTCCTCCGTAGTGATTAAACTTCCCGTACGCGCGCCCGCGCGAGACGCCGGCGTTTGCTCGGCGTGGTCGGGGACCGGACGGGCCCGGCTGTACTCGAGCTGTCGGCCGAGCTGCATATGCCTCGCGTGCCGCGCGAGGTTTTTGGCCCGCTCGTGCCTCCCTCCGGTATGGACCCTCTACTGACGGTTCTCCTCGTCTCGATTCTGGCCGGCTGTGCGACCGGGCTGGGCGCGCTGCCGATCCTCTTTGCGGACAGCGTCTCCCACCGGGCCTACGACGCCGCGCTCGGGCTGGCCGCCGGGATCATGTTCGGCGCGGCGGTCTTCGCGCTGATCGTTCCGGGCATGGAGATCGGCTCGCTCGCGGAGGTGCTCGCCGGGATCCTGCTGGGCGGGCTGTTCCTGCTGGCCGCGAACCGGGCGATCCCCCACGTCCACCTCCGGGTCAACGGCCGGCGCGCCGACGAGCGCGACGCCGAGATCGCGCCTGAGGACGCCGACACCATCCGAAGGGCCCTCCTCGTCGGTGGCTCGATCACGATCCACAACGTCCCCGAGGGGCTGGCGATCGGTATCGCCTTCGGCAGCGGGCTCGACGCGGTCGGGATCGCGCTGGCGATCGCCATCGCCATCCAGAACGTCCCCGACGGCTTCGCGATGGCCGTGCCGGCGAGCCAGACGGGACTCTCGGACGCGAGGACGATCCTCTACACCACCCTCTCGGGCGGGGTCCCGGAGCCGATCGCCGCCGTCGCGGGGTTCGCGCTCGTCTCGGTCGTCACCCAGCTGTTCCCCCTCGCGGCGGGGTTCGCCGCCGGGACGATGATCGCCGTCATCTCCCGCGAGATGATCCCCCAGAGTCACGGCCACGGTTTCGCCGACGAGGCCACCCTCACCTTCCTCGCCGGCTTCGCGATCATGCTGTTCGTCGACACCGCGCTCGCGGTCTGAGACGCCCACTTCCACTTTCACCAAGCTACCGCACGGGTTTTACGTGCGCCGGCGATAGAGACGCGTACGAATGACGTCGCTCCAGTCGACGCTCGGCGACGAGCAGGGGATCGCCGACGAGCTCGCTGCAAACCAGCGGGAGATCTCCATCGCCGAGTTCTTCGAGAAGAACAAGCACATGCTCGGGTTCGACAGCGGGGCCCGGGGGCTGGTCACCGCCGTCAAGGAGGCCGTCGACAACGCGCTGGACGCCACCGAGGAGGCGGGCATCCTCCCCGACATCTACGTCGAGATCGAGGAGGTCGGCGACTACTACCGGCTGGTCGTCGAGGACAACGGTCCCGGCATCACCAAGGAGCAGATCCCGAAGGTGTTCGGGAAGCTGCTCTACGGCTCGCGCTTTCACGCCCGCGAGCAATCCCGCGGCCAGCAGGGGATCGGCATCTCCGCCGCAGTCCTCTACAGCCAGCTCACCAGCGGGAAGCCCGCACGGATCACCTCCCGAACCCAGGGCTCGAGCGAGGCCGAGTACTTCGAGCTGATCATCGACACCGACACCAACGAGCCCGAGATCAGCAGGGAGGAGACCACCTCCTGGGACCGCCCCCACGGGACGCGCATCGAGCTCGAGATGGAGGCGAACATGCGCGCTCGCGGCCAGCTCCGGGACTACATCAAACACACCGCGGTCGTCAACCCCCACGCCCGGATCGAGCTCCACGAGCCGAACGACTCGTTCAAGGCCGAACGGGCGACCGACCAGCTCCCCGCCGAGACCGAGGAGATCCGCCCCCACCCCCACGGCGTCGAGCTCGGGACGGTCATCAAGATGCTCGGGGCGACCGACTCCCATTCGCTGTCAGGGTTCCTCCAGGAGGAGTTCACCCGCGTCGGGAGGAAGACCGCCGACAAAGTGCTCGACAACTTCCGGGACCGTTACTTCGGCCGCGAGATGGCCTGGGAGCCGCCCGCCGAGGACGAGATAGCGGACGCCGTGAGCGAGGCGACGACGAACAAGGCCGCCGACGCCATCGAGGCGTTCGCGAACGGGATCGCCGAGCGCGTGGCCGCCCGCGACAGCCTCGCCCACCACGAGCTCGAAGGGGTCGTCGCGGCGGTCGCCGACGAGATCAGCGTCGAACACGGCACCTTCGGCGAGACCGCCCGCGAGAAGGCCGTCGCGGCGGTCTGGAGCGCGGTCACTGAACACCGCGAGGAGGAGTGCCGTCGCCTGGTCGATGGCGCGACGAGCACCCACAAGGACGCGGCGACGATCGAGGCCCTCGCGGGGCGGATCGCCGCGAAGTTCGACGACGGCGGGCGCCACCGGCTGACCCGTTCGGCTCTCGCGGAGTACGTCGACCGCGCGGCGGACATGACCCAGGAGCGCGACGACGTGGCGATCGGCGAAACCGCCCGCGAGAACGTCGTCGAGGCGTTCTGGTCGGCCATGCGGACGGTCCCCGACGACGTGCCGCTCGCCCGCGAGGTCGCGAGCGACCGCAACACCGCCCGCGACCTGGTCGATGCGATGCGCGAGACCGACATCATCGCCCCGCCGACGGACTGCCTGGCGCCGATCACCGACGAGCTGGTCGAAGCGGGCCTGCGAAAGGAGTTCGACGCGGAGTTCTACGCCGCGGCGACCCGGGACGCCGACGTCCACGGCGGCGACCCGTTCATCGTCGAGGCGGGGATCGCCTACGGCGGCGACATCCCCGCCGAGGGGTCGATCGACGTGATGCGCTTCGCGAACCGCGTCCCGCTGGTCTACCAGCGCGGGGCGTGTGCGACCACCGACGTGGTCAAATCGATCGGCTGGCGCAACTACGGGCTGGACCAGCCCGGCGACACCGGCCTGCCGAACGGTCCCGCGGTCGTGATGGTCCACGTCGCCTCGACGAACGTCCCGTTCACCAGCGAGTCGAAGGACGCCATCGCGAACGTCCCCGCCATCGAGGACGAGATCGAGCTCGCGATCCGTGAGGCCGCCCGCGAGCTGAAGTCCTACCTCTCGAAGCAGCGTTCGATCGCCAAACGCCGGAAGAAACAGGACGTACTGGCACAGATCCTGCCCGAGATGGCCGAGAAGGTCGCGGAGGTGACCGGGAGGGAATCGCCGAACATCGATGCGGCGCTCGCCCGGATCATGAACAACGTCCAGGTCTCGCGCGCCGCCGAGAACGGGACGGTGAAGCTGGTCGTCGAGAACCACTCGAGCACCGCCGAGGAGCTCGACGTCACTGACATCGTCTCCGCGGAGCCGAGCGACCTCTCGGAGGGAACAGTGATAGAAATGGACGGCGAGTGGTTCGTCAAGTGGTCGCCCACGATATCGGCGGGCGAGACGGCGACCCTGGAGTACAGCGTGGACGGGGAGGCGACGTTCGACCTCGACGTGAGCGGGGTCGAGACCGCGAAACTCACGGTAGACGAATGAGCACGGACACACCACACGACGCGCGAGAACAGCTGATCGAACTGGCGGCGGAGTTCTACGACCAGTTCGCGGAGGGGGACATCCCCGAGATGACGCTCCCGACGCGGACGAAGAGCAACATCGAGTACGACGAGGACTCGCAGGTTTGGGTCTACGGCGACCGGACGAGCACCCGATCGGCGAACTCGGTCCGGGGGGCTCGCAAGCTCCTGAAGGCGATCTACACGATCGAGTTCCTCGCCGACCAGCTCGGCGAGGACCGCTCCTCGACGCTGCGTGAGCTGTACTACCTCTCGGAGAGCTGGGACAACGAGGAGGCGCAGTTCAACGACCAGGACGAGTCCAACCAGCTGATCGAGGACCTCGAGATCGTCTCGGAGGTCACCCGCGAGGACTTCCACATGCGCCCCGAGGAGTCGGGCGCGACGATCATGGGGCCTCTGGAGCTGCGCGAGCAGACCCGGCGGGGCGAGCGGGTGATCCACTGCCAGGAGGACGTCGGCGAGGGCGGTTATCAGATCCCGAACAACCCTGACACGATCGAGTTCCTCGAGAACGACGCCGACTTCGTCCTCTGTGTCGAGACCGGCGGGATGCGCGACCGGCTCGTCGAGAACGGCTTCGACGAGGAGTACAACGTGATCGTCGTCCACCTCAAGGGCCAGCCCGCCCGCGCGACCCGACGGATCACCAAACGGCTCCACGACGAGCTCGACCTTCCCGTCACCGTCTTTACCGACTGTGACCCGTGGTCCTACCGGATCTACGGCTCGGTCGCCTACGGCTCGATCAAGTCCGCGCACCTCTCGGAGTACCTCGCGACGCCCCAGGCGCAGTTCGTCGGCATCCAGCCCGAGGACATCGTCGAGTACGACCTCCCGACCGACCCCCTGTCGGACTCGGACGTCAACGCCCTCGAGAACGAGCTCGAGGACCCCCGGTTCCAGACCGACTACTGGGAGGAACAGATCGAGCTCCAGCTCGAGATCGGGAAGAAGGCCGAACAGCAGGCGCTCGCCTCCCGTGGGCTCGACTTCGTCACCGAGACCTACCTGCCCGAACGGCTCGAGGCGATGGACGTCCTCTAAACCGGGTCGTTTCTGACCGTCGTGTCCGTCTCGCCGCTGTAGTTCTCACGACCTTCGTCCGACGAGTCGCCGGCCGCACAGCGACGGCAGTAGGCGTTCCGGCCGTGTTCGTGGGTCCACAGCGGGATCCCCGCGAGATACGTCCGCTCGCCGTAGCGCCGCTCGACGCCCTGCTCGATCGGCGAGGCACAGGCCGAACAGGGCGTCTCGGGCCGTTCGATCACCCGCTCGTCGGTCCCGCGAACCCGGCCGAACGTGCCGACCGATCGGCGTGCGGCCAGGCGGCGTCGGGCCGGCGGAAGGACCGCGACGGCCCCGAGGAGGCAGATCAGCCCGATCGTTCCGGCGGCCACCGATCCGCTCGTCGCGAGCACCATCAGGCCCAGAAACAGGAGCAGCGTCGCGAGCAGGACGCTGAACCCCCAGTCGAGCACGTCCCGGTCGATGTCGGCTTCGGCGTCGCTCGGCCCGCTCAGCCGGCGGCGCGTCCCGTCGGCCCGGAGTTCGACCCGTTCGGCGTTCATCGAGTAGCTGTACCACCCGTAGAGGAGGTTGCCGACTCCGCCCGTGAACAACAGCAAGAGAACGTGGAGCCCGATCGATCCGATCCCGCGGTCCACCAGGACGACCCGGTCGTCGTACTCGCCCTCGATCTCCCAGCCCTCGGCGACCATCGCGTCGAGCTGCTGGCGGAACTCCCCGCGACCGTCGCGCCGTGCCGTCCGTCCACGGAACTCGCCCGATTCACCGATGGCCGTGCCACACTGCGAGCAGTAGGCGTCCCCGGCCCCGAGACGCGTTCCGCATCGCGAACAGAAGTTCGGCGCCGTCGAACCGCTCATATGCGATGTTGTATGTATACTGACAAAAGTGTTGTGGGCGTTACCGGCCGTCGAGCACTCGATGGGCGGCCCGGACGAGGTCGGCAACGGGCGGGACGGTCTCCAGCTCCGCGGTTCGACTTCGATCCGCGCCCTAGGTTTATCGGCTCGGTGGCCCCAGTGTCGGTATGGCAGAGAAGACCCTGCACGAGGAACGGATGAGCCGGGCGGACGTCGCGACACAGCTGCGGCGGCTCGCCGACGAGCTCGACTCCGGCGAGGACGAGGGAGAGGACGGCGGAACGGAGGGCGCTGGCGGGATCGAGGTCCCGGTCGGCAACAAGCGCGTCCGGCTCACCCCGCCCGAGGAGATCGGCTACGAGATCGGCGTCCGCGAGGGCTCCTCGGTGCTGCGGGGGAACCGGGAGACCGTCTCCCTGACGCTCGACTGGAAGCCCCGTTAGTCCTCGGTCTCGACCACCGGCGACGTCCCCTCGGTCCGGCTCCCGGCCATCGACGGCGGCCGCTGGTCCGGTCCGCCGAAGTCGCCGAGGGTCGTCTGGTGGGCGGGGGTGTCCTCGCCCCACAGCACGTACGGCAGCAGGACGTGGGTCGCGTTGATCAGGAGGATCAGCAGGATCGGGAGGAAGAACAGCCCGTAGAAGCCGAAGACCGTCGGCCCGACGATGTAGCTGACGAGCAACAGCCCGGTGTGGGTGTTGTCGCCGCTGATCAGCGCGCGGATGAAGAAGTCGGGGATGAAGTCGACGAAGACCCCCGCGGCGAGGAAGAAGGCCCCGACGTAGATCAGCAGGCCGGTCTGTCCGGCGGCGAACGCGGCGGCCGCGAGCCCGATCCCGACGGGGATGTAGACGAGCTTGATCCCGATGACGGGGATCAGGCTTCCGATCCCGGCGAGCGCGGCGAACAGGCCGGGAAACGGCACCTGAACGGTTTCCGGAACGAAGAAGTTGTACGTGAAGAAGACGATCACGCCGACGATCGCGGTGACGAACACGTTGACGATGTTGCCGAAGAGCGTCATCGAGAGCTCGGGGTCGGCCTCGTCGAAGAACTCCCGGATGATCCCCGTGTCGTCGAAGTTCGTGAGAACCCACGCCCGCAGCCGCGGCCCGTCGACGAGCATGTAGTAGGTCAGCACTACGAGGATCAGCAGCTGGACGATCGCGCTGCTGACGACGCTCAGCGCCCCCGAGAGGCTGAACAGCGCGGCGAAGATCGAGCCCTGTGCGCCCGCGCCGGCGATCGCCTCCTGAAGCGTATCGAGGTCCAGTGCGGCGATGTCGAACTCCTCGAGGCCCTGGCTCAGCACCTGGTCCTGGATGTCGTAGGCCTCGACGAGCGCCTGGACCTCGATGACGATGATCGCGACCGTATAGACCAGCAGGATCAGGAAGGGGATCCCGAAGAGGAGGATCGCGAGGAGCGCTCGGAGGCGTTGTGGGATCCCGAACCGTCGGAGGAAGCGGTGGATCGGCCGCACCGAGTAGTAGAGGAAGACCGCGAACACGACGACCGCGATGAACGCCTCGATGACGTAGGCGGCAATGAGAAACAGCCCGAACACGACCAGTCCGAGCCCGATCCGGCGCCCTACCCCGCGGTCGTACTCCATTACGTCCACCCAAAGCGCGGTCCGTTCATCAATCCCCTGGGTCGACCCACGGTGCCCTTCGAACGGTCGTTTCCATGCCACGGGACGGGGTACCGGACGGCCCGGGGTTCGACTAGCGGCCGCGACCCCGTTCCGGATAGGGCCGGCTCGGACCGGGTCCCATCACGCGCGGTCGGGGCCGCATCCGGGTCCGACGTTGACGCTGCAAGGCGTACTGCTAACCACGAACGGGCTGTTTATCGTCCGGGAACCAATGGTCGACGACAGCACCGCAGACGAGCGCATCGAGACGACGACCGACCACGAAACGATCCGCGAATGGGTCGAAACGCGAGGCTCGACCGCGGCACGAACGACCGGGTCGTCGGACGAGGAGACGGGGAGCCTCGCGATCGTACCCGAGGGAACGGACGACGCCTCGGTCGAGACCGTCCCGTGGGAGGAGTTCTTCGAGGTCTTCGAGGACGAAGGCCTCGCGTTCGCCTACCAGACGACCAGGGAGGACCCCGACGAGCGGTGGTTCTGTACGTTCGTCGCCCGCGAGGGGGAGGTCGACGAGGACGTCTTCGAGGCCGAGCGATCCGGAACGACCTGGTCGAGCGCCGGCCGACGCGCGGAATCGGCGGACGGGGAGGCGACGGGGACGAGGACCTCGGGGACCGCGGCGACGGACGAGAGCACCATCGAGGAGGGCGACGTCGCCGAGACCGAGGTCACGAGGACGGAGGTCGTCCGGAAGGAGATCGTCGAGACCGACCGGGTCCGGAGCCGGGTCGTCGAAAGCGAGGTCGTCGAGGAGGAGGCGATCGACCGATCGCTCGTCGGCCGGGAGATAGAGCGCTGTGAGATCGTCGACGACGCCGTCGAGACCGAAGTCGTGGAGCTCCACCGGGTGACGACCGAGGTCCTCGAGGCCCATACGGTCGAGAGCGAGGTCGTCGACAGCGAGACCGTCGAGCGCGACCTGGCCGAGGACGAGACCCGAACCGACGCGGACGGCAAGCCGACGACCGAGGGCGCCGCCGACCTCGGGGACAGCGGCCTCACCCACGACACGATCGTCGAGAGCGAGCTGGTCAGGCGCGACCTGGAGGAGGGCGAGCTCCGGGAGGGCGAGGTCGTCGAGACCGAGGTGGTCGAACGGCGCGTCCTCGAAAGCGAGGTCGAAACGCGGCTGCTCGTCCGAAGCGAGCTCGCGAGCGGCGAGTCGATCGACGAGCGGATCGTCGAAACCGAGCTGGTCGAGAGCGAGATCGTCGAGCGGGATGCCGACGGCGAGCTCGGATCGGGGCGCTCGGACAGCGGCGTCGACACGGTTCCCGACGCCCCGACGGGCTCGGACGCCGGGCCCGGCGCCACCGCGGTAAGCGACGACGAGGTGGGAAAGACCGTCGTCGACGCCCGCGGCGAGGAGGTCGGGATCGTCTCGGAGGTCGGCGCGGGCACGCTGTACGTCGACCCCGACCCGACGGTCGCCGAGCGGATCTCCTCGAAGCTCGGCTGGGGCGACGCCGACGACGGGTCGTATCCGATCGAGGCGGACCGGATCGAGGCCGTCACCGACGACGAGGTCCGACTCGCCCGCCTTTAGACGGCCCGCCGGCCGTGGTCCCCCGCCCCGGTTCGCCGTTCGGCGACGTCGGGCCGGGCTCGACACTCCTACTTTAAAGGTGATCGCCGGCCGATCCCCGGGTAATGACCGAATCCCAGCTCGCGGCGGCGGTGACCGAGGCCCTCGGGATCGACGCAACGACGTTCCAGCGTCGCGCGGCCGAGGACGCCGACGTGATCATCGAGGCGCTCTCCGAGGGAGTCTTCGACAACCCCCAGGCGATCGTCGGCTTCGAGTACGAGTTCTACGCCGTCGACGGCGAGACGAGCGCGCTCCGGCGCGTCCCCCGGCGGATGCTCGAGTACATCGGCTTCGAGAAGGAACTGGGGCTGCACAACGCCGAGATGTCGACCAGCCCCCAGCCGCTGAACGCCCACGGCCTGCGCGCCCAGGAGGCGGAGATCAAGGCCCGGCTCACCACCGCCCTCGAGTGCGTCCGGCCCGAGGGGATCACGCTCGTCAGCGACGGCATGTGGACGATCCCGCCCGAGGGCGAGGGGTCACGCGAGTACCTCACCGACCACATCACCGACGGCGGGATCCGCATCGCGACCAACATGAGCGACTCGGTCCGCTATCACGCGATGGCCAACGCCGAGGGCGAGACCACCGCCGGGATGCATCTCGACGCCCCGAACGTGACGCTCGACTCGGCGACGGTGATGCCGGAAAGCCTCATCACGTCGATCCAGCCCCACTACCAAGTGGCCCACGCCGCCGACCTGCCTGACTACTTCAACTACGCGCTGCGCATCGCCGGTCCGCTGCTCGCGCTCGGGGCGAACTCGCCGTTCTTCCCGCCCGCGCTCTACGACGACGTCCCCGACGAGCGGGTCGTCGACGAGGCCTGGATGACCAACCGGATCCCGGTCTTCGAGAGCGTCCTCAACGAGGGGACGCCGGGGAAGGTCCGCTTTCCCCACGACCTCCAGAGCGTCGAGGAGGCGGTCGACCGGGTCGTCGCCGACGAGATCATCGTCCCGATGCCCGTTGAGACCTCGGACCGGTTCGACGACGAGTTCGCCCACTTCCGCATGAAACACGGCACCTACTGGCGGTGGGTCCGACCCGTGTTCGACGGATCGACCCGCTCCGCGGCCAACGCCCGCATCGAGTTCCGCCCCATCGGCTCCCAGCCGACGGTCCGCGACTCCGTCTCCTTCCTCGCGGTCTTCGCGGGCCTCCTCGAGAGCCTCCCCCGCCGCGAGCATCCCGTGATCGGCCTCGACTGGGCGGACGCCCGCGAGAACTTCTACGCCGCCATGCGCGACGGCCTCGGCGCGGACCTCTCGTGGATCACCGGCGGCGGCGAGGAGACGATCGACGGCGAGCGCCTCTTCGCCGACCTGTTCGACCACGCCCGCGACGGCCTGAAGCTGCGCGGGCTCAGCGATCAGGAGGTCGAAACGTATCTCTGGCCGCTTCGCCACCGCGCCCGGCACGGCTACTCGCCCGCCGAGTGGCGCCACGAGCGCGTCGCGGACCTCGTCGAGGAAGGGACGTCCCTCTCGGGAGCTATAGAGACGGCTCAGCGCGAATACATCGACCGTCAGAAGGAAACGCTGTTGGAGGGCAGTTTCGCCGACTGGGTCGACGACCGGTAGTTATCGGCCGCTCTGGATGTCGTCGACGCCCTCGAACTCCTCGTAGCGCTCGATCTCGACCTCGTCCTCGGTGATCGTCGCGATGTTGATGCCGTTGCCGCTGGCGGTGTCGCGTTCGACGGCGCTGCCGACGCTTCGGATGGCGACGTCGCGGGCCTCCTCGACGCTCAGGTCCTCCTCGTAGTCCTGTTCGAGCACGCCCAGCGCGAACTGCGAGCCCGAGCCCGAGACGGCGTAGGCCTCCTCGGTGGTGCCCCCGAGCGCGTCCAGGCTGTAGATGTGGGGGCCGTCGTCGTCGACGCCGCCCAGCACGGGCACGACGATGAAGAAGCCGCCGCTGCGGAGCAGGTTGCTCGTCAGCGTCGAGAGCGCGGTCATGCTCATGTCCTCGCCCTGGCGGGCGTCGTAGAGGTTGACCTCCGCGCGGAGGGTGCGGATCAGCGACTGGGCCGCCGAGACCGAGCCGGCGATGGTGAGCGCGCCCGTCGGGTGGACGTCCTCGACCTTCTGGACCGTCTTACTCGAGACCATGTTGCCGAGGCTGGCGCGCATGTCGGTCGCCATCACGACGCCGTCCTCGGCGCGCAGGCCGACCGTCGTCGTTCCGGTCTTGAGCTCGGCGGCGTCTGCACCCTCGGGGAGCTCGGCGTCGGGCAGCGTTCCCAGTTCGGGCTCGTAGGGGTCCGCCTGGCCGGGACTGGAGACGAGCGAGTCGGAGAGCTCTAGTTCGTTCGGTGTTCGCATTACCGAACGTTACCCCCTACGGACTGATAAACCCATTCGTTCCGGCCGATCACTCCGCGAGCGAACGCCGCTCGTAGGCCCGCTCGGCGCGCGTAATGAGCCGATGGACCGGCAGCGTGAGGCCGACCCGCCGCATGGCGAGCGCCACCGGGAGCATCAACAGCCCGATGAGGACAGTGGTCTGGTACAGTGCGAACAGCGTGGCGCGGTGCAGCCGTGTGATCATCCGATACCAGTCGCTGATTACCAGACCCTACATAACTCTTGTTGCCGAGCGTGAACGTAACGATCTATTCTATCGATCGTGTCCCCGCTGCCCGCTCTCGGTTTTCGATCCCGTCGGTCGGGCCACGACGGAACCACTCCGAACGTTACAGACTTTTGAAACTATTGGGTTGGGAACCCGCGGGATTCCCATACGTTACGGGAAACGTCGGGATGACGTGCGCGCCGAACCGCAACGCACTCCACCACGGAGGGGCGAGGAGGGGTATGAACTATCTGGTAGTGATGGAGGCGGCCTGGTTGGTTCGCGACGTCGAGGAGATCGACGACGCCATCGGCGTCGCGGTCAGCGAGGCCGGCAAGCGTCTCAACCAGCAGGAGATGGACTACGTCGAGGTCGAGGTCGGCGCCACGGGCTGTCCGGCCTGCGGCGAGCCCTTCGACTCGGCGTACATCGCCGCCGGCACCGCGCTGGTCGGTCTCGTCCTGGAGATGACGGTGTTCAACGCCGAGAGCGAGGAGCACGCCCAGCGCATCGCCAAAAGCGAGGTCGGCGGCGCGCTACGTGACGTCCCCCTCTCGGTGGTCGAGACCATCGAGGCCGAGGAGGACGAGTAGCCCGAACCTTTTATAATAACCGGTGGTTATTGGCGCGCATGAACCTCCCGACGCCACAGGACCTGCGCGAACGCCGGATCGACCTCGATCTGACCCAGAGCGCGCTCGCCGAGCAGGCGGGCGTCTCCCAGCCGCTGATCGCCCGGATCGAGGGCGGGGACGTCGACCCGCGGCTCTCGACGCTCCGGCGGATCGTCGAGGCGCTCGACGAGGCCGAGGGCGGCATCGTGCGCGCGGGCGACCTCATGAACACGGAGGTGATCCACGTCGAGCCCGACGACGCCATTCGCGACGCGGTCGCGAGGATGGACGAGGAGGCCTACTCGCAGCTCCCGGTCCTACAGAACGGTGTTCCCGTCGGCTCGATCAGCCAGGGTGACCTCGTCCACCTCGACGCGGAGGCTCGCGACGAGCCCGTCGTCGAGCACATGGCCGAGAGCTTTCCCACGGTGTCCCGGGAGGCGAGCCTCGACGAGATCGGAAACCTGCTCGACCACTACAAAGCGGTGATGGTGACCGAGGCCGGCGAGACCGTCGGGATCATCACCGAGGCCGACATCGCCGCGCGGCTCTCCTAGAGGTAGTCTTCCTCGACCAGCCGGTCGACCGCTTCCTCGATGCGCTCCTCGCTGTTGGCATAGGAGATCCGCGCGTAGCCCGGCGTGCCGAACGCGCTTCCCGGGACGGTGGCAACGTGGGCGTCCTGGATCGCGCCCTCGCACCACGCCTGATCGTCCTCCTCTACAGGTACCATCATGTAGAAGGCCCCCTCGGGCGCGCGGACCTCGACGTCCTGCTCCGCAAGCAGATCGACCAGGAGGTCCCGGCGCGATTCGAACGCCTCGACCATCTCCTCGACCGACTCCTCGGTGTTCTCGAGGGCCTCGATCCCCGCGTGCTGGACGAAGTTCGTCGCACACGAGACCGAATGGGAGTGGAGCTTTCCGGCCTCGTCGATCAGCTCCTCGGGCGCCGCGATGTAGCCAAGCCGCCACCCGGTCATCGAGTACGCCTTGGAGAAGCCGTTGATCGTGACGGTTCGCTCGGCCATGCCCTCCAAGGTCGCGAGCGGCGTCGGCTCCTCGCCATAGGTGATGCGCTCGTAGATCTCGTCGGAGATCACCGTGATATCGCGCTCGACCGCGAGATCCCGGACGCCCTCGAGCGCTTCGTCGCTGTAGACCGCCCCCGACGGGTTGCTCGGGGAGTTCACCACGAGCAGTTCGGTGTCGTCGCTGACGGTCTCGGCGAGTTCGTCGAGCGCGGGTTCGAGGCGGAACTCGTGGGCCGAGAGGTCCACCCGCGAAAGCTCCCCGCCCGCGAGCTTCGCCATTGCCTCGTAGGAGACCCACGCGGGGTCGAGCAGGACGACCTCGTCGCCCTCGTCGACCAGCGTCTGAAACGTCTCGTAGAGCGCCTGTTTGGCGCCCGGCGTGACGATGAGGTTCTCGGGGCCGTACTCCAGCCCGTCGGCCTGTAGTTTCTCGGAGATCGCCTCGCGGAGCTCGCTAATCCCGTTCGAGGAGGTGTAGCCGGTGTCGCCGGCGTCCATCGACTCCTTGCCGGCGTCGACGACGTTCTCGGGGGTCGGGAAGTCGGGCTCGCCCACCGAGAGGTCGACCACGTCCGCACCCTCGTTCTCGAGTTCGGTCGCCAGTTGGCTGATCGCAAGCGTTGCGCTCGGTTCGACTCGGCTGACTCTGTCGGTAAACTCCATGCTCATAGTTCCTCCACCAGATCGATGGCGGCGTGAACCGCCTCCGCACCCTTCTCGACGCGTTCGCGCGCCTCCGCGCCGGACATCCCCGGCCCGCTGACGCCGAAGGTCACGGGGGTATCGCGCTCGAGGCTCACCTCGGTGAGCCCGTCGGCCGCCGATCCCGCGATCACGCGGTCGTGGTCGGTGTCGCCGGTGACGATCGCGCCGACCACCGCCACCGCATCGATCCTCTCGCGGCGCGCCAGGCGGTCGGCCGCCAACGGGCTGTCGTACGCGCCCGGCACACGGAGGGTCTCCGCGACCTCCGCGCCGCGCTCGTCGGCCGCCTCGCGGGCCGCCTCCGCCATTCCATCGGTGACCGACCGGTTGAACCGCGCGACGACGAGCCCGAGCGTGACCATACCGGGGGGTGTGAGGGCGCGATAAAAGGCCTTACCGTTCGTCGCCGGGCGTCGTCGGGCGCGGACGGCGCCCGAACTCCGAGCGCCGGTAGCGCTCCTGGTTGCGGATCTCCTCGTCCCACTCGGTGAAGATGCCGTACTCGACCATCGTCGTCATCCCCGCGATCGCCGCCCGGAGGTTGATGCCGACCAGCGGGATGTCCGCGACCGTCACGACGACGTCCGCCTGGACCAGCGCCCCCTCGGTCAACAGCACGTCGAGCACGTCGACGACCGCGTGACCCTCGGTGCGCGTCGGCTCCATCACTCCTCACCCCCGATCGACGGGGCATGCGAGTACGGCGGCCACGGCCCCGTGTAGTTGACGTCGAACCCCTCCCGCTCGAGGAACCCCTCGAGGACGTCGCCGATCGGCCCCTCGCTCTCCCCGGGCGCGAGCACCGAGAGCTGGACGACCGTCTCGAGGCCGTCGTCGACCCCGTTCGTCCCGCTGGCGTCCAGAAGCGTCGACCCGCCGTCCCCGGCCGTCTCGACCGCCGCGGCGTGTTCCGCGACCCGATCGTAGAGTTCGCCCGCGAGCTCGTCGCGGCGCGCCTGGAGGCGCTCCGCGAGGCGCTGGTCGTACTGCTTCTCGATCAGGTAGCCGGTGCCCTCGCTCGAACCCTCGATGCGCTCCTCGAGCTCCGCGAGCTCCTCGTCGCCCTCGGCGATCCCCTCGCGAACCGCCGCCTCGTCCCATCTGAGCTCGATCCGGTACTCCCAGCGGCCCGAGAGCTCGTCGAGGGCCTCGTCGAGCTGCGCGCCGTTCTCGTCGATCCAGCCCTCGACGCGCCCGTCGTCGCCCTTGATGACGGTGTCGAATCGGAAGGGGACGGGGGTGTCGAACGCCTCGCCCGCGGCGTCGACGACGCGCTGATGGGCGAGTAGCCACCGCTTGACCTGCGTGAGGTCGTCCGAATCGAACATCGCGTCGACGGGCTGGACGACCGCGCCGATCCCCTCGTGCTCGACGATCCGGACCTCGCCGCCCTCGATTCCCTCGACGTCGATCGAGGCGTCACCGTCGGCCCGGACCGCACAGTAGAGGTACCGACCCTCGTCGAACTCCGTGGCGCGCTGGTTCTGGTTTCGACTCTCGTTCCCGCTCATTCTTCGAGCTCCTCGTAGTGGTCGTCGTAGACCCGTTCGATCCCGTCCGAGAGGAGGTCGTTGAGCTCGCCGCGCAGCTCGCCGACGTCGCTCTCGATCCCCTCTCGCTCCTTGATGCCCTCGATCTCCTCCTCGATCGCCTGGAGCTGCGTCCCGAGGCGTTCGATCTCCTCGGGGTCGAGAGCACCCGACTCCATCCGTCGGATCGCCTCCTTCTCCATGGCCTCGACGAGCAGCTCGACGACGGTGATCACGAGCGCCAGCAGCCCCGAGGCCGCGTCCGCCTCGCTTCCCTCGTCGCTCTCGCCGCCGAGGTCGATCTGTCTCATGAATCGCCCTCACTTTCGTCGTCCGCGTCGGTCACCTCCTCGCCGCCCCCGTCACCCTCGTCCTCGCTCCCGCCCTCGCCGTCGTCGGTGGCGATCGGGACCTCGGGGTTCGGGCGCTCGCTCGGGGGGTCGCTGCTGGAGCTCTCGCTCCCGCCTTCATCGTCGTCCGCGTTCGAGCCCCCCTCGCTCGCGCTGATCCCAAGGTTGACTTCCTCGCCCTCCTCGACCTCGAGGGGTTCGCGGCCCGAGGCCTGTTCGACCCGGCGCATGTCCGTGCCGCTCGGGAACGCCAGTCCGTACTCGGCGGCGGTCTCGAAGGAGGCGATCGCCGCCCGGATCTCGACCCCCAGGAGCTCGGTCTCGCCGACGGTGACCGCGATGTCGGCGTTGATCACGATTCCCTTATCGAGCACGAGCTCGAGGACGTCCGCGAGGTCGCTTTTCTGTCGTGTTGGTTTTGCGCTGCTCATGGTTAGGTCACTCCGTGTTCGCGTCGTCGAACCGTCGGCCGTAGATCCGCCGCGGGTTGTCCGCCCGCGAGTACTTGACCTGCGAGGGCACCGTCGAGCGCCGCGTCGAGGCCGAGTTCGCGAGCGGGCCGCTCGGCATCGTCGAGACCGCCGTCGGGTTCAACGAGTCCTGTCCGCTCAGCTTCTCCTGGTTGTACTTATAGAGCAGACGGAGCTTGTCGTGGGTCTCCAGCAGTGCGGTCCGGAACCCCCCAACCGCCTTCGAGATCAGGTTCTCGATGTGTTGCTGGCGGTTCTCGGGGTCGAACTGCATGTGGGCGCCGTCGCCCATCCCCAGCTCCGTATCGAGCAGGCCGCCGTCGTCCTCGTTCGCGCCGTCGACGTCGTCGTCGGTGACGTCGTCGATCTCCTCCTCGAGCTCCTCCTGTTCCTCGCGCAGGTCCCCGATGTCCGCGGCCTCCCACAGCTCCCGGAACCGGATCGCGTCCTTGAGGTCGGTGAGATCGATCGCGTCGCCGTCCTCGTCATCGGCGATCGCCTCGGGGATCTCCTCGACGTCGACGGCGTCGGGCAGCTCGTCGAGCTCGATCACGTCGGGCACCTCCTCGAGGTCGAGGGTCTCGAGGACGTCCTCGGCCTCGTCGAGGACGTCCCAGATCTCCTCGGCGGTCTCGATGACGTCCTCGTCGTCGCTCCCCTCGACGATGTGGCGCTTCAGCTCCTCGATCCCGTCGGCGATCTCCGGGAGCAGCTCCTCGAGCTCGTCGAGGATCGACTCCTGGAGCGTCTCCGATTCGGTCTCGCTCACGATCCTGCCCCCTCGGGTTCGGTCCGCAGGCGGACCTCGAGGACGCCGTTCCTGAACGTCGAGTCGGCCACGTCGATCCCGGCGTCGCCGAGCGGGATCCGCTCGATCACCTCGCTCCCGAGCCCGATGACGAGGTCGCCCCGCTCGCGGTCGATCCCGGCGGTGACGTCCTCGGCGGTCGCCTGCGGGAGGTCCGCGAGCACGACCACGGCGTCCTCCTCCTCGCGGATGTCGACGAGGTGGTCGTCGTCGGCGGGTGCGGGCGTCGACGCCGAGCCCGACGACCCCGATCCGCTCGCCTCGCTTTCCTCGTCGACCCCGAGGCGCTCCCAGAGGCTGTCGGGGTCCGGTCCGGTGCCGACGCTGAACCCGTAGTCGGTGCGCGTGTGGTTGCCCGAGACCGTCCCGCTGCCCGTTCCACTCCCCTCGCCGT
The DNA here is from genome assembly GCF_037996645.1 of Halalkalicoccus tibetensis. Taxonomy (NCBI): domain Archaea; kingdom Methanobacteriati; phylum Methanobacteriota; class Halobacteria; order Halobacteriales; family Halalkalicoccaceae; genus Halalkalicoccus; species Halalkalicoccus tibetensis. Next base: position 77,230 of record NZ_JBBMXV010000004.1, read on the forward strand.
CTCGTTCCGCGTCCTGTAGCGTCTCGACGACGTGTCTGAGGACGTCGAGCAGCGACGAGGCTTCGCGATGGTTGTCGTCGGTCGTCATTGTTGGATCTGGATGTTCTTGTTGTTGAGCTGTTCGTGTGCCTGTTCGGCCGTCTCGAGCTCCGCCTCGAGCTCCGCCTTCCGCTCAGTGTACTCCGCCTCGGTAAGCTCCCCGAGCTCGTAGAGCAGCTGGTTCTCCTTCAGGTCGTTCTGGATCTCCTCGATGTCGTACAGCTCCTTGACCGCCATCGTGTGGATCGCGTCGAGGATGGAGGTGAACGGTCGGATGAGGATGTCATCGAGGATGAACATGATTGGTTATCGTTCGGCGGTGATCTCGATGTCGACGAAGTTGTAGGGTGCCCACGGCCCGGTGTACTGTACGAGCAGCTCGTCGTGGTCATCCTCGAACTCGCCGACGGCCCCGTCGAACGCCTCCCGGTCGTCGCGCTCGACGAGGTACGATCGGTTGATCACGAGTCGATCACTGAACAGTTCGTTCTCCACCACGTTAACACTTATCCGGTCGAACCGCTCCTTGACCTCCGCGAGGAGCTCCTCGCGATCGACCTCGGCGTCCTCCTCGGTGAGGACCTTCAGGCCGAGCTCGACCATCCCGTCGATCTCCCGTAGCGTCCGTCTGAACACCGGCCTGGCGTTCCTGAGGACGTTCTTCAGGGTGCGCTCGTTCTTGAACCCCATGCCGAACCCCATCGGGACGATCGTCCGGCCGCCGTCGTACTGGAGGATCGTCTGGAGCACCTCGTCGTGCCGGCGGACGTTCTCGTCGGTCCGCTCGGGTTCGACCGTGTCGATGTCCGAGACGACGGCCGAAAGCGATTGGTAGTCGACCGTGTAGGCGCGCTCGCCCCCGTCGACGCCGTCGATCTCGACATCGAGGTCCTCGTTCTCGATCACGCCGTACACGTAGAGTGAGTCGTCGGTCATGGTGGCTCGGTACCGAACTCTACTCGCACGCACCCGCATATGTGTCACGGTCAGCCAACGCGGCACTTGCGCTCGAAGGGGAAACCCTAAGATGGTGGGGAGTGCCATTGGAGATAGAGGGGAAGACCATGAGTCAAGCAAGACCAAGCACGTCAAGTCTGGCGGAAGTACTCGACCGGATCCTCGACAAAGGCGCTGTCATCGACATCTGGGTCCGCGTCTCGCTCGTCGGGATCGAGATCCTGACCGTCGAGGCCCGTGTCGTCATCGCGTCCGTCGACACGTTCCTCCACTACGCGAGGGAGATATCGAAGATCGAGCAAGCCGAGGAGGAAGGGGACTTAGACGACCTCGAGGACATCGAGATCGAGGCGTCCGCCGAATCCGCGTAAGCGGGCCCCATGTCCGCTGCGGGATCAGACGACGGGCAGTGTCGGGCGCTGACGTCCGACGGTGAGCGGTGTACCCGGCCGGAACAGGACGACGGGTTCTGTTATCAACACGGGCCCGACGACGAGACGATCGACGATCAAGAGACAGGATCCACTATGTCAAGCGAAACCGACGTCAGCGAGACCGAGATCGGTGCCGTGCGCACGAAGATCAACGAGGTCGCCGAGGACCTCATCGGACGGCCGCTCATAAGCGTCGTCTCCGTCGACCGCGACCGCAAGAAGGACGACGACGAGGAGCCGGGCTGGGTCGCGGCCGTCGAGATCCTCGAACGCAAGAGCGTCCCCGACACCCAGGACATCCTCGGACGCTACGAGATCACGCTCGATGCGGACCAGACGATCACCGGCTACCGTCGAACCCACCGGTACCGCCGCGACGACATGGATCAGGACGTCTGATCCGTCGTCACGGCAACGGGAGTTATAGACGTACGCGTTCTACCCATACTCATGAGTGACGACGAGATCGTCCTGCCATGGATCGACGAACCGATGAACGTAGAGGAAGCCGTCGAGGCGCTCGGGCAGGCCTCAGTCGACGACGGCGAGCACCTCGAGGAGCTGGAAGCACGTATCGAACGCCTCGAACGCCTCGTCGACAGCCTTCAGGACGGTTCAGGGGTCGAATGCCCCGAGTGCGGGAGCGAGGAGGAGGTCTACAAGGCCGGCGTCGGCGCCGCGAAGCTCGCGAACGACGGCGGGCTGACCGACGGCAGCGCCGACGCGCTCAACCGTGAGTCCCACGTCTGTCTCGACTGCCAGGAGTCGTTTACACCCTCGTTCAAGTGAACGAATCGGAGACCTAGAGCAAACCGTCATGAACCTACTTATGTGTGTGGACTGACTCACTCAAACGATGGGTGATGAACGTACGACCGATGACTCCATAGAGCGATCCGAGAGGCACGTACTGCTTTCGGATGGTGGGGAGTCAGCGGACGAAAGCGAGGAGGACGACGAAGAGGGAGAAGCGTCCGAAGACACGGGACCCGAGAACGGAGAGGACGACGAAGAAGGGGAAGACGAGAGGAGCGAAAGTGACGAGGAAGACGATGAAGTGGAGCAAGACGACGAAAGTGAGGAGGACGAAGAGGAGAACGGCGACGAGGAAGACGAGGAAAGCGAGGCCGACGAAGACGACGAAGACGAAGAAGACGAGGAAAGCGAGGCCGACGAAGACGACGAAGACGAAGAAGACGAGGAAGCGGAGGAAGACGAGGAAGAGACATACGAACTTTCGGTAACCGTCGAGAACAGCGAGGGCGAATCCGTCGCGGGCGCGCCCGTCACCGTCGAGAGCAAGGATATGGGGGTCATCGAGGGCGTTGTCGACGATCCCGAGCAGGAAGAAACCGACGAGGACGGCGCGGTCACCTTCGAGTTAGGGGACGCTGAATACAGCGTCGAAACAGTCGTCGGCGACGAGGAAGTCGAGGAACGAATCGAGACCGACGGCGCCGACGAGGAGGTTACCCTTTCGCTCGATACCGACGCCGAAGACGCGGAGGAAGCAGAAAACGAAGACGAGGCGGACGAAGACGAGGCGGACGAAGACGAGGAGGAGGCCGAGGAAGAACAAGCCGATGAAGGCGAGGAGGACGAAGAGGATGCGGAGGGCGAAGCCGACGACGGCGACGAGGAGGAAGCAGCCGAGGAGAGCGAGCGAAACGAGCTGATCGTCGTCGTCGAGAACGAAAACGGCGAGTATATTCAGGGCGCGACCGTCTCGGTCGAAAACAAGGACGACGACTCCTTGGGTGGGGGCGAACAGCAGGACACCGGCTCCGATGGCGAGACACGGTTCCTCGTCGAGGACGGCGATTACGTCGTCGAGGCCGAGGCCGACGAGGGGAGCGCCGAAGACCAGTTCCCCCTTGAAGGCGACGAGGAGATCACGTTGACCGTCGTCTCCGACGAGGAGACTCACACGCTCACAGTCACCGTACAGGACGACGAAGGCGAGCCCGTTTCAGGGGCGTCTATTACCGTCGAAAGCGAGGATATGGGGTTGGTCGAGGGATTTCAGACTCGCCCCGACGAAGCCGAAACCGATTCGAGCGGACAGGAGTCCTTCGATCTGGCGTCAGGTCAGTACACGGTGGCCGTCGAAGCCGACGACGAGACGAACGACCAAGCGATCGAGATCGAGGACGACGACGAGGATGTCACGCTCACGCTCGATGTCGGCGAAGAGGACGAGGAGGACGAAGAGGAAGGTCGTGTCGGCCCGAAGGAAGCGGAGGGCGAGGTCGACGAGGACGAGTCCGCGAGCCACGGCACCGAACGCGGATCGACGGTGCTGTATCTCGATCTCGAGGGGCTGTTCCTCGATCTCCTCGGACTGGAGGTCGATCTCCACGAGGTCGTCCTCGACGTTCGGGCGATCACTGGAGAGGGGAACCTACTCGGGAACCTGCTGTCGGCGGTCGCAGGGCTGTTGGATTCGCTGTCGGGCGTGCTCAACCGATTGCTCAACACCGTCCTCAATCTGTTGAGCTACATCACTTCGCCGTTGAAATGGCTCTGGAACCAGATCAAAAAACCGTTCAAATGGGCCCGCCAGCTCTTGAGCCGGGTCGCGAACACGCTCGCGGCGCCGATCAGTGCGATCAAGAGCGCTGCAAGTCGGGTCTGGGGTGTCATCACCTCGCCGATCAACGCACTCAAGAGCGCTGCGAGCTGGATCTGGGGAATCGTCAGTTCGCCGGTGGATTCGATCAAAAACGCGCTGGGACGGCTCCGGGGGCTACTCCCCTCGTTGCCCTCGCCCGGTGGCTGGCTGGGGAGTGTCACAGAGCGACTCAAGAGCGCCCTCGGCGTTCCGGCCGACTACCTGCGCGTCGGCGCGAACCGTCTCGGAAACTCCATCGAGAACGCGATCGACGCGCTGCGTGGCCTCGGCGGTCGAGTTCTTGGAGTTCTTACCTCGCCGATCAGTGCGCTCGGTAGCGCACTGGGTCGGCTTCGAGATGCGTTGGCCTCGCCGATCGAGACGCTTCGAAACGCCGCGAGCCGCGCTTTCGGCGTGCTCACCGCGCCGGTCGACTGGCTGCGTGGGCTGTTCGGCGGCGACGATGAAGAGGACGAAGAGGACGAAGGGGACGGATTGCTGAGTGGGATTGCAGAAAGCGTCTCCGACCGGCTGAGCAGCGTCGTCGAATGGGCGAGCGACATCGAGGATCGGATCGCGGGCTGGGCGCGAAACGCTGCGGATCGGATCTCGAACTGGCTGCGCAACGTCGCGAACTGGCTCACCAGCCCGATCCAGATGCTGCTTTCGGCGTTCCCGATCGAGTCGCTGCTCAACGAGCTGCTCAAGCAGTTGATCGGTGAATCAGAGGACAACGAGTCGAACGGTGGGGAGGACACTACCGAGTGAGTAGACCGATGTTCCGGACATCGGCCACGTCGGGTGGCGGACGGATCGGTGTCCGCTCTATCGGAGTCCCCGTCGCAGGGACCCGAGTTTGCAAGGGCATAGGATTACAACCACGTGCGATGAAAACGCAGATGCGAGAACTATCATGAGTGACAACGGAAATGACGACAACGGCAGTGGTACCGAGAACGAAAACGGAAACGGCGGCTCTTCGCTGCTCGATACGGTCACGGAGGCGGTCGGCGACATCGATTTCGAGCAGGTGTTCGAAGGAACAGTATTAGAGGATTCCTTCGACCCGGACGAGCAGAACACCGGGGTGGCGGTCGGGCGTGCGGTTGGCGAATTCCTTGGCCAGAAGCTCGGTGAGGTCGCTGGTCGGAAGATCGCGGAGATGATCGCCGAGGAGTTAGCCGAGAGTGATGATGAAGACGAAGAGGATGAGGAAGACCAAGAAGACGAGGAGGAAGACGCTGATGAAGAAGAGGATGACGGCGACGAGGACGAAGACGAGGAATCGGAGGGGGAAAACGAAGAGGATGAGGGCGAAGACGCTGATGAAGAAGGGGATGACGGTGACGAGGACGAAGACGAGGAATCGGAGGAGGAGCCCGAGGAAGAAGACGAGGAGGACTGAGACGGATGGGACGACCGGCTGACCGATTCACCGGGAGCACCGATTCACGCATCACACGAACCGTGGCGAACCAGCGACGCAAGCGGTGTTCGAGCGGAGGCTCTGACAGCTATGAGTGACGACAACAACGACGACGACAGTTCGGTCCTCGAAAGCATCGATACGGACGAACTCCTCGAAGGGACACAGCTAGAGGACACCGACGGGGATACCAAGAGCCTGGGCGAGGCGATCGGCCGTGCGATCGGTGCGATCATCGGAAGGCATATCGGCGAACTAATCGGACGGATGGTTACCGACCGGCTCAGCGGCGGAGACGAAGAAGAAGACACTCATGAACTGACGGTCACCGTGGCAGACGAGGACGGCGAACCCGTTCCGGGCGCGACCGTGACGACCAAGGACGCGGATGGGGGCCTTCTGAGTGGCGTTCTCGGGAGTGCCGAACGCGCCGAGACCGACGACGACGGCGAGACCACCGTCCAGCTCGAAGACGGCGACTACACGGTCGAGGTCGACGCCGAGGACGGAAGCGGCGAGGACAACGTGACCATCGAGGGCGAGGACGAGGAGCTCTCGGTGACCATCGAGGATGAAAGCGACGACGAGGAAGACGCCGGAGAGGACGAAGCCGAAGACGCTGAAGAAGACGAAGCCGAAGAAGCTGAAGAAGCTGAAGAAGACGAAGCCGAAGAAACTGAAGAAGCTGAAGAAGACGAAGCCGAAGAAGACGAAGCCGAAGAAACTGAAGAAGCTGAAGAAGACGAAGCCGAAGAAGACGAAGACGAAGAATGAGGGAATGAAAGCATGACCACGAGAAGATCACGGGAAACAGAAATATCGGCGGAGTGTGGATCATGAGTGACGAGTCGATCATCGAGGCTGTCAATACTGGGGCACTGCTCGAAGCTATCGACATCGGCGATCTACTCGAAGAGGTCGATCTCGAAAAACTGGCCAAGCGCGAGGATGTCAACGCAGCGGTCGCGGAGGTCGGTGCGGTCCTTGGGCGCGAACTGGGGCGGGCACTCGGCCGGGAACTCGGAGAGGTTACCGCCGAAGCGTTCGCCGAACACCCCTCAGCTGACGAGCTGATCGAGGAGATTAAAGGCGCGATCCACGAGGCGCTCAGGAGCCTGCTGGTGGATCCTGACGCTCGGTCGTCGCTCAAAGACGAACTCAAATCAATTGGTACGGAGCAGCTCTCCGGAGACCTGATATCGGACGCTGTGGGCGGTTCGCTCGGCGATGACGAGGAAGAAGATGGCGAAGACGAGCAAGCGAGCGAGGAGGACGCCGAATCAGATGGGGAAGAGTCTGGCGAGAGCGACGATGAGGACGCTGAAGACGAGTCCGAAGAGGTGGAAGAAGACGAAGGAAGCGATGAGGGCGGGGACGAGGAAACCGAAGACGAAGAGGAGAAAGACGAAAAGGACGAGGAGGCTGAAGAAGACGAGGAAGCTGAGGAAGACGAAGAAGGCGACGAGGGGGAGGACGACGAAGAAGAGGAAGAAGGTGACGAGGAAGGTGAAGAAGAGGACGAAGACGAAGAAGAGGCGGACGAGGAGGCTGAAGAAGACGAGGAAGCTGAGGAAGACGAAGAAGAAGAGGACGAAGGCGACGGGGACGAGACTGAAGGGGACGAGGACTCTGATCCGTCGAGCCGCGAGGAGTTAGAGGAGCTGTCCTACCGCGAGCTGCAGTCGCTCGCGAAGGACCACGACATCAAGGCCAACCTCGGTCGCGAGGAGATGACCGACGATCTCGTCGAGGCGCTCGACCTCGAGGAGTAGTCCGTCAGTCGGTCGCCGGCCGCGGCTCGACGCCCTCGCCGTCCGGGTCGGACGACTCGGTCGGCTCGACCGGCGTGTCGCCACAATCGACGCAGACGTACTCCCCTTCTACCGTCCGGACGACGGGCGCGTTGCAGGCGATACATTTGATCCGCGCGCTGCGTGCCTCTCGTGGATAGCGGCCCATGAGTTTCGTTGGTTCTCGCTCGTGATCGGTAGTTATCGCTCGATGCCGTCCGCCCGCGGTCGTCGCTCGGTCCCGGCGTGCCACTCGGCGAGCGCCGAGAGACACGGGGTGACTCCCGACTGCGTCGGGACCCGGTAGTGGGCGTCGGTCTCGCCGGTACCGACGTAGATCGCGAGTCCGTCGTCGACCGCCCGGAACGCCGACTCGTCGGTGGTGTCGTCGCCGATGTAGATCGGGAGCCAGTCGTCGGGGTGGTCGTCGACGAGCATCGAGACGGCCATCCCCTTGTGCCAGCGCACCTCGGGCCGGAGCTCGACGATCTCCTTTCCGTCGGTCTTCTCGATCCCGCTGCCGCCGAAGCGTTCGACGGCGTCGTCGACGGCCTCGCGGACCACGGGCACCGCCTCGTCGGGCGTTTGCCGGTAGTGGATCGTCGCGGTGACGCCCTTGTCCTCGATGCCCGTCCCGTCGATCCCCGCGAGCGCCTCGCTGAGCGCCTCACAGATCCGCTCGATCCGGTCGGCGTGTCGCTTCGCGATCGGATGAACCACGACCGAACCCTCGCGTTCGAGCTCGAGCCCGTGGTTGCCGGCGTAGGCGATCCCCTCGACCCCGACGCGCTCGCGGACGTCCGTGAGCGCGCGCCCGCTGACGACCGCGACACGGGTGTCGCCGGCGTCTCGGAGCCGCTCTAACAGCTCGCGGTTCTCCGGGTCGATCTCCGGGGCGTCGGGGTCCTCCTCGATGGGCGCGAGCGTGCCGTCGAAGTCCGTACACACCACCAGACCCGCGGCCTCCTCGACGGCCTCGCGGATCTCCCCGTGGGAGTCCTCGAACCGTTCGAGCGAGTCGCCCGCGACCTCAGACATGCGTCACCGAGAGGTCGCGGTCGTTCTCGCGGGCGAGCGCGGTCTCGAGGACGTCGTCCATCCACGCGACGAGGTCGTACTCTGAGACGCGTCGTCGCTGGGCGGCCATCCGGTCCGTCCGCTCGTCGGCGGGCATCGAGAGCGCCCGCTCGATCGCGTCGGCGAACGCCCGGGTGTCGTAGGGGTTGATCGTCACCGCGTCCTCGCCGAGCTCCTCGTGGGCGCCCGCGAACTCCGAGAGCAGGAGGACGCCGTCGTCGTCGATCTGGGAGGCGACGTACTCCTTCGCGACGAGGTTCATCCCGTCGCGTAGTGCGCTCACGAGCGCGAGGTCGCCGTGGCGGTACAGCGCGTACAGCTCCGCCTCGGGGAGCATCTCGTCGACCCGAACGACGGGCCGCCACTCGTCGGTCCCGAACCGGTCGTTGACCCGCTCGATCGCGGTGTCGACCCGCTTTTGGAGGTACTCGTAGGCCTCGATCTCGCTCCGGCTCGCCGAGCCGTTCTGGACGTAGGTGAACTCGCCGCGCCACTCGGGGTTCTCCTCGAGGAAGCGCTCGATGGCGTCGATCCGTTCGGGAATGCCCTTGGTGTAATCCAGCCGGTCGACGCCGACTGCGACCGTCTGGCCCTCGAGCCCGTACCGTTCGGCGAGGTCGGGCCAGACGTCCGGCCGGTTGGCGAGCTCCGCCGTCCGCTCGGCGTCGATCCCGAGCGGGAACGCCCGAACCGCCGTCTCCACCCCGGCGTGGCTGACCGTCCGGTCCTCGCGGTCGACGCTCGCCCCGGGAACCGCCTCCGCGACGCAGTCGAGGAAGTTCTCCACGTACTCAGGGACGTGGAAGACGAGCAGGTCGTTGGCCAACAGCCCGTCGAGCAGCTCCTCGGCCTGCGGGCAGGCGCCGAAGGTGTCGGCTGTGGGCCAAGGGATGTGCCAGAACTGCGCGAGCAACGCCCCCGGGAGCTCCCGGCGGACGAACCGGGGCGCGAGCGCGAAGTGGTAGTCCTGGAACCAGATCAGGCTCCCGTCGCCCGCCTCCTCGACGGTCGCGTCGGCGAACCGGCGGTTGACCGACCGGTAGCGCTCGAAGTCCCGCCCGTCACAGCGCATCGGATAGACCATCCCGTGACAGAGCGGCCAGAGCGCCTGGTTGCTGTAGCCGAAGTAGTAGCCCTCGAGCTCCGCCTCGCTCAGGTCGACCCGCGAGAGCGTATACGAGGGGTCGTCGGGGGGCACCTCGACGCGCCCGTCGTCCGCGACCTCGAAGTCGGCGTCGCCGTCGCCCCACGCGATCCAGGTGCCCTCGGCGCGCTGCATCACCGGGTCGATCCCCGCCGTCAGCCCGCCCGCGGGCCGGGAGACGGTGATCTCCCCGTCCTCGCGATCGTGCGAGTAGGGCTGCCGGTTCGAGACGATCAACAGGTCGCGCTCCGAGAGCGCCTCGGTCACCGACGGGCTCAGCTGGTGGTCGCTCATGGGAGCGGCTGTGGTCCCGGGTCGTCGGGCGCCGTCCGCCCCCACTCGTCGTGGCTTTCGATCGCCGAGTCGGCCTCGAGCAGCTCGAGTAGTCTGTTCAAGGAGATGCCCTCGTCCGATTCGCCGACCTCGTTTATCTGTTGCATGTGTCTGAGTAACGTATCCACTGCGGCGTTCGTCGTGGATACGTATCCTAGCCCCATATCGCTTTTCGCTTCGCCGACCCGCCGTTCGCAGGCGAGTCGCCAGAGCTGGCTCGCACACAGCTCCGGAAGGGCGGGGCTCTCGTCGGCCGGCTCCGCGATGAGCCGGATCCGATCCTCGTCCCGCCTGAACGCGATCCTGTCCTCGTGGGTGGTCTCTGCGACCCATCCACACGGCAGGAGTATGTCCTCTAGTTCGGGTTTCATGGCCCTGTCTTGGGAACACCTACAACGCTCCGAGCACTCCCCCTTCTGCCTGCGATACCGTGGACTTTATATGTGATCCGCTCTCGACGATGGATACTTCACTCGGATCCGTATCAACCTGGTCTCTCCGCGATATCGGCGGTTCACAGCGGGCTTCGGCCGATACCCATGAATAGGGCGCGCACGCAAGGCCCCCATATTTGCTATTAATGACCCAATATCGACCATCCCCACTAGGGACTGAACGATGGGACATCCAAACATCGCGGTCGTCGTCATGGACACGGCGCGGGCGACGGAGACCGTTCCGGCCGACCCGGCGGTCACGCCGACGCTCGCCGAACTCGCGGCGGAGGGTACCGAGTACACGAACGCCTTCACGAGCGCACCGTGGACGCTGCCGTCCCACGCGTCGCTGTTCACCGGGACCTACACGTCGCGCCACGGCGCCCACGGCGGACACACGCATCTCGGAGAGGAGCTCCGGACGCTCGCCGAGGCGCTCGGGACCGAGGGCTACGAGACGGTCGGCATCTCGAACAACACGTGGATCACCGAGGAGTTCGGCTACACCCGCGGGTTCGAGACGTTCCACAAGACCTGGCAGCTCGTCCAGTCCGAGACCGACCTCGGCGAGGTGACGCGGGCCGAGCACGCCCGCGGAAAGCTCGACGCCTTCGTCTCGCAGGCGCTCTCGGGTAACCCGCTGGTCAACGGCCTGAACGCGCTCTACGACGAGTTCGTTCGAACGAACGACGACGACGGGGCCGCGCGGACGACCGAGTGGATCGGCGACTGGCTCGACGAGCGTGAGGAGGACCGTCCCTTCTTCTGTTTCGCGAACTACATCGAGCCCCACATCGAGTACGGCCCGCCCCGCGAGTACGCCGAGCCGTTCCTGCCCGAGGGGGGCTACGACGAGGCGACCGCGATCCGACAGGACCCCCGGGCCTACGACGTCGGCGAGTACGACATCGACGATCGGGAGTTCGAGCTGCTCGAGGGGCTCTATAAGGGCGAGCTCGCCTATCTGGACGCGAAGATCGGCGAGTTCGTCGATGCCCTAAAGGACGCCGGCGAGTGGGAGGACACCGTCCTGATCGTCTGTGGCGACCACGGCGAGAACGTCGGCGATCACGGCTTCTTCGGCCACCAGTACAACGTCTACGACACCCTGCTCCACGTCCCGCTGGTGATCCACGGCGGGGCCTTCGAGCCCGCCACCGGCGAGGACGAGCTGGTCCAGCTGCTCGACCTGTTCCCGACGCTGCTCGACCTCGCGGACGCCGACGCGCCCGCCGCGTGCGAGCAGGCACAGGGCCGGTCGCTGCTCGCCGGCGGGCCGGACCGGGAGTCGGTGGTCGCCGAGTACGTCTCCCCCCAGCCGTCGATGGAGCAGCTGGAGGAGCGTTTCGGCGAGATACCCGAGGAGCTCTACGAGTACGACCGCTCGCTGCGGGCGATCCGCACCCGGGAGTACAAGTACGTCCGGGGTTCGGACGGCACCGAGGAGCTCTACGACGTCGAACAGGATCCCGAGGAGCGCTTCGACATCGCGTCGACCGAGGCCGAGATCGCCGCCGACCTCGCCGACGAACTCGACGACTGGCTCGACTCCTTCGAACACACCGAGGAGGGCGGCGAGGTCGAGATGACCGACGCCACTAAGGGCCGGCTGCGCGATCTGGGCTATCTATGAGCCGTCCGAACGCCCTGTTCCTTCTTACCGATCAGGAGCGCTACGACCTCACTGAGCCAGGTTCTCCCGTCGAGACGCCGAACCTCGACCGATTGTCCGAGGACGGAATGGCCTTCGAGCGGGCCTACACCCCGATCAGCATCTGTTCGTCCGCGCGCGCGTCGCTGCTCACGGGGCTCTACCCGCACAACCACGGGATGTTGAACAACTGCCACGAGGCCGACGCGATCCGGCCGAACCTCCCGCCCGAGCTGCCGACGTTCGGGGAGCTGCTCGCCGAGGCGGGCTACGTGAACCGGTACGTCGGCAAGTGGCACGTCGGGCGCGATCAGGGTCCCGAGGACTTCGGCTTCGAGTACCGCGGCGGGGCCGACCGCCACCACGACCCCGGCCTCGCCGGCGACTTCGAGCGCTACCGGGAGGAGCTCGGCGTCGACGTGGACGAGGGGGACCTGGAGGACCTGGAGGACCGGATCCACACCGGTACCGGGACGCTCGTCGCCGCGACCGACCCGGCCCCCGTCGAGGCGACGCGACCCTACTACATCGCCGAGCGGGCCATCGAGTGCCTACGTGGCGAGACTGACGAGCCGTTCTTTCTCAGAACCGACCTCTACGGGCCCCACCACCCCTACGTCGTGCCCGAACCGTACGCCTCGATGTACGACCCCGAGGCGATCGAACGGCCGGGGAGTTACGCCGAGACGTTCGAGGGCAAGCCCGCCGTCCACGAGCGGTACCTCCGCTATCGCGGGGCCGACGCGCTCGACTGGGAGACCTGGTCGGAGGCCATCGCCAAGTACCGGGGGTTCATGACGCTGCTCGACGACCAGGTCGGCCGGATCCTCGACGCGCTCGATGAGGGGGACCTCGAGGACACGCTGGTCGTCCACGCCTCGGACCACGGCGACTTCACGGGCGGTCACCGCCAGTTCAACAAGGGACCGCTGATGTACGAGGACACCTACCGAATTCCCCTCCAGATCCGCTGGCCCGGCGAGGTCGAATCGGGCTCGACCTGCCGGGAGTTCGTCTCGCTGCACGACCTGATGCCGACCTTCCTCGATCTGGCGGACGCGGAGATCCCCGACGTCGACGGTCGGTCGATCCGCCCGCTGCTCGACGGGGGGGTCCCCGCCGACTGGCGCGAGGCCCATTTCGCCCAGTACCACGGCGACGAGTTCGGGCTCTACTCCCAGCGGATGCTCCGCACGAAACGATACAAGTACGTCCACAACGGCCCCGACAGGAACGAGCTCTACGACCTCGAGTCGGATCCCCACGAACTGACCAACCTGATCGAGCATCCAGACTACGAGGATGCCCGTGGGGACCTCGAGAGGCGGCTGCTCGAACGGATGCGCGAGACGGACGACCCGCTCTCCCAGTGGGCCGGGGACGTGCTCGGGTAGCGGTGGGCTTTTGGCCTCCCTCGCGGAAGCGCCCTCCATGACGATGCGAACCGTACCTGGACCCACGTTGGGCGTCGTCGGCGGCGGCCAGCTCGGACGGATGCTCGCCGAGGCGGCGGCGCCGCTCGGGATCGAGACCGTGGTTCTGGACCCGACGCCCGACTGCCCGGCCGCGCCCGTCGCGCGCGAGCAGGTCGTCGGCGCGTTCGACGACCCCGAGGGGATCCGGGAGCTCGCCGAGCGCGCGGACGTCCTGACCTTCGAGATCGAGCTGGCCGACCCGGACGTCCTCGAGGAGGTCTCGGCGGAGACGGGCGTCGACGTCCAGCCCTCGCCCGACACCCTCCGGACGATCCAGGACAAGCTGGTTCAGAAGCGCGCGCTCGCGGACGCCGGGATCCCGGTCCCCGAGCTCCGGGCCGTCGATTCCCCTGGGGAGCTGCGGGCAGCCCTCGACGACCTGGGAACGCCCGCGATGGTCAAGGCCCGCGAGGGCGGCTACGACGGCCGGGGTAACCTTCCGATCGAGGACCCCGACGACGCCGAGGCGGTGCTTTCCGAACTCGGCGGGAGGGCGATGGTCGAGGAGATGATCGACTTCGAGCGCGAGCTGTCGGTGATCGGCGTCAAAGGAACGGACGAGACCGCGACCTACGTCGTCGGCGAGAACGTCCACGAGGAGGAGATCCTCCGGGAGACCGTAGTCCCGGCGCGCGCGAGCGGGGCTGTCCGCGAACGCGCCCAGTCGGTCGCTCGCGAGGTGCTCGAACTGCTCGAGGGTCGCGGGGTGTACGGGATCGAGCTGTTCGAAGTGAGCGAGGGACGGAGTTCCTCGGGAGAAGCGAGCGGGGAGATCCTCGTCAACGAGATCGCGCCCCGGCCGCACAACTCGGGCCACTGGACGATCGAGGGCGCGCGCAGCTCGCAGTTCGAGCAGCACGCGCGGGCGGTCTGTGGCCTGCCGCTGGGATCGACGGAGCTGCGCGAGCCGGTCGTGACGAAGAACGTGCTCGGCGACGACCGCGAGTCCCGCGAGGCGCGCCTCGCCGGGGTGGATCAGCTACTCGCCGAGCCGCTTGCCCACCTCCACTGGTACGGAAAGGACGAGGTCCGCCCGCTGCGCAAGATGGGTCACTTCGCCGTCCTGGGCGGGGATCGTTCGGCCGACGAACTGCTGGAGTCGGCACGTACATACCGCCGGCACGTGGAGTTCGAGCCATGACCCTTCAGGACCTGATCGAGGGGTTCGAGCGCGAGGCGGAGCGCGAGCGCGAGCCCGAAGCGACCCCCGAGGTGGGGATCATCATGGGCAGCGACTCGGACCTCGACACCATGTACGGGGCCTACGAGGCCCTCACGGAGCTCGGCTTCGAGGAGGTCACCGACTACGACGACCCTCCGGAGGCGCGGTTCACCTTCGAGACGTACGTCGTCTCGGCCCACCGAACGCCGAAGCTGATGGACGCCTACGCGACGACGGCGGCCGACCGGGGGTTGGACGTGATCATCGCGGGCGCGGGCGGCAAGTCGGCGGACCTGCCGAACATGACCGCCTCGCTGGCCTTTCCCGTTCCGGTGATCGGCGTACCCGTCCAGGAGAAGTCGGTCGACTCGGTGATCGGGATGCCGACGGGCGCGCCGCTGGTCGCGGTCGACGCGGGCAAGTCATTCAACGCGGCGCTGTCGGCGGTGCAGGTTCTCGCGCGCGAGCACGGGGAGCTGCGCGAGCGGCTGGTCGAGTACCACGAGGGGTTGCAGGGGGAGGTCGCGGCGGTCTCCCGGGAGCTCCACGAGTCGGGGACCCCCGGATTCCGCGCGGAGGGAAAGCAGTGAGGCTTGCCCCTGACGGGTGCGAAATAACGAGAATCAACCCTTATGTAGGTGGGTTCCCAACCGACGAACGTTACGGAGAACACGGCCTATGAGCACATGGATAGCAGTCGGGGCACTGGCGGTCGTGGGGGTGGCGATCCCGCTCGGTATGATGGCGGTATCGGCACTGCTGCGGCCAACGGTCCCCGAACAAGGCAAAAGTAGCATCTACGAGAGCGGTGAGATCCCGACGGGGACGACGCGCATTCGCTTTAACATTCAGTACTACATGGTGGCGCTGTTGTTTCTCGTCTTCGACATCGAGACGATCTTCATCTTCCCCTGGGTACTCATCTACAGTGACGCCGTGGCGCAGGTCGGCCTGCTCCACGCGCTGGGGCCGATGTTGGTCTTCATCGCCGTTCTCGTCGCCGCGCTGATCTGGGCGTGGCGCACGGGTGTGGTACAGTGGATCAAGAGCCCGGAAGCGACCAAACGGAGCAGACTACAATGAGCGACACACCAAAACGAACGATACACGAAAGCAGCGATCCCATGACGAAGACCCGCGAGGCTCGCATGGGCGACGTCGACAGCCGGTTCAACTCGCGGCTGCGTGAGGCCTTCGGCTCCTCGCCGTTCATTCTCACCAAGTTCGACCAGTTCATGAACTGGGCGCGAGGTTCCTCGATGTTCATGCTGCAGTTCGGGATCGCCTGCTGCAGCCTGGAGATGATGCACACCTACGCCGTGAAACACGACCTCGACCGGTTCGGCTCGGGCGTGCCACGGGCCTCGCCCCGACAGGCCGACACGATCATCATCCCCGGGACGATCGTCTCGAAGTTCGCCCCGCGGATGAAGCGCGTCTACGACCAGATGGCCGAGCCCAAGTTCGTCGTGAACATGGGTTCGTGTGCCATCTCCGGCGGGCCGTTTCAGGAGGGCTACAACGTCGTCAAGGGCGCCGAGGAGGTCATCCCGGTCGACATCAACGTCCCCGGCTGCCCGCCCCGCCCCGAGGCACTGCTCTACGGCGTCGTGAAGCTCCAAGAGCGCATCTCACAGGGCGAGTCCGCGCCGGTGACGGTCAAGCCATACGAGCTCGAGCAGTTCGGCGACCTCGAACAGGACGAGCTGACCGAGAAGCTCGCGGATCAGATCGACACCGACGACCTGATCATGCGGTACAACTGGGCCGATTCGCCATGAGCCTCGAGAAACCACCCCGACAACGGTACGCAACGGACGAGAGCGTCGACTACGACGCGATCGAGGAGCTGCTCGGCGAGCACGTGCTGGGCCGCGAGACCCATACGGACACGGAGGCGTTCGTCATCCGCCCCGACGAGGTCCAGGACGTGCTGTTCGCGCTCCGCGACGAGGCGGGGTTCGATCACCTCTCGCTGCTCGTCCCCCAGGAGTACGAGGACCGCTACGAGTCGATCTACTACCTCACGAAGTACGACGACCGGACCCAGGAGGTGGGCATCGTCGTGCCGACGGCCAAGGACGACCCGGTGAGCCAGACCGCCGAACCGGTCTACCGGACCGCCGACTGGCATGAGCGGGAGGCCTTCGACCTGGTGGGCATCGAGTACGAGGGCCACCCCGATCCGCGGCGGATCCTGCTGCCCGAGACCTGGCAGGGCCACCCGCTGGCGCTCGATTACGACCAGGACCGCCCGCAGATCGTCACGCTCGCCGAGCACGAGAACCCGATCGCCGACGACCACTACGACGAGGACACGGACACGATGTTCCTCAACATCGGTCCCCACCACCCGGCGACCCACGGCGTGCTCCACCTGAAGACGGTGCTCGACGGCGAGCAGGTCGTCGACGTCGATCCGGACGTCGGCTACCTCCACCGGTGTGAGGAGCAGATGGCCCAGAACGGGACCTACCGCCACCAGATCATGCCGTACCCCGATCGGTGGGACTACTCCTCACAGCCCACGAACGAGTACGCCTACGCCCGGACCATCGAGGACATGGCGGACATCGAGGTCCCGGAGTACGCCCAGATCCTCCGGACGATGTCGGCGGAGTTCGGCCGGATGATGGGCCACTTCCTCGCACTCGGGACGTTCTGTCTCGACATCTACGGGGACTTCACGGCGATCTTCATGTACGCAATCCGTGACCGCGAGAAGGTCCAGGACATTCTCGAGGACCTGACCGGCCAGCGGATGATGCTCAACTACTTCCGCGTCGGTGGGGTCGTCTGGGACGTCCCCGAGCCCCGCGAGGAGTTCTTCGAGAAGATCCGCGACTTCCTCGACGAGCTGCCGGTTGCGACCCAGGAGTACCACGACCTGATCACCTCCAACGAGATCTTCCAGAAACGGACGGTCGACACGGGCGTGCTCGACCGCGAGACCGCGAAGCAGTACGGGGTCACGGGGCCCGTCGCCCGCGGGTCGGGCATCGACTACGACCTCCGGCGCGACGACCCCTACGGCTACTACCCCGAACTCGACTGGAACGTCGTCACGGAGGAGGCCGGCGACAACTACTCACGCCTGCTCGTTCGCATGCGCGAGGTCGAGGAGTCGGCCCGGATCATCGAGCAGTGTGTCGACCTGCTCGAGAGCTGGCCCGAGGACGACCGGCAGGTCCAGGCCAACGTCCCCCGGACGCTGCGACCGGACCCCGACGCCGAGATCTACCGTGCCGTCGAGGGCGCGAAGGGCGAGGTCGGGATCTACATGCGCTCGGACGGCACCGACAAGCCCGCCCGGTTCAAGATCCGCAGCCCGTGTTTCCACAACCTCCACGCGCTGCCGGAGATGGCCGAGGGCGAGTACGTCGCCGACCTGGTCGCCTCGCTCGGCAGCCTCGACATCATCCTCGGGGAGGTGGATCGCTGAATGGTCGGTTTGTTGCCGCTGCAGGACGTGGTGCTGCCCGACCGTATCGCCGACCTCACCGGGCTCGATCAGTTCGGGGTCTTCGGCGAGTTCATCGCCGCGCTCCTCGCGGCATTCGTCATCGCCAACCTGATGCTCGCGATGAGCGGCGTCGCCGGGCCGTGGGCGAAACGGAAGATCACCGCCGCCTTCACCGACCGGATCGCGGTCAACCGACACGGACCGGCCGGGATCCTGATCATCCCCGCGGCCTCGGTCCAACTGCTCGCGAAGGAGCTGATCATCCCCGACGGCGCCGACCGACCGGCCTACGACCTCGCGCCGCTGATCATCGCCTCCTCGGCGATGCTTGGCTTCGCGGTAATTCCGATGGGCAACGGCATCCATCTGGCCGACCCCGAGACGGGGCTGGTTCTCGTCTTCGCGATCGCCTCGATCGCCTCGCTCGGCCTGACGACCGCGGGCTACGCCTCGAACAACAAGTACTCGATGCTCGGCGGGCTGCGCGCGGTCGCCCAGAACATCGCCTACGAGATCCCGCTGATCGTCACCGCGGCGTCGGTCGTGATCTTCGCGGGGACGCTCCAGATGAGCGAGATCGTCGCCGCGCAGGCCCAGCCGCTCGCGACGGTCGCGGGCGTCGGGATCCCCTCGTGGTACGCGTTCGTCAATCCGTTCGCGTTCGTGCTGTTCATGGTCGCGAACATGGCCGAAGTGGGTCGTAACCCCTTCGACGTGCCCGAGGCACCGACCGAGATCATCGCCGGCTACCAGACCGAGTACTCGAGCGTCTACTTCGTGCTGATCTACCTCGGGGAGTTCCTGCACATCTTCCTGGGGGCGGCGATCGTCACGACGCTGTTCCTCGGCGGGCCCGCGGGGCCCGTGCTGCCGGGGATCGTCTGGTTCATCATCAAGATCTGGGCGATCTTCCTGTTCACCCAGTGGGCGCGCTCGGCGCTGCCCCGGGTTCGGATCGATCAGCTGATCGAGATCGGTTGGAAGGGCATGCTCGTGCTCTCCTTCGCCAACCTGGTTCTCACGGCCATCATCGTGGGGGTGTTCATCGCATGATCGGACTAATGAAATCGATGGCAACGACGATGAAGCACGCGCTCGACGGCAACACGTTCACCGTCGAGTACCCCGAAACCGCGCCCGAAGTGAGCCCCCGGTTCAGGGGGATCCACAAGTTCAGCCAGGAACGCTGTATCTGGTGTCGTCAGTGTGAGAACGTCTGTCCGAACGACACCATCCAGATCGTGATGGACGAACAGCGAAACGGCGAGCAGTACAACCTCCACATCGGCCAGTGCATCTACTGCCGGCTGTGCGAGGAGGTCTGTCCCGTCGACGCGATCCTGCTGACCCAGAACTTCGAGTTCACGGGCGATACGAAGGACGACCTGGTCTACAACAAGGAACAGCTCGGGAACGTCCCGTGGTACAAGGACATCGACCCCCTCGAGTCCCGGGAGCCCGACCGCGGCGCGTGGATCGGCGAGGGCGAGGGCGAGGTCGACTACCAGTAGCTACCCGCGGTAGCGGTTCGTTTTCATCCCCGAACAGCGACAGTACTGAACCGAAAATTCGCGTGCCGCCGCGTTCATCTCGAAATCTTCAAAGGGCGTGCGCCTGAGTGATGAGATAATGGTATTAGAAACAGCGGCGTTCGCGCTGTTTGCGGGGGTGACTCTCGCGAGCAGCCTCGGCGTCGTCCTCGTCAGGGACGTCTGGCACGCGGCGCTCCTGCTCGGGGTGGCACTCCTGAGCGTCGCGATCCACTACGTGACGCTGCAGGCCGAGTTCCTCGCGGCGGTGCAGATCCTCGTCTACGTCGGCGGGGTGCTCATCCTGATCACGTTCGCCGTGATGCTGACGCACGACGAGACCCAGGAGGCCGACCGGGGCGCACAGGGCGTGGGGCCGACCGACACGGAGGCGAGCAATGCCGACTAAGCCCAAGCTCCAGCTCGGAAGCCACCTGCTTCCCGGGCTGGGAGCCGTCGCGCTCTTCTGTGTGCTGGCGTTCGTCTTCGTCACGTCGTCGTTCCCCGCCCCGCAGGGGTTCCCGGCCGACGCGAACATCACCGCGAACATCGGCTACGCGCTGTTCAACATCGAGGCCGGCGAGGTGCCCGCCGAGGGCTTCATCGTCGCCTTCTTCGCGATCGCGATCGTGCTCGACGCCGCCCTCGACGGCTCGGTGATGCTCGCACGGAACGACGACGAGGAACGGGATCGGGAGCTGGTCCCCGAACGCGGGGGCTTCGAGGGGGGTGAGGAGTAGATGATCGCTCCGACCCAGCTGCTCGTCCCCGTCGAGTGGTACCTCGTCCTCTCGGCGGGCGTGTTCTGTATCGGCCTGTTCGGCGTGCTGACCCGACGTAACGCGCTGATGTTCCTGATCAGCGTCGAACTCATGCTCAACGCAGCGAACATCAACTTCGTCGCCTTCTCGCTGCAGTGGGGCAACCTGACCGGACAGACGTTCGCGCTGTTCGTGATGGCGCTTGCCGCCGCGGAGGTCGCGATCGGGATCGGGATCATCCTCGTCCTCTATCGCAACTTCCGTGGCATCGACGTGACCGAGGCGACGACGATGAGGTGGTAACGAGATGGCATTCGAATACGCACCGTTGATCGCACTGTTCCCGCTCGCATCGTTCGTCATCGCGCTCGCTGCGGGCGAGTACCTCCCCAAGAAGGGGGCGTTCGTCGGCATGGCCGCGACCGGCGGCTCGCTGCTGCTCTCGATCTGGGCGATGGTCCGGGTCTCGGGCGGCGAGATCTACGACGAGACGCTCTACACGTGGGTCGCCGGCGTCGGCGAGGAGACGATCTCGCTGACCTTCGGCCTGCTTTTGGACCCGCTGTCGACGATGATGCTCGTCATCGTCTCGCTGATCGCCTTCCTCGTCCACATGTTCAGCCTCGGCTACATGAACGACGAGGGCGAGACCGGCCTGCCGCGATACTACGCCGGCCTCGGGCTGTTCACCTTCAGCATGCTCGCGTTCGTCTTCGCGGACAACCTGCTGATGGCGTTCATGTTCTTCGAGCTCGTGGGGCTGTGCTCGTTCCTGCTGATCGGCTTCTGGTTCCGCGAGGACGCCCCTCCGAGCGCCGCGAAGAAGGCGTTCCTCGTCACCCGCTTCGGCGACTACTTCTTCCTGATCGGCGTCGTCGGGATCCTCGCGACGTTCGGCACCGCACAGTTCGCGGGCGAGGGGGCGTTCCCCCAGCTCGCCCAGGAGGCCATCGAGGGCGGCGAGACGCTGTTCGGCTTCACCGCCGAGACGTGGATCACGATCCTCGGGCTGTTGGTGCTCGGCGGCGTGATCGGCAAGTCCGCCCAGTTCCCGCTTCACACCTGGCTGCCCGACGCGATGGAGGGCCCCACGCCGGTCTCGGCGCTGATCCACGCGGCGACAATGGTCGCCGCCGGGGTCTACCTGGTCGCGCGGATGTTCGGCTTCTACGCGCTGAGCCCGACCGCGCTGGGGATCATCGCCTTCACCGGCGGCTTCACGGCGCTGTTCGCGGCGACGATGGGGGTCGTGAAGGACGACATCAAGCAGGTGCTCGCGTACTCGACGATCTCCCAGTACGGCTATATGATGCTCGGGCTGGGGGTTGCGGGCTACGTCGCCGCGACCTTCCACCTGATGACCCACGCGTTCTTCAAGGCGCTGCTGTTCCTGGGTGCGGGTGCGGTCATCATCGCGATGCACCACGAACAGGACATGTGGCATATGGGCGGGCTGAAGGACGAGATGCCCGTCACCTACTACTCGTTCCTCGCGGGCTCGCTCGCGCTCGCGGGGATCATCCCGTTCTCGGGCTTCTGGAGCAAGGACGAGATCCTCTACGACGCGCTGATCGTGGGGCTCAACGAGCCGATCATGCTCGCCGCCTACGCCATGGGGCTGCTCGCGGTGTTCTTCACCGGCCTCTACACGTTCCGGATGGTCCTGCTGACCTTCCACGGCGAGCCCAGAAGCGACCACGCCGAACACCCCGTCGCGCTGGGGTGGAACACGAAGATCCCGCTGGCGGTGCTGGGCGTGCTGGCGGCGGTCGCCGGCTTCGTCAACATGGTGCCGGTCGCGGAGGTGACGGGTGCGGACATCACCTACCTCTCGAACTGGCTCGATAGCGGTCCCGAGGAGCTCGCCTACTCGACGTACACGGCGACCGCCGCGGAGTTCGCCGGCCTCGAGGCCGCCGAGCTGAGCCCGCTGCTGCCCGGCGTCGTCGCGCTCGCCGTCGCGCTCGCGGGCGCGGGTGTCGGGGTGTTCCTCTACCGAGGCCCCGAGCCCGAGCGCCACACCGAGAAGCTCGGCGGGGCGAAGGACGTGCTGGTCGCGAACTACTACCAGGACGAGTACCAGGTCTGGCTCGCCGAAGGCCTGACCCAGCGGACGGCCCGCGCGGCGGACACGTTCGACCAGGGCGTCATCGACGGCGTCGTCAACGGCGCCAGTAGCGTCAGCCTGCTCGGAAGCGACCGGATCCGCCGGGTCCAGAGCGGGGTCGTCACCAACTACGCGGCGATGATCACGATCGCGCTGGTCGTCCTGCTTGTGGCCTTCGGCATCTACGGAGGGTGGTTCTGAATGTTGATCGAGACACTCATCGCAGTCACGTTCGTCGCGGCGCTCGCCGTCTTCATCACGCCGGAAGCCTACGCGCCACAGGTCGCGTTCGCACTGAGCCTGCTCCCGCTCGTCGGGAGCCTCTACATGTGGACCGGCTTCGACGCGAGCGGCAACGCCCTGCTCGAAGGCAGCACCGTTGCCTTCGAAACACAAACCCAGTGGATCGGCTTCGAACCCTACGCGATCAACTGGCACGTCGGCCTCGACGGCGTGAGCTTCCCGCTTCTCGTCCTGACGACCGTGCTGGTCCCGCTCGCGATCATGAGCGCGTGGACGCCGATCACCGAGCGGGTCTCGCAGTTCTACGGGCTGATCCTCTTCATGGAGGCGAGTCTCATCGGCGTGTTCACCGCGCTCGACTTCTTCGTCTGGTTCGTCTTCTGGGAGGCCGTGCTGATCCCGATGTACCTGCTGATCGGCGTCTGGGGCGGTCCCCGGCGCAAGTACGCCGCGATCAAGTTCTTCGTCTACACGAACGTCGCCTCGCTGGTGATGTTCATCGGCTTCATCGCGCTGGTCTTCGGGCTGGGCGATTCGGTGACGAGCTTCGGCATGCCCGAGATCACCCAGGCGCTACATGACGGTGAGCTCGGCGGCTTCGCCGGGCTCACTAGTGACGCGCTCGCGCTCGCCGCGTTCATCGCGATCTTCTTCGGCTTCGCGGTCAAGGTGCCGATCTTCCCGGTCCACACCTGGCTGCCCGACGCCCACGTCGAGGCCCCGACGCCGGTGTCGGTGCTGCTTGCGGGCGTCCTCCTGAAGATGGGGACCTACGCGCTGCTTCGGTTCAACTTCACGATGCTCTACGACGTCGCGGCGACGCTCGCGATCCCGATCGCGGCGCTCGGCGTCTTCAGCGTCATCTACGGCGCGATGCTCGCGCTGGCCCAACAGGACCTCAAGCGCATCGTCGCGTACTCCTCGATCTCCTCGATGGGCTACGTGATCCTCGGGCTGGTGGCGTTCACAGTGTATGGAATCGGCGGCGCGACCTTCCAGATGGTCGCCCACGGGCTGATCTCGGGGCTGATGTTCATGGCCGTCGGCGTGATCTACAACGCCACGCACACGCGGATGGTCGGGGACATCTCGGGGATCGCCGACCGGATGCCGATCACCGTCGGGATCCTGATCGCCGCTGCCTTCGGCTACATGGGCCTGCCGCTGATGGCCGGCTTCGCCGGGGAGTTCATGATCTTCCTCGGGGCGTTCCAGTCGACCGTCCTGCCCAGCGCGCCGATCTTCACCGCGATCGCGATGTTCGGCATCGTGATCGTCGCGGGCTACCTGCTCTTCGCGATGCAGCGCACGCTGTTCGGGCAGTTCAGGCTCGAGACCGACTACGAGGTCACGCGCGCACCGCTACACGACGTCGCGCCGCTGTTCGTCCTGATCGGCCTCATCATCCTGCTGGGGGTCGATCCGGACATCTTCTTCACCATGATTCAGGACGCCGTTGATCCGATCGTCGAACTGGGGGGTGATGCCTGATGCTGTCGCAGCTACCACAGCCGCTCGTGACTCAGCCCTCGACGTGGATCGCGTTGGCGCCGGTCGTCATCCTCGCGACGACGGCGTTCCTGCTGTTCATCGCCGACAGTATCGACCCCAAGGGCTCGAACAACGGCCCGCTCGCGGCCTTCTCGCTCGTCGGCATCCTCGGCACGCTCGGGGTCACCGTCTGGTACTTCTTCGCCGGCGTGGGCCAGCCGGAGGGGCTCTCCCTGCTCGCCGACCAGGTGGTCGTCGACGGGATGAGCCTCTTCTTCACGTTCGTCGTCACGAGCGTCGCGGCACTGGTCGTCGTCGGGAGCTACGACTACCTGCACGACCAGCCCCACCAGGGCGAGTTCTACTCGCTGATCGTGCTCGCGACGACCGGGATGGCGCTGATGGCCAACGCCAACAGCCTCATCACTGCGTTCATCGCGATCGAACTCGCGAGCCTCTCGTCGTTCGCGCTGGTCGCGTTCCTCAAACACAACCGCGGCAGCGTCGAGGCCGGGCTGAAGTACTTCCTGATCGGCGCGCTTTCGAGCGCGATCCTCGTCTACGGGATCAGCCTCGTCTACGCGACGACGGGCTCGCTGCAGCTCGACGCGGTCGCCGCGGGCGTCGCCGAGACCGACAACGTCGGGCTGCTGGGCGTCGGCGTGCTGATGATCGTCGGCGGGGTCGCTTACAAGACCGCCTCGGTGCCGTTCCACTTCTGGGCACCGGAGGCCTACGAGGGCGCGCCCGCACCCGTGAGCGCGTTCCTCTCCTCGGCGTCGAAGGCCGCCGGCTTCGTGATCGCCTTCCGCGTCTTCGTCGAGGCGTTCCCGCTGGACGTCGTCGTCGCGCTGGGCATCGACTGGGTGCTGATCTTCCAGGTGCTCGCGGTCGTGACGATGATCGTCGGCAACTTCGCCGCCGCGATGCAGGAGAACGTCAAGCGGATGCTCGCCTATTCGTCGGTGGGACACGCGGGCTACGTGCTGATCGGGCTCGCCGCGCTCGGCGGCGGGCAGGACTCGCTGGTGATGGGTGCGGCGATGATGCATCTCCTCGTCTATGGATTCATGAACACCGGCGCGTTCCTGTTCGTCGCGCTCGCGGAGTACCGCGGCATCGGGCGGACTTTCGAGGACTACAACGGGATGTGGCGCCAGGCGCCGATCGCGAGCGTCGCGATGACGGTGTTCCTGTTCAGCCTCGCGGGTCTGCCGATCGGGGGCGGCTTCCTCTCGAAATACGTCCTCTTCACCGCCGCGGTCGGCGCGGGCGTCTGGTGGCTCGCCGCGGTCGGCGCGCTCACCAGCGCGCTGTCGCTGTTCTACTACTCCCGGCTCGTGAAGGCGATCTGGATCGAGGACCCGATTCGGGAGTTCGACGTCGCACGCCAGCCCGTCGGGCTCTACGTGGCGATCATCGCCGCCGGCCTGATGACGGTCGCGCTGCTGCCGGCGTTCCCGGTCGTCGACCTCGCACAGACCGCCGCGGCCTCGCTGCTCGCCTGACGGCTTCCGTCCCTTCTCCCGACGCCCGCTCGTGATGATCACGTTCGTTCGAGACGGTAGGCTTTAGCGCGTCCGTGGGCTACCGACTCACATATGGCGTCTCGACTGCTCCTCGGATGTGGCGCCGGGACCGTCGGCCACGCGCTGATCGATCTCGCGAAGGAGCAGGCGGTCGGGGTCCACGTCGTGACGCTCGATCCCGAACAGCGGGAGTTCCCGCAACGAGACGTGACGATCACGGCCGCGGATCCGGCCGACGAGTCGGTGCTCTCGAACGTCCGTACGGAGGTCTCGAGCGTCTTCATCGGGACCGGCTCGCCCGAACGGAACGTCGCGATCGCGCGGGCGGCGAGCGAGATCTTCGCGGGGCTGCCGATCGTCGCTTACACCGGCCACGACCCGACCGAGGCGGAGCGCGAGGCGCTCGAGGAACTGGTCGAAACGGTCCTCGACCCGACGAGCGCTCTCCGCGAGCACGCCGCCGAAACAGTTACCGGCTACGCCCCCGAGCACGCGCGCCACCTCCGGTCGCTGCTCGCGGGGATCGACGGGGAGCTCGGCGTGATGCTCCACGACAACCCCGACCCCGACGCGATCGCGAGCGGGATCGCCCTCGCGACGCTCGCCCGCTCCGTCGGGGCCGAGGCCGGCGCGTACTACTTCGGGGACATCTCCCATCAGGAGAACCGCGCGCTGGTCAACGTCCTCGACCTCGAGCTCACCCGGCTCAAGGATCCCGAAGTGATCGAGCGGTTCGACGCGATCGCGCTGGTCGATCACTCCCTTCCCGGCGTGAACGACCCGCTCCCGGAGGACACCCCGATAGACGTCGTCATCGATCACCACCCCTCGCCGGGGCCGGTCGAGGCCCGCCATCTCGACGTCAGAAGCGACGTCGGTTCGACGAGCACGATGCTCGTCGAGTACTTCGACGCGCTCGGGCTCGAGCCAAACGAGGAGCTCGCGACCGCCCTCCTCTTCGGGATCCGGACCGATACTGACGACTTCTCGCGGGGGGTCTCCTCGCTCGACTTCGAGTCGGCGGCGTTCCTGCTCCCGCTGGTCGACGCGGGCGTCCTCGATCAGGTCGAACGACCCACGGTCAGCTCGGAGACCTTCGAGACGCTCGCCCGCGCGATCCGTAACAGCCGCGTCGAGAAGGGCGTCTGTACGACCTGCATCGGCCGTCTTCGGGACCGGGACGCCCTCGCCCAGGCGGCCGACCGCCTGCTCGGCATGGAGGGCGTCACCGCGTCGCTCGTCTACGGCTTCACCGACGGAACCGTCTACATCTCCGCGCGGGCGCGCGGCCCCGACCTCGACATCGGCGAGACGCTGCGCGACGCGTTCGACCAGATCGGGAGCGCGGGCGGTCACGCGGGGATGGCGGGCGCGCAGATCCCGCTCGGCTTCCTCGGCGAGGAGGGCGAGGACAACGAGGAGCTGCTCACCGAGATCGTTCAGGGAGTGATCGACGGGCGTTTCTTCGAGACGCTTTCGGCCCGGAACGCCGGCGGTTCCCGACCGTCCGACGACCCGAGCGACTGGTACCCGACGCCTCGGCGCCGGTAGCGTGAAGCTTTTGCGAACCGCCACCCTGGGTGGGGCATGAACGTAGGCGTCACCGACGGGAAACCGCGCGTCAACGAGTACATGACCCGCGACGTGGTGACGGTCTCGCCCGACGCCTCGGTCGGGAAGGTGGCCACGCGGATCGCCGAGAGCGACGAACACAGCGGCTTTCCCGTCTGTGAGGGTCGGCGCGTCGAGGGGTTCGTCAGCGCCCGCGACCTGCTGCTCGCGAACGACGGCGAGCCGATCTTCAAGGTGATGAGCACGGACCTCGTCGTCGCCCACCCCCGGATGAAGGTGACCGACGCCGCCCGGGTCATCCTCCGGTCGGGCATCCAGAAGCTCCCGGTCGTCGACGACGCGGGCAACCTCGTCGGGATCATCTCGAACGCCGACGTGATCCGCAGCCAGATCGAGCGCGCCACCCCCGAGAAGGTCGGCAAGCTGATCCGCACCCTCGAGAGCATCCACGACATCTCCGTGAGCGAACAGCGCCGCACCGTCCCGCTCTCGAACCTCGTCCCGACCCAGGGGAAGGTCTACGCCGACGAACTCGAAGGCCGGCGCTACGAGCTCGAACACGGGCTCGCCGAGCCGCTGGTCGTGATCGACGTCGACGGCCGGCTCCTGCTCGCCGACGGCCACCACCGGGTCATGGCCGCCGACAGGCTCGACATCGGGGAGATGGACGCCTACGTGATCGTCATCGACGAGGAGCTCGAACTCGGAATGGAGCGGACCGCCCGCAAGGAGGGGCTCTCCTCGATCGACGACATCGCGGTGGTCGATTACGCGCGCCACCCGTTGGTCGAGACGACCGAACGGCTCCAGTGACTCACCCCGATCGACCGATCAGAGCACCGTCGGCGGGGCGGTCAGTCTTCACCTCCATCTCGCCGAGCTGGATACAGTTCAGACAGGGCACGGTTCGGAGCGGCTCGCCGCAATGCTGGCAACACCAGTCGGGATAGCGGACCATGAGTTACGTCAGACATATGTATTTCTACTTATATAAATTTTAACCAAAATATCCCAAAAAAATACGCCGGCTCGCCCGGAATCCTTAATGGTCGTCCCGGCAAAATCGGGGTATGTACGACGAGGAGGAGCTCTCGGCCATCCGCGAGGGCAAACGGCGCTGGGAGGAGCGGAGCCTCGATCCGGCCCTAGAGCGCCACGGCGAGCGGGCGGAGCGGTTCGCGACCGTCTCGAACCTCGACGTCGACCGGCTGTACACGCCCGACGACGTGGCGGACCTCGATTACGAGGCGGATCTGGGCTTCCCCGGCGAGGAGCCGTACACGCGCGGGGTGTATCCGACGATGTACCGGGGGCGCACCTGGACCATGCGCCAGTTCGCGGGCTTCGGCACCGCCGAGGAGACCAACGAACGCTTTCATTACCTGACCGACGAGGGCCAGACGGGGCTGTCGGTCGCCTTCGACATGCCCAGCCTGATGGGCAAGGACAGCGACAACCCCCTCTCGGAGGGCGAGGTCGGCAAGGAGGGCGTCGCCGTCGACACGCTGCGCGACATGGAGGTGCTGTTCGACGGGATCGACATCGGGGAAGTCTCGACGAGCTTCACGATCAACCCCTCGGCCGCGGTGATCTACGCGATGTACGTCGCGCTCGCCGACCGACAGGGCGTCCCCCGCGAGGACGTGAGGGGAACCCTCCAGAACGACATGCTCAAGGAGTTCATCGCCCAGAAGGAGTGGGTCGTCCCCCCGGAGCCCTCCCTCAGGGTGGTCACCGACACCATCGAGTTCGCCGTCGAGGAGACGCCGCGTTTCAAGCCCGTCTCGATCTCGGGCTACCACATCCGCGAGGCGGGCTCGACGGCCGTCCAGGAACTCGCGTTCACCCTCGCGGACGGCTTCGCCTACGTCGAGGACTGTCTGGAGCGCGGCCTGGAGATCGACGCGTTCGCCCCGCAGCTCTCCTTTTTCTTCAACTCCCACAACTCCATCCTCGAGGAGGTCGCGAAGTTCCGCGCGGGCCGGCGGATCTATTCGAGGATCATGGACGAGTGGTACGGCGCCGAGGCGCCCGAGTCCAAACGGATGAAGTTCCACACCCAGACGGCGGGCCAGTCGCTCACCGCCCAGCAGCCGCTGAACAACGTGGTTCGCGTCACGATCCAGGCGCTCGCGGGCGTGCTGGGCGGGACCCAGTCGCTGCACACCAACTCCTTCGACGAGGCGCTCGCGCTGCCCAGCGAGGAGGCGGTGCGGGTCGCGCTGCGGACCCAGCAGATCATCGCCGAGGAGTCGGGCGTCGCCGACGTCGTCGATCCCCTCGGCGGGAGCTTCGCCGTCGAGGCGCTGACCGACGAGACCGAGGAGCGGACCATGGAGTACCTCGAGGAGATCCGCGGAATGGGCGAGGGATCGATGCGCGACGGCGTGCTCCGGGGCATCGCGGAGGGCTACTTCCATCGCGAGATCCAGGACGCCGCCTACGAGTACCAGGAGCGCGTCGAGGAGGGCGAGGAGGTCGTCGTCGGCGTGAACAGCTACGTCCTGGAGGAGGACACCAGCCCCGACGTGCTCCACGTCGACGAGCAGGCCGCCTACGACCACCAGATCGAACGCCTGCGCGAGGTCAAGGCCGAACGCGACGACGACGCCGTCGGGCGCCACCTCGACGCGCTCCGGGCGGCGATCCGCGAGGGTGAGAACGTCATGCCCCACATCGTCGACGCCGTGAAGGCCTACGCGACGATGGGCGAGGTGATGGACGTCTTCGAGGCCGAACACGGCACCTACCGGGAGACGGCCGGGCTGGCCCGGTAACCACCCTCTTGTGTCCGTCAGATGAGAGATACCGTGTACGGTTTTGTGCCTCCCGAACGGAGGGGAGGTGAGAAACCATGAACGACATCGAACTCGGGGCGGCGACGAACGTGATCGAGGCGGCGGAGGCGAAGGCCGAGGAGATCGACGTTCCGATGTGTATCGCCGTCGTCGACCGCGGAGCGAACCTCGTCGCCTTCCATCGGATGGACGGGGCGATGCTCGCGAGCGTCGACATCGCCCAGGGGAAGGCCTACACCGCGGTCGGCCTCCGGATGCCGACGGACGAGCTGGCGGCCGAGGCCCAGCCGGGCGAGTCGCTGTTCGGGGTCGAGGCGACCAACGACGGCCGGATCGTCGTCTTCGGGGGCGGGTTCCCGCTCCGGTCCGACGGGGAGATCGTCGGCGGTATCGGCGTCAGCGGCGGAGTCGTCGACGAGGACATGGCGGTCGCGGAGGCCGGCGTCGAGGCGTTCGAGGAGGAGTAACCGCCCGACGAAAACGTATATCACGATTTGTGATAAACGTTCGTCGAGGTATGCACAAGCCACTGCTGACGACCGACTTCCTCGACAGAGCGCGCAGGCATTACGGCGACCGGGAGGCCGTGGTGGCGACGACGGAGGAGCGATACACGTACGACGAGCTGGGCGAGCGGGTCGATCGGCTCTCGGCGGCCCTCCAGGAGCGGGGGATCGGGAAGGGCGACCGGGTAGCGGTGCTCGACCCGAACACCCACTACCACCTCGAGGCCGCCTACGCGATCATGCAGCTGGGTGCGATCCACACGCCGCTGAACTACCGGCTGGTCCCCGACGACTTCGAGTACGTCCTGAACGACGCGGGCGTGACGGCGGTCATCGCGGACCACGAGCACGCCGGGAAGATCGAGCCGATCCGCGACTCGGTGCCCACGGAGCTCTACGTCTCGAACGACGCGGGCGCGACCGAGGGCGACTGGGAGGACTTCGAGACGCTGATCGACCGGAACGGCGAGTACGACCGCCCCGAGATGAGCGAGGACGAGGTCATCACGATCAACTACACCTCGGGGACGACCGGCGATCCGAAGGGCGTCTGTCGGACCCACAGGGGCGAGACGATCCACGCCTACCTCGTCTCCGTCCACCAGGAGGTCCGTGACGACGACGTCTACCTGTGGACGCTGCCGATGTTCCACGTCAACGGCTGGGGTCACATCTACGCGGTCACGGGGATGGGCGCGAAACACGTCTGTACGCGGGGGATCGACGCCGAGTGGATCCTCGAGACCGTTCGCGAGGAGGGCGTCTCATACCTCTGTGCCGCACCGACCGTGTTGAACATGCTGATCGAGCGCTACGAGGAGACCGGCGAGGACACCCGGGGGACGAACCCCGTCCGGGCGGCCACCGCGGGCGCCGCGCCGCCCGAGGCGACGATCCGCACGATCGAGGACGAGTTCGGCTGGCACCTCAAACACGTCTACGGCGCGACCGAGACGGGGCCGCTGATCACGACCTCGGACGCCGGACGCCTCCTGCCGGAGGGGACCGAACGGTTCTCGATCAAGAAGCGCCAGGGACTCGGCTATCTCGGCACCGACGTCCGGGTCGTCGACGAGGACGGCGCGGACGTCCCCCGCGACGAGGGCACGATCGGCGAGATCGTCGTCCGGGGCAACCAGGTGATGGACGGCTACTGGGAGAAGCCCGAGGCCACCGAGGAGGCGTTCTCCGAGCGGATCGAGGGCTACTACCACACCGGCGACCTGGCCGTCGTCGACGAGCACGGCATGGTCTCGATCCAGGACAGGAAGAAGGACATCATCATCTCGGGCGGCGAGAACATCTCCTCGATCGAGCTCGAGGACACCCTGTTCGAACATCCCGAGGTGGCCGACGCCGCGGTGATCCCCGCGCCCAGCGAGAAGTGGGGCGAGACCCCGAAGGCGTTCGTCGTGCCGGCCAATGGCGACCCCGAGAACCCGGGGACGAGCGCCGAGGCGATCGCCGAGTTCACCCGCGAGCGCCTCGCGGGCTACAAGGCCGTCCACGAGGTCGAGTTCGTCGAGGAGCTCCCCACGACGGCCACCGGCAAGATCCAGAAGTTCGAGCTCCGCCAGAAGGAGTGGGACGAGGAGGACCGGATGGTCGGGGAGGGATGAACGCGTCCCGTCCCGGCGCCTGAACGGCCCCTGGGCTCGCGGCGAGCGCCCGGTTCAGTCCTCGGGGGCGACGTAGCGCACGGCGAGCAGCAGCACTCCGAGTATGACGGCGATCGTTATCGAGCCGTAGGCGGCGAGTCCGATCGGCGTCGGCGGGATCGGGATCACGCCGAGCAGCGCGACCGATTCGAGGTCGTCGATCATGAACCCGAGGATCAGCCCCATGACCCCGGCGAAGACGACCAGTCCGGTGTAGATCGCAACGACGACGCGCTCGCCGGCCACCCCGCGCGAACCGGCGGTAGCAGATTCGTTCACACCGGGGGTTCGGCGGGCGAAGCGATGAGGCTTTCCCTCCACCGATCCGACCTCGGGTAATGCTCGACAGAGAACTAACCGAAAAGGAGCTACTGGCGCTCGTTCTCGGCGGGATTGCCGTCCTGATGGGGATGACGGCGTTCTTCATCGTCATAACCGGGTAGAAAAGCGCGTTCGAAACCGCCCGCGGTCGCTTACTCGTCGGGGTCGTCGGTGACCGACCCGCCGTCGGCCATCGCCGCCCCGTCGCCCGAGGCGTCCTCGCCGCCGTCGGCCAGCTGCGTCTCGAGTTTTCGCTCGAACCAGGTCCATTCCTGGGTGACCAGACCGTCGTCCTTGAGGTTCCACGGGTCGCCGTCCTCGACGCGCGGCCCCTCGAGCCACGACTGGACGATGTTGAACAGGAAGACGAGCCCGCCGATGAACAGCAGGAACGCGCCGACCGACGTGATCTGGTGGAGACCTGCATAGGCGGGCAGATACTCGGCGTACCGGCGGGGCATGCCGCCGTAGCCCAGCAGGATCATCGCGAAGAACGTCACGTTCGTCCCGATGAAGGAGAGCCAGAAGTGCACCAGCCCGAGCTTGCGCTGGTACATCCGGCCCGAGACCAGCGGGAACCAGTAGTAGACGCCCGCGAACAGCGCGAAGCCGATCGCGCCCATTACGATGTAGTGGAAGTGCCCGACGACGTAGTAGGTCGCGTGGAGCACCTGGTCGACGGGGATCGAGGCGAGGAACACGCCCGTAACGCCGCCGATGATGAAGTTCGAGACGAAGCCGATACAGAACAGCATCGGCACCGTCAGCCGGAGGCGACCGGCCCACAGCGTGGTGATCCAGTTAAAGACCTTCACCGCACTGGGCACCGCGATCGCCAACGACACCGCCATGAACGCCGCGCGGATCCGCGGGTCGATACCCGTGGTGAACATGTGGTGGGCCCAGACGCCGAACGAAAGGACGCCGATCGCGAGCGTCGAGTAGACGACGAACTTGAAGCCGAACAGCTTCCGGCCCGCGAAGCGGGGCAGGATCAGGCTGACCAGCCCCATCGGCGGCAGCACGAGGATGTAGACTTCTGGGTGGCCGAAGAACCAGAACAGGTGCTGGTAGAGGATATACCCCCCGCCGTCGGTGGTGAAGAAGGTCGTCCCGAGGTTCCGGTCGAGCAGCAGCATGACCAGGACGCTACCCAGAAGCGGGAAGGCGAAGAGGATCAGTCCCGACTGGACGAGCATCGTCCACGAGAAGATGTCGAGGCGCTCCCAGCCGACGTCGGGCGCGCGCTCGGTGAAGATGGTCGCGATGAAGTTGATCGCGCCCATGGTCGCGCTGATCCCCGAGAGATGCAGCCCCAGCAGCATCAGGTCGAGCCCGAGGGTGTCCTGCTCGATTGACATCGGCGGGTAGATCGTCCAGCCCGACTGTGCGGGGTCGACCCCGACCGCGAGCAGGGCGAAGGGGATCCAGATCAGGACGCCCGCGATCGGCAGCAGCCAGAAGGCGATGGCGTTGACCCGGGGGAACGCCATGTCGTCGGCTCCGATCAGAAGCGGGATGAAGTAGTTCGCGAACGCCGAGATCATCGGCGTCCCGAACAGGAACAGCATCGTGACCCCGTGGCTCGTCATCAGCGAGTTGTACATCTCGGGCTGGATGAGCACCGATTCGGGCGAGAAGAGCTCGGTCCGCATGAGCGTCACCGCGATCCCGCCGATGGCAAGCGCTATCGTTCCGAAGAGCCCGTAGAGGAGCCCGATGTCCTTGTGGTCGACCGTCGTCAGCCAGCGGGTGATCCCGCCGGGTTTCTCCTGTGTCTCGTACGCGTCGTCGTCGATCGCACGCCCACCCCCACTGGCGAGCGGCGTGTATGAGCGCCAGTCCTCGATGCGGGTGATCCAGCCTGCGACGATCAGCAGGAAGAGCCCCATCAGGACGGTCAAGGCTATTTGCCCGTCTATCTGCATACGACTCCCTCAGTAACGGAGCGTAATGAAACGTTAGGTTCCGACCGCGCGAGAAACCGGCTGCCAGCGTAGCGCCGTCAGGTTGTTAGATGCGCTTTGCGGTCGCGTAGGTCAGATGCAACAGTCCCCAGATCATGCTGATCATGATCGTCCACATGTAGATGTCCATCAACGCCCCGTCGCGCCACCCTTCGGGGATCGTCACCGCGAAGAGGACGAAGAAGAACAACAGGATGCCGAACGGCACGAGGTTCACCGTCGAGTCGAGCAGCGTCTCCTTGTTGAAGACACGGTCGTCGAGCAGTCGGCTCATACTCGGCATTGATCGCCGCCGATCAAATAGCTAGTGGTTCCCGACGGCTACACCGGGGCCTGGCGCTGGAGGAACACGCGCCCGAGGATCGAGCCCGCGACACAGAGCAGGCCCGCGACCGCGATCGAGATCGCCCGGAAGCCGACGTCGAAGGCCCCGCCGCCGCCGAGCGGGTAGAGCGTCGTGAGCACGATCCCCACGATCGCCAGGGCGGTCCCGAGCACGCCGATGAACACCCACGGGCTATCGGCGTAGCCCGACTCGCTCATGATCCCCCCGAGGCTGCCGACGAGCAACAACAGCCCCCCGACCGCGAGCGGGATGAGGTCGAGGACGACCCCGACCTCCGAGAGGCCCAACCCCAGGGCGATGAACATTGGCCAAGGGCTGGCCTTGCGGTGTCGGTCGCTTAGTCCGTTTTCCTCTTCCATGGCCGAGCTACGGGCTAGCCGACTGAAAACCCATCGAACTACGCGAGCACGAGGTAGAGATAGAGGAACGTGAAATACATCCCGATCAGCACCGCGAGCGCCTTCAGGCGGAACCGTTTGATTTCGTCGTTCTCCGCGCGGTAGACCTCGGCGAACCGCGTCCGGTCCTCCTCGGTGAGCGTCTCGGGGTGCTCGAGACCCCGATGGAACGTCACGTACTCTGCGCGCGCGAACGGCCGCCCGCACTGTGGACAGGTGTGATCCTCCCCATCCGCGGGGCGGTCGATGACGGTCCGGTCCATGGGGGGCGTCGTCGCTCGGGCTGGTTGTAGGTTCCGGACCGCGGCGAGGTTGGGAGGATTTTTGGTAGTCGACGCGAAAGCCCCTCCCATGTCCGTTGAAGACTCCGGAGACGATCACGGCCATCACCTCCCGGCCGTCGAGGACTGGCCCCACGGGTTCGGCGAGGCCAGCTGGTGGCCCTTCGTCGCCGCGATGGGCGCCTCGGGGATTTACGTCGGGGCCGCACTGTTCATCCTCGCTCTGGGCGACCTGCCATTGCAGCCGCTCGTCGGCGGGGGCGTCCTGCTCGCGAGCGTCGCCGTCTTCCTCGTCGGGCTGTACGGCTGGACGTACCACGCGTTCATCAAGGCGTTCTGGGAGGCCGACGGCCACACCGACAACAGCAGTCTCAGATGGGGGATGTTGCTGTTCCTCTGTACGGAGGTCGCGACCTTCGGCGCCGTCTTCGTTTACTACTTCCAGATCCGGATCGCCTCCTGGCCGCCCGCCGACTTCGATGTCATCTCCGGACCGCTCGTGGCGGGGAGGTTCACGCTCGGATCGATCCAGATCCCGATCATCAACGAGCTCGTCCTGCTCAACACGCTGATCCTGATCATCAGCAGCGGGACGATCCACTGGGCGCACATCCAGCTCCGGAAGAACAACCGCCGAAACTTCATCGTCGGGCTCGGAGTCACGCTCCTCCTGGGCGTTATCTTCCTCGCCGGTCAGGGCTACGAGTACTACGAGTTCATCGTCGAGTACGGCTTCACCCTCGCCGCGGCCGAACAGGCGCTGTACGCGAGCGCCTTCTACGGGCTGACCGGCCTCCACGGCCTCCACGTCGCGATGGGTGCGGTGCTGCTGGCCATCGTCTTCGTTCGCGCGCTCTACGGGCAGTACTCCGCCGAGCGCCACACTTCCGTCTCGACGGTCTCGATGTATTGGCACTTCGTCGACGTCGTCTGGGTGTTCCTCGTCGTCGTCCTCTACCT
This sequence comes from Halalkalicoccus tibetensis, assembly GCF_037996645.1. Classification (NCBI taxonomy): domain Archaea; kingdom Methanobacteriati; phylum Methanobacteriota; class Halobacteria; order Halobacteriales; family Halalkalicoccaceae; genus Halalkalicoccus; species Halalkalicoccus tibetensis. The sequence goes on from NZ_JBBMXV010000004.1 coordinate 113,696, forward strand.
GGGCGCGGTCGTCTGAGGATACAGTATTTCCCTGGCTTCTGCGCAAGACCTACGATGCTCCAATTGCTCCTTCCTGAGCCGGATCCACAGATAGTGTAATAACAAGCACCAGTGATCTACCAGTGCTACTCCCGTATTAGCTCATTTAGACCATTCAAATTCAAAAGGAGGTTAATTAACAAAAGGCACTTTTCGGCGATTTCTTCTGCACGGAGAGTCCCAGATGTCGTATCAAATATCTTATTTAATAGATCATTGTTCTCAACAAGAATAAGATTGTATCTAGTAACATCTGAAACCTCGTTGGCATCCACATCATAGAATTCTGCGATAGTCTCTGATTCTATACGTATATCTGTGCCCGAACCAGAAAATTCAGAATTAAACGCCTGCAGGTGAGCGTTGGATACTAGTAACCCGTATTTAGACTGGGAATCTGCTGTTGAGACGTTTACCATTTCTGTAGAGCCGCCTGCTATGTCAACGGCTATTTCATCCTCCCACTCACTTGCGTATTCTCAATAACCGTTGATTCTCCCTTATCAACGACGCTATCAAAATCACAATTCCGAATTGTGATATTCCTGCAATTCTCTCCAATCCGCATAAGTTGCATGTCTTACTATTCACGCGTGCATTAGTGTTTGGGAATTTTACATCTATATATGCGAAGAATGTTCGAACGAATCAATACATAATTTCCGAGCCGGATTGGGATTATCACCTGAGGTAACTTGGAATTTCGCGTGAGCAGCTTTTCTGGTTGTTTACTTTCGGCTGTTGAACATGTAAACCTCCGTGACCAACTACAAGCCCTTGACTTGCTGTGTCCTGGCCTTGCCCGCAATCTCTGATATTATTATTGAAACTTTTGGCCAGTACTACCGACCACCAATCACTCGATCGTTAGTTCGCCGCCCGCGCCGTCGCCCCCTTCCTGTCCCTCGTCCCACTCGAGCTCAAACTCGACGCTGAGCTCGGTCCCGTCGCTCTCCTGCTCGCGCTCGGCCTTGATCTCGAACGTCGGGCGCTCGGGGACGTCCATCTCGACGGACTCCCCGCCGGCGCTGAGCGAGAGCCGGCCATCCCCGTCGAGCTTGTCGGCGACCGTCCGGAGGTACTGTGCGATCTCGCCGCGCGATCGGGACTGTTCGGTCTCGAAGAGCACTTCTTCCGTCATGGCTCGATCTACGCGCTCCCGGGTATTAAATCACGATACGAACGAGCCGTCGCCGTCGTCAGCCACAAGTCGAATGCAGCGATGAAGAAAACCGGACCGGCGGGTTACTCGCCGTCCTCGCCAGCGTCGTCTTCCGCGTCGTCAGCGTCCTCGGTGTCTTCAGCCTCCTCCTCTTCCTCCTCGGCCTCATCGTCGGTCATCTCCTCTTCTTCTGCGTCCTCGGCGTCCTCAGCGGCTTCCTCCTCTTCAGCCTCTTCGTCCATCTCCTCCTCCTCGGCCTCCTCGTCATCGCCGTTGGCCTGCTGCTCGGTCACCCAGTCCTCGTACTCGTCCTCACCCACCGCGTCGAGAGTGAAGTACATGTTCGAGTGGCCCACGCCACAGTACTTCGAACAGTAGCCCTGGTACTCGCCCTCGTCGTAGACCTCGGTCTTCACCGTGTTGGTCTCGCCGGGGTTCGCGTCCTGTTTCAGCCCGAGATCAGGCACGTGAAAGCCGTGTATGTAGGAGTTCTGCTCCGCGTCCGCAGTTACGTTGAAGTAGACCTCCGTGTCGGTCGGGATCACCGCCTCACCAGTCGACTCGATCCCCTCGTCCTCGTAGATGAAGTCCCAGCCGTAGTTGTACGCGACGACATCGATCTCGACGTCGTCCTCGCCGGGGACGTCGTCGTGTTGGTGCGTGATGAACGGGTCGGCCATTACCTGATAGGAGGCCAGCCCGACGAACAGCAGCACGATCGCGGTCGCGACCGTCCAGGTGATCTCCAGACGGCGGTTCTCCTGGGTCGGTCGGGGTTCGTCGTTGTTCCGGAACTTGATGACCGCGTAGAGCAGGATCACCTGTACCAGCAGCGTGATCGGGATCGCGGCGTACAGCAGGACGTTGTTGAGGTCGCCGATGAGCTGATCGTTGATCGAGCTTTGGGCCGCGACGGGCTCCGCCGCGATCAAAAACAGCCCCGCGAGGAGCAGTCCCACGAGCGTGGACCGGGTCCGTTTCATACCGCGTTACTTTGCGAGGGCGGGCATAAATGTGTGCGTTTTCGGCCGGCGGCGGGCACATCGCGGAATCTAAGTAGGCCCGCTCCAAGGGCTAGACAGACGTGTCTACCGAACGGATCGGCGACCGGCAACGGTCGCGCTTCCTCGCGGTACTTGCCACGACCGCAATAGGAGCCTATCTGCTCGTGATCGCGGGCGCGACGACCGCGCTCACAGACGCGACGGCTGCCTGTTCGACCTGGCCCGCCTGCGGCGGGGGCTACCCGTTCGAGGGGACCGCGGTGACGATCGCTTGGACCCACCGCCTGCTCGCGCTGGTGGTCGGCGCCGGCGTCCTCTACAGCGCCGTCGTCGCCTGGCGAACGGAGCCGACGCGAGTCCGGGCGGCGCTTTCCGTCCCAGCGCTCCTCTATCCCGTCCAGATCGGGATCGGCGCGGTCGTCGCCACGACCGGCGCGCCCGCGACCCTCTCGGCGGTCCACCTGCTGCTCGGAACCGTCATCTTCGGCGGCCTGCTCGTCGGGCTGGCCTGGTCGCTCGAACGGCGGTTCCCGACCCGCGAGCGCGACGAGCCGCTCACGAAGTCGCCCGAACCGGCACCCGAGGCCGACGCCGCGTTCGGGCCCGAACCCGGCCCGCGACCCGCGGGGATCCGGGCCACCCTGGGAGCGTACTTCAGCCTGATGAAGCCCCGGCTGATGTGGCTGCTCTGTCTCGTCGCGGCGGCGGCGATGGCGCTCGCCGTCGGCCCCGCACTCACCGTCGACACCATCGTCGCAACCCTCCTCGGGGGCGTGCTCGCGATCGGCGCGAGCGGCACCTTCAACCACGTGCTCGAGCGCGACATCGACCGGCGCATGAAACGTACCGCCGACCGCCCGCTCGCGACCGAGATCGTCCCCGTCCGTAACGCGCTGGCGTTCGGCGTGCTGCTGGGGCTGGCATCGCTCGCGACCTTCTACGTGTTCGTCAACGCGCTGGCGGCGCTGTTGGGGCTGACGGCGATCGTCTTCTACAGCGTGATCTACACGCTCGTCCTGAAACCCAACACCGTTCAGAACACCGTCATCGGCGGGGCGGCGGGCGCGCTACCCGCGCTGATCGGCTGGGCCGCCGCGACCGGCGAGATCGGCCTGCCGGCGCTCGTGCTCGCGGGCGTGATCTTCTGTTGGACGCCCGCGCACTTCTACAACCTCGCGCTCGCGTACAAGGACGACTACGAACGCGGCGGCTTCCCGATGATGCCCGTGGTCCGTGGCGAGCGCACCACCCGGAAACACATCGTCTACTATCTGGGCGCGACCCTGATCGGCGCGAGCCTGCTCGCGGCGGTCGATACGCTCGGCTGGCTGTTCGCGGCGACCAGCGTGGTCTTCGGCGCGGTCTTCCTCTATGAGGTGATGCGTCTTCACCGCGAACAGAGCCGCGGGGCCGCGATGCGCTCGTTCCACGCCTCGAACGCCTACCTCGGTACGCTGCTGCTGGCGATCATCGTCGACGCGCTCGTCCTATGACCGACACCGAGACCCTCGACCTGTTCGACCCGCTTCCCGAGCGCTTTCGCCCCCGGACCACGACCCTCGTCTACGGCGGGCTGCTGGTCAACACTGAGGTCCTGCTCGTGCTCGTCTACTTCGCCGTCTCGGACGTCCAGGTCAACGACCTCTTCGGGGTCGTCTACCCGTTCATCTGGATCAACGTCGGGCTCTGGGCGATCGTCCGGACCGACCCCGTCGCCCGCACGCGCAGACACCGCTACGTCGCCGGCACGGTCGCCGTGGGCTACCTGTTGGCGCTGTTCGTGCTCGGCGGGATGGCCTGGACCGCCCACCCCGAGATCGCGCGGGGCTTCGACGTCTCGATGCTCCTGCCCGGGCTCGGGCCCGTCGTCGCCTACAACGGCGAGTTCGTCCGGTTCACCCTGATCCCGTTTCTCGTGATCGGCTACGCCGCGCTGACCTATCTCGTCTACGCGACCCTGTTGGACGCCGCGGGCTCGGCGATCGGCGGCGTGCTCGGGCTGTTCTCCTGTCTCTCCTGTGTCTGGCCGTTGATCGCGCCGGTCTTCATCGGCGTGTTCGGCAGCGCGGGGGCCGCGGCCGCCGCGAGCCTCCAGTCGTACGTCACGGGCACCGTCGTCTTCGTCGGCACGGTCGCGCTGCTGTACTGGCGGCCGTTCAAGCGCGAGCGCGACGAGAGCGGGGACGGTGAGGAGGGGATGAGCGATCGCGAGCGGCGGTGGCGCCGGAAACGTGAGGAGCGCAGTCAGTGACTCAGTGGCCGTACCGCTGGTCGGCCTCCTCGTAGCGCGCGTCGTCGATCCGTTCGCGCTGCTCGCGCGAGAGGTCGACCTCGACCGCGCCGACGTTCTCCTCGAGTTGGTCGGTCGTGCGCGCGCCGACGATCGGCGTACACGAGAACGCCTCCTGGTCCATCAGCCATCGCAGCGAGACCTGTGCGGGCGTCGCGCCCTCCTCGTCGGCGACCGTGCGGATCTCCTCTAAGACCTGCCAGCCCCGATCGGAGACGTAGTAGTCCTCGAAGCGGTCGTCCAGATCCGCCCGCGAGCCCTCGGGGCCGACGACCTCCTCGCCCTCGCGCTCGTACTTGCCGGTGAGGAAGCCGCCCGCGAGCGGCGAGTACGGACAGACCGCGAGCTCCTGGTCGGCACAGACGTCGAGGTAGTCCGCGACGTCGTCGCGATACGCCGCGTGAAAGAGCGGCTGGGTGACCTCGAAGCGTTCGTACCCCTCTACCTCAGACTTCCAGAGGGCCTTCGTCAGCTGCCAGGCGGCCATCGTCGAGGCGCCGAGGTAGTTGACCTTCCCCTTGTCGACGAGCGTATCGAGGGTGTCGAGCGTCTCCTCGATGGGCGTGTCCTCGTCGAAGCGGTGGATGTAGTAGAGGTCGAGGTAGTCCGTTCCCAGCCTGTCGAGCGTGCCCTCGACCTGCGCGCGGATGTGCTTTCGACCCAGCCCGGAGTCGTTCGGGCCGGGCTCGCCCCAGCCGTCGAAGGGGAAGTAGACCTTCGAGGCGAGCACGAAGTCCTCGCGGTCGTGGTCATCGAGCCACTCGCCGATGTACTCCTCGCTGGTCCCGTGGGGGGTGCCGTAGACGTTCGCGGTGTCGATGAAGTTGATCCCGTTCTCCCACGCCGCGTCCAGCAGCTCGTGGGCTTCGTCCCTGCTGGTCTCGACGGTGCCGTTGCTCTCCTTGCCGAAGCGCCACGTCCCGAAACAGAGTTCCGAGACCTGCGTGCCGGTCGAACCGAGGCTGTGGTACTCCATGGGCCTGCTGGAACCTCCACCGACTAAACGCTCCCCCTCCCGGCCATTCCTTCGGGCTGCGGGTCGCGGGCCATCGCTCGGCGTAACGGGAACCGTTTTGATCCCCGTTTCTGTAGCCGGCGTATGCCCATCCGAATCGGCGCGATCGGCCTCGGCGCGCTCGGGACGATCTCGACGCGGATCCTCGACGAGCGCGAGGACGTCCGAGTCGTCGCCGGGGTCGACACCGACCCCGACGCCAGAAGCGCGTTCGAGGCCGACTACGACGCCGCGAGCTACGACGACACCGAGTCGCTGCTCGCGAGCGAGGAGCTCGACGCCGTCTCGATCGTCACCCCGCATACGCTCCACGCACGTCAGATCCGCGCCTGCCTCGAGGCCGGCGTCTCGGTCCACGTCGAGAAGCCGATGGTGACCGACCTCGAGGAGGCGGTCGCGCTCACCGACCTCGCCGCCGAGCGCGAGCCGGTCCTCCAGGTCGGCTACCAGCGACACTTCCACCCCCGCTTTCGCGAGCTCAAGCGGATCGTCGACGACGGGCGGATCGGGACACCGCACATGATCGCCTGCCACCTCGAACAGGCCTGGCTCGACGCGGTCGGCGGCAGCTGGCGTACCGACCCCGAGCTCTCGGGCGGCGGCCAGCTCTACGACTCGGGCTCGCACCTGCTCGACGCGCTGCTGTGGGTCACCGGCTCGCGGCCCGTCTCGGTCGCGGCGACGACCGACCCGCGGGGCGAGCGCGTCGACGTCAACGGCGCGCTGGCGGCGACCCTCGAACGCGACGGGAGCCCGATCACCGCGAGCATCGGCGTCACCGGCGAGGGATCGACGGGCCCCGATACGGGCGAGGGGCTCTCGGTCTGGGGAACCGAGGGCGCCGTCGAGTACGACGGCGATCGGGTCCGGGTGCGGGAGGGAGGCGTTGACTACGAGGCGGGGATCGAGGACCCCTCCTTCGAGACGCTCACCCGGCGGAAGCTCGCGAGCTTCCTGCGTGCGGTCCGCGGCGATGAGCCGCCGGCGGTGGGCCCGGAGGTCGGACTGCGGGTCACGGCGCTGACGGAGGCGGCCTACGAGGCCGCGGAGACGGGCCGGACCGTCGACGTCGAGGAGCGGATCGCGGCCGCCCGGGATCGAACCCCTTAGGGCCGTCTCGGCGTTTCCCCCGGTATGGAGCCCGTACTCGTCGCCGAGGACGTCCACCGGAGCTACGGCGACACGACCGCCCTCGACGGCCTCTCGCTGTCGGTCGCGGCGGGCGAGGTGTTCGCGCTCATCGGCCCCAACGGCGCGGGTAAGACGACGCTCGTGCGCGCGCTGACCGGCACCACGACGCCCGATTCGGGGCGCGTCTCGGCGCTCGGGTCCGCGCCCGACGACGTCGACAGGAACCGGATCGCGCTGCTGCCCCAGGCGTTCTCGCCGCCCGAACGACTCACCGGCCGGGAGCTGCTCGACTATTACGCCGGCCTCTACGACGACCCCCGACCCGTCGACGAGGTGCTCGCGGAGGTGGGGATGGCCGGCGACGCCGACTCGTGGTACGAGACGCTCTCGGGGGGACAACAGCGCCGGATCTGCGTGGGGACGGCGCTGGTCAACGACCCGGACGTGCTCTTCCTCGACGAACCCACGACGGGGATCGACCCCGCGGGCCGCCGGGACCTCTGGGCGCTGATCGCCGACCTCGCCGCGGGCGGCACCACCGTCTTCCTCACCACCCACGACATGGCGGAGGCCGAGGAGCTCGGCGACCGGGTCGGCCTGCTCGCGGCCGGCCGGCTCGTCGAGGTCGGCTCCCCCGGGGCCCTCGTTGCCGACCACGGAGGAGAGAGTCGCCTCGTGGTCGAGACCGACGCCGGTGCCGACGCGATGGCCGGAAGAGACTACCGCGTCTCGGAATCCGGCCGGGGACTGACGATCCACGGGATCGACCCCGAGGGGATCGGCGGGGCGGTCGCCGCGCTCGAGGACGCGGGCATCGAGTACGAGTCGCTGACCTGGAGCCAGCCCTCCCTGGAGGACGTCTACCTCGAACTGGCCGGCGACCGCGCCGAGGATGCCCTCGGAGGTGGCCGATGAGCACGCTCGCGCGCACCCGCGCGGAGTTCGTCGCCGCCTGGAACTCCTTCGTCCGCCGGCGGACCGCCGTCTTCTTCACCTTCTTCTTCCCGGTGATCCTGATCGTCATCTTCGGCGCGCTCGTCACCACCGATCCGACCGGCGGCGGCCTCTTCACCGAACCGCCCGAGTACTACCTCGCGGGCTATCTCGCGGTCGTCGTCCTGTTCACCCCGCTCTCGCGCGTGGGCAGCACCGTCGCGCGCCACCGCGAGGGAAACAGGTTCGAGAAGCTGGCGACGACGCCGCTCCGGAGGATCGAATGGCTGCTCGCACACACCCTCGTGAACGCGATCCTCGTCGGGATCGCGAGCGCGATCCTGCTGGTCGTGCTGTGGCTGCTCACCGATGCGACGTTCGCGCTCTCGCCCGCCCTGGTCCCGTTCGTCCTGATCGGTTCGGCGGTCTTCTGCGGGATCGGCGCCCTATTGGGGAGAGTCGCGGACTCCCAGGACGGCGTGATCGCCGCCGCCAACACCATCGCGCTGCCGATGCTCTTCCTCGCGGAGACGTTCGTCCCGCCGGAGCTGCTCCCGGGCTGGATGGGACCGGTGATCGACCTGCTTCCCCTGACGTACTTCTCGCGGGGCGTCCGCGAGGCCACGGTGGCGGGCGGGCCTTGGCTCGCGGATCTGGCGATCCTGTCGGGGCTCGCGATCGCCTTCTTCCTCCTGGGCGCCTACGCGCTCCCCCGAACGGACTGACCGCGGGAAGACTTATACATACTCACATTAATTATCGGATATGTCCGTCGAAGGAGCGAGCGGGAACAAGGGTGGGCGGTACCGGTACACCGAGTACCGTCAGGGATCGGGGACGATCGCGGTGATCCAGGACGTCGAGAGCGACCGCGCGTGGATCCAGTCGACCGTCAGCGTCCCCGCCGATCCCTGACGCCGGATCAGGCCCCTCGGCGGTAGCGCTCCATCGCGAGGTGGGCGACGATCCCGAGCAGGAACGCGACGCCGATGTTCCAGACCAGCGCGAGGAGGCCGATCCCGATCGAGAGGGGTAGATCCGAGGACTCGGTCACGTTCGCGCCCAGCGAGACGGCGACGAGCGCCAGCAGCACCCCGAGCATCGCGAGCGGGAAGGCGGCGACGAGCGCGCCGGTCGCCACCAGGGCGAGCGCGAGATAGCCGACCCCGAGGATCACGTTCGCGCCGCCGGTGCGCGCGCCGAACTCGTACTTGCCGGCGACGCCGTCGCAGCCGTGACACATCGGGATCCCGCCCAGCGGCACGGCGAGGAGGTTCGTCACGCCCATGCTCCCCGAGAGCTCGTCGGCCGGCACCTCCCGGTCGAACAGATCGGAGAACAGCAGCGAGGTCGCGAGCGCCGCGTTGCCGATCGTCATCGCGAACTGCGCGACGATCCCGTCGGCCGCGCTCCAGGTCAGCGCACTCCCGACGGCCGGAACCGGCGGGAGGCCGGGCGACTGGACCGGCGGAACGCCGGCCGTCCAGACCGCGATCGCCGCGCCGGCCGCGAGGACGACGAGCGCGCTCGCGTTCCGATAGCCGAGCGCGACGACCCCGAGCGCGATCGCCAGCCCCACGGCGGCGAGCGGGGGGCTCCCGGCCGCGAGCGAGAGGGCGGTCTCGAGCAGGATCAGCCCCACCGCGAACTGGATCCCACGAATGACCGGCTCGCCGATCCAGCGCTCGACGACCGACAGCGCACCCGCCGCGCCGATCGCGAGCAGGACGACCCCCAACACCAGCCCGGCGAGCGCGAGCTCCGCGTACGACAGGGCTCCGGCGATCGCGAGCGCCGCGAGCGCCTTCATCGGCTCGACGGAGACCGGCAGCCCGTACCACGCCCCCCAGACGATCTGGAAGAGCCCGAAGGCGATCAGGACGTGCGGCAGCGAGATCTCGGTCAGCAGCGCCAGCGCGACGACGATCGGGAGGACCGTAAGCGAATCCCCTACCGCACCGGTCAGTTCGTCCGCGGAGAACTCGAGCCGCCGGGATCCGGTGATATCGACTGAAACGGCCACTATAGGCCCTATCAGACGGACACGTATCACGTTTCCCGGAAACCGAACGACGTGGAATCGGCGGGGGTTCGAAACCGGATTCGGTTTCACGGCGGTTTGTGCCCGCCACCATAATGGACGTCCGTTACAGTGAAAGCCCTCGACGGGGTAGTACGACCATGAACCCCTGGAGGCGATCGAAGTGAGCGTCGAGGAGGACCAGCGCGCGATCCGCTGTCTCGTCGCGAAGGTCGGCCTCGACGGCCACGACCGGGGCGCCCACGTCATCTCGCGGGCCTTTCGGGACGCCGGTTTCGAGGTCATCTACTCGGGGCTGCACAACGCGCCCGACGAGATCGTCCAGGCCGCGGTCCAGGAGGACGTCGACGTGCTCGGCATCTCGATCCTCTCCGGCGCGCACAACACGCTCGTCCCGAAGGTCGTCGCCGGGCTGAAGGAGTACGGCGCCTTCGAGGACACCCTGATCATCCTCGGCGGGGTGATCCCCGAGAAGGACCAGCCGGGGCTCAGGGACGCGGGCGTCGACGCGATCTTCGGGCCGGGGACGCCGATGAGCGAGACCATCGAGTTCGTCCGCGAGAACGCCCCCGATCGATGAGCGACGAGCTCCTCGACGACCTCCTCGACGGCCAGTACCGCGCGCTCGCGCGGGCGATCACGAGGATCGAGAACCGCTCGCCGGGCTATCGCGAGCTGGTCGCCGCGCTCCACGACCACACCGGCGACGCCGAGGTGATCGGGATCACGGGCAGCCCCGGCGCGGGCAAGTCCACGCTGGTCGACAAGCTCGCGAAGGCCTACCGCGACGAGGGGCTCACCGTGGGTGTGATCGCGGTCGACCCCTCCTCGCCCTATACGGGCGGCGCCGTCCTGGGCGACCGGATCCGCATGGCCTCGACCACCGGCGACATGGACACGTTCGTCCGCTCGATGAGCGCCCGCGGCCAGCTCGGGGGACTGTCGACGGCCACCGGCGACGCGATCAAGGCGTTCGACGCCTTCGGGATCGACCGGGTGATCGTCGAGACGGTCGGGGCGGGCCAGAACGAGATCGACATCGTCCGGACCGCCGACACGGTCGCCGTCCTCGTCCAGCCCGAGAGCGGCGACGACATCCAGATGCTCAAGGCCGGCATCCTCGAGATCGGCGACGTCTTCGTCGTCAACAAGGCCGACATGTCAGGCGCGGATAGGACGGTCAAACAGCTCTCGGAGATGCTCGAGGGCCGAGAGAACGGCGAGTGGACCCCCGAGATCATCGAGACCGTCGCGACGAGCGGCGAGGGCCTCGACGAGCTGCTCGAGACGTTCGCCTCACACCGGGAGTACCTCGAGTCCTCCGGGGCCTTGGAGGAGAAGGCCCGCACCCGCTACGCCGAGGAGGTTCGCACGCTGCTCCGCGAGGACGCCGGCAGCCTGCTCGAGGGCGAGATCGAGCGCCGGGGCGGGATGGAGGAACTGGTCGATCGGATCGTCGCCCGGGAGACCGACCCCTACACCGTCGCCGACGACGTGATGGCGCCCCTAGAGGAGTGTCTCGCCCGCGAGGAGCGCGAGCACGAGCCGTCGCCGCGCTGAGCCGTCCTCAGCGAGCCGGTGCCCGCCTACGGCCCTACCCGGGGACCGATCCGGCCAGGGTTAAGACCCCTCCGTCCGATTGTCGTCGTATGAAGCTCCGACACCTGATCGGTGGTACCGCGGCCGCCGCCGGCCTCGCCGCCGCCGGCAACCGGACGCTCGCCGGCCGCGCGGGCTCGCTTTCGGACCCCCTCCCGGGCCGCCAGCACACCTACCGCTGGCGGGGGATCGACGTCTCCTACACCGAGGCCGGCGACCCCGCGGATCCCGACCTGCTTCTGGTCCACGGGGTCAACGCCGCCGCCTCCAGCCACGAGTTCGCGGAGGTCTTCGAGGGGCTCGCCGAGGAGTTCCACGTGATCGCGCCCGACCTGCCCGGCTTCGGGAGCTCGGAACGCCCGCCGCTTCTGTACTCCGCCTCGCTCTACGAGGCCTTCCTCGCGGACTTCGCGCGCGACACCGTCGAGGACGCCACCTGCGTCGCCTCCTCGCTGTCGGGCGCCTACGCCGTCGAGGCCGCCGAGGACGCCGGCTTCTCGCGGCTCGTGTTGATCTGTCCGACCACGACGGCGATGCCGGCCCAGCGCCCCCGGCTTCGCTCGCTGCTGCGCGCGCCCGTCGTCGGCACCGCGCTCTACAACCTGATCACGAGCAGGCCCTCGATCCGGTACTTCAGCGCGGACCACGGCTACTACGACCCGGAGAACTTCACCGACGAGAAGCTGGAGTTCGAGTGGACGAGCGCCCACCAGCCCGGCGCGCGCTACGCGCCCGCCTCGTTCGTCTCCGGCTTCCTCAACAGCCAGCTCGACCTGGGCAAGGAGCTCGCCGAGATCGACGTCCCGACGACGCTCGTCTGGGGCCGGGAGGCCGACGCCACGCCGCTCAAACGGGGGCGCACCCTCGCCGAGACCGCAGACACCAAGCTGGTCGTGATCGACCGTGCCCGACTGCTGCCCCACGTCGAACACCCCCGCGAGTTCGTCGGCGTCGTCCGCGAGGAGCTACGCGGGGCGGAAGACGAGTAGCGGCTCCTCCTTCGTTTCGCGTTCCTCGACGCCGACGGCCACGCTCATTCCGACCTCGGGCTCCTCGACGTCCCGGAGCTGACCGGTCAGTCGGACGAGCCCGAAGTCCACGATCGCGACGACGTATGGCGCGTCGTCGGCGAACTCGGGGGTCGCGACGTGGATCCTGGTGAAGGTGTCGAGGCTGCCGCCGTCGGGCAGCGGCTGCCGTTCGAGGTCCGGGTCGCCACACTCGGGACAGCGCCGCCGGGGCGGCAGCGAGCCGTGTCCCTCGGGACACTCGAGCGCGTAGCCCTCCCCGCGGTCGATCGCCGCCATCCACTCGTCGAAGCCCTCGTCACGCTGTTCGCTCATGCGACCACCTCCGGGTCGGCGACCCGGCGTAGTCGCGCCAGTCGCTCACTACGTTCGCTCGCGGACGTGGTCCGCTCGCGCCCCCGAGGCGCGTGGCGCCTCGCTTCGCTCATTCGCCCACCTCCAGCACGTGAACGGTGGTACTGGCGACCGTGCCGCCGGCGTTGTGCGCGAGGCCGACCGTCGCGTCGGGGACGGCATCGCTGTTGACGTGGTCGCCCGAGAGGACGCTCGCGAGCTCGATGATCTGGCTGGTGCCGGTCGCGCCGACGGGATGACCCTTCGCCTTCAGCCCGCCCGAGAGGTTGACCGGGAGCCGACCGTCACGGGTCGTCTCGCCCGCGCGGGCCGCCCCGATCCCCTCGCCGTGCTCGAAGAAGCCCAGCGACTCGATGGCGAGCACCTCCGCGATGGTGAAGCAGTCGTGGACCTCCGCGACGCCCACCTCGTCGGGGCCGACCCCCGCGTCGGCGTAGGCCTCCTCGGCCGCCACGGTGGCGGCGGGCGTGCGCGCGAGATACTCGCGGTCGGCGAGCGCCATGCGGTCGCTGCCCTGGCCCGTCCCCGAGATCGAGACGGGCGCGTCGATCCCCTCGCGGTCGGCGTATGCGTCGCTCACGAGCACGATCGCGCTCGCACCGTCGGTGATCGGGCAGGCGTCGTAGAGCCCGAGCGGCTCGGCCACCGGCGGCGCCTCGAGCACGTCCTCGACGCTGATCGCCGTCCGGTACTGTGCGGATTCGTTCTCGAGCGCGTTCTCGTGGTTCTTCACCGCGATGTGGGCCAGGTCCTCCCGGTCGCCGCCGTACTCGTCGAAGTACGCCTGGGCCATCAGCGCGTACGCGCCGGGGAAGTTCATCCCCGCGCGGATCTCGAACAGCTCGTCGGCGGCGATCGAGAGCGCCTTCGTCGCGCCCGCGGTGCCGAGGTTGGTCATGCGCTCGGCCCCGCCCACGAGGACGACGTCGCTCTCGCCGTTTCGAATGTCCTTGACCGCCTCGCGGACCGCGACGCCGCTCGAGGCACACGCGCTCTCGAAGCGGGTCGCCGGGGCGCGGATCCCCGCCATCTCGGCCATCAGCGGCGCTTGGTGGCCCTGGTCCTCGGCGACCTCGCCCATGAAGTTGCCGTAGAACAGCGCCTCGACGTCGCCGCGGTCGACGCCCGCCCCTTCGATGGCCCCGTCGGCGGCCTCCGCGAAGAGGTCCCGTCCGGTGCGTTCGGGGAACTGCCCGAAGCGCGTGTGTCCCGTGCCGGCGATCCGAACTCCTGTCATTGGGGTTCGTAGATCATCGGCGACTAAATGGTTGCCGAATGTGAACGGTTCACATTCACATCCCCATGTCCGACGCGTCCTCGGGCACCGGGAGCGCGTTCGGGGACGTTCCCAGGCGGTCGGCGGCGTGATCCAGCGCCATGTCGAAGCCGTAGTACCGTTCGAGCTCGGTCCCCTCCTCCCGGACCATCAGCATCGCGTAGCCCTCGCGGTTCTGCGCGATTTCCACCCGCCGACCGTCACGTTCGAGCGCGAGGACGCGCTCGGTCTCGGTCTCGTGGTACTGCGCGGTCGCTCCGGTCTGGTCAGCCATACTGCTCGTAAGGACGGCCCGAAGTCGAAGCTATCGGTCGGCGTCCGGAGCCGTTCGGGATCAGAGCGGCCCGCGTCCGTCGCGGGGCGGTCGCGGGCGGCCGGTCGGCCGGAAGGGCTATCGTTCGGATCGCATCACGTTGATGGATGCTCCGGCGACTCCGATGGTTCGACCCCACCTCCCTCGGCTATCTGGGCGTGCTCTCCGTTCCCGGCTACCTCCTCGAGGCGCTTGCCCCCCCTCCAGCTGTTCGCGCTGTTCTTCCTGTTCTGGCTGTGGCCGACGATCCGGGGTCTGTTCGACGACAGCGAGGAGGAGTCGCCGCTCGAGTTCGATCGAGGGACGAAGCTCCGTTTCTGGACGAGCAGCTTCCTGACCCTGCTCAACCCGTTCGTGCTCGTCGCCTCGATCAACCAGCTGATCAGCCAGATGGCGATCTACGCCCGCCATCATGACGGGCTGCCCGCACCCGGGAGCTACGACCAAGAGACGCGGTTCTCGCTGCCGTTCTCGGGATCGTGGACCGCGATCAACGGCGGCTCCTCGAAAGGGACCTCCCACTCGTGGGAGGTCCTCACCCAGCGCTACGCCTACGACTTCGTCGTCATCGAGGACGGAAGGAGTCACGCCGGCGAGGGCGCTCGACTGGAGGAGTATTACTGCTTCGACGAGCCGATCCTCGCGCCCGCCGACGGCGAGGTGGTCGCGGCGTCGGACGGCCACCGCGACTGCCCGTATCTCGGGGGCTGGGTCGACCCGTTCCAGCGCGACCTCCGCGGAAACTACGTGACGATCCGCCACGCCGAGAACGAGTACAGCGTGCTGGCCCACCTGAAGGAGGGGAGCGTCGCGGTGTCCGAGGGCGAGCCCGTCGAACGCGGTCGGGAGATCGGCCGGTGTGGCAACTCGGGCAACTCGACCGAGCCACACCTCCACTTCCACGTTCAGGACCGCCCGGAGTTCTTCCTGGGCGCGGGGCTACCGATCACCTTCGAGCGGCTCGTCGTCGAGTCGGGCGACGAGCCGGAACGGCGCGAACGCGGGCACGTCGAGAGAGACGAGGTCGTTCGATCGGCGTAGGTCGCCGGCTCAGGCGTCGGGGTCGGCCCCGGCCGGGCCGTCGTTCGTCCCGGTCGTGTCCTCGTCGCCGCTCGCGTCGGCGCGCCGGAGCGCGCCGATCAGCAGCTGTGCGACCGACGCGACGACGAAGTACTTCCAGGTCAGCGCCGCGACGACGACCAGACCGATCCCGCGCAGGGGCCGTCCTCGAACCAGAGCCTTCCCCGCGGCCCCGAGGATGGTGAGCGCGCGCAGGCGCTTCGAGCCGAGTCCGAGCAGCCGCTTGAGTACCATATCCTGTCCTCAGACGGGCGACAGTCCTAAAGCTTCGGACGGCTCACGCCGGGTCCTGTGGGTTTTTTTGTCTTCGACGCATAGAGCGGACAACGGCCATGTCTGGATCCTCCCGGAGTTCGCTCCCCGAAGCTACCGCCGACCTCGAATGGTGTCACGAGGCCGTCGATGGCGTCTCTCGGACGTTCGCGCTGACGATCGACGTACTCGACGAACCGATGTCCTCGTACATCTGTGTGGGCTATCTCCTCTGCCGTATCGCCGACACCGTCGAGGACGCCGGCCACATCCCGCCCGAGACCCAGTCGACGCTGCTCCGGACCTATCACGCGGTCCTCGATCCCGTCGATCCCACCGGCGCCGAGGCGTTCACCGACGCCGTTTCCGAGTGGATCCCCGAGGACGGGCGACGCGAGGCCGACTGGGCGGTCGTCGCCGAGGCCCCCCGCGTCGTCCGGACGTTCGAGCGCCAGCCCGAACCGGTCAAGGAGGCGATCCGCCCGCCCGTCCTCGAGCTCGTCGCCGGGATGGCGCTGTTCGTCGATCGCTACGGCCAGCAGGGAGGGCTGCGTCTGGAGACCCGCGAGGAGCTCGAGGAGTACTGCTACTACGCCGCCGGGACCGTCGGGGTCCTCATCACGAACCTGCTCTGTCGGCGCGAAGGGGCCCTCGAGGAGTCGACCGAGCGGGTCCTCTACGAGAACGCCGAGTCGTTCGGCCTCCTGCTCCAGCTGGTCAACATCTCGAAGGACGTCCACACCGATCTCCGCCAGGAGGACAACGTCTACCTGCCCGCGGCATGGCTTGAGGGCGAGGGGATCCCACAGGAGGCGCTGCTCGCCGAGGAACACCGCGACGACGCGGCCGCAGTCGTCGACCGCACCGCCGACCACGCCCGATCGTTCCTCGACGACGCCCAGCGCTACCTCGAGGCGCTGCCCGAGGTCGACGGCAACCGACTGGCCGCGTGGGCCATCCCCTACCTGCTCGCGGTCGGCACCCTCCGGGAGCTCTCGGACCGGCCCGAGGACGCCCTTTCCGGAGAGGGCGTGAAGATCTCCCGGGCCGAGGTCCACGCGATCGTCGAGCGGATGCTCGGCGAGACCGACGCCGCCGCCGTCGGCGAGCTCCGGACGGTCATCGCCGAACGGCCCTTCGATCAGGCCTGAGCCAGCCGCTCGGCGAGCTCGCGCGCACGTCGCACGTGCTCGTCGGCCCGCTCGTTCTCCGTCCCGTCGACCTCCGAGAGCAGCCGCACCACGTCCCGCGCGCCCTCGCGGCGTACCTCCTCGGAGCTCACGTCGCGGACCTCCCGGGCGACTGCCTGGGCCTCGCCGATCCACCGGTTCGCCGTCCGTTCGATCGGGAGGTCCTCGGTCGCCGCGAGCTCGCGGTACAGCTCCGCCGCGAGATCTTGATCGTTTCCGCTCACTCGTACTCGTAGAAGCCCGCGCCCGTTTTCTTGCCCAGATCGCCCGCCGCGACCTTCCGTTTCAGCAGGTAGGCTGGCTTGTACCGATCGCCCAGCTCCTCATGGAGCGTCTCGCTGGCGTCGAGACAGATGTCCAGCCCGATGTGATCCGCAAGCGTCAGCGGTCCCATCGGGACGTTCGTGCCGAGTTCCATTCCGGCGTCGATATCCTCCTTCGAGGCGACCCCCTCGTCGAACGCGCGGATCCCCTCGTTGATCCACGGCATCAGGATCCGGTTGGTGACGAAGCCGGGCTTGTCGTCGGACTCCCAGGTGGTCTTGCCGACGTCCTCGGCGAACGCGTGGGCGAACTCGACGGTCTCCTCGCTCGTTTTCTCGCCGACGACCACCTCGACGCCCTCCATGATCGGGACGGGGTTCATGAAGTGCAGTCCAATCACCTGTCCCTCGCGCTCGGTCGCGCTCGCGATCGTCGTGATCGAGAGCGTGCTGGTGTTGGTCGCGAGAACCGTTTCCCGAGGCGTGATCTCTTCCAAATCGCTGAAAATCTCCTGCTTGATCTCCGTTTTTTCGACAGCGGCCTCGATGACGAGATCACAGTCGGCCAGATCGTCGAGTTCGGTCGTCCCGGTGATCCGTTCTTTCGTTTCTTCGGCTTCCTCCTCGCTCAGGCGCTCCTTCGAGACGAATCTTCCCAAACTATCGTCGATAGCGTCCATCCCCTTTTCGACGAACTCGGCTTCGATGTCGCGCATGAGGACCTCGTACCCATTTGCCGCACAGACCTGCGCGATCCCGTTGCCCATCGTCCCCGCGCCGACGACGCCGACCCGCTCGATCGACTCGATGTCCATGGGCCCGGTTCACGCGGGGAGGCCCTAAGTATGCTGGGCGAGCGTTTACTATTCCGGTAGTTAGTTATTTCAATGGGTCGCCCGATACCGCACGCCAGGGCGACGCTAATCGCCGGAGAGGGGAACGGGGAAACGGCACGCTGGCAGTAGATTCTTATAGCAGGTAACGGAACTGTGAAACAGATGCTGCCACTCACCGACTCCCCGATCGTCCGCGATGGGAAGGCACTGATCCTCGCCTACGACCACGGGCTCGAGCACGGGCCGGTGGACTTCGAGCCCGTCCCCGAGACGATGGACCCCGAACGGATCTTCGAGCTCGCGACCCACGACGCGGTGACGACGACGGCCGTCCAGAAGGGGGTCGCGGAGGCGTACTACCCCTCCTACGAGGACGACGCCAACCTCCTGTTGAAGCTCAACGGCACCTCGAACCTCTGGATGGGCGAGCACGACTCGGCGGTGAACTGCTCGCCGGAGTACGCCGCCGAGCTGGGCGCCGACGCGGTCGGCTTCACCCTCTATGGCGGATCGAATCACGAGGTCGAGATGGCCGAGGAGTTCCGCGATGTCCAGGAGGGCGCCCGCGACCAGGGCCTGCCCGTCGTGATGTGGTCGTACCCGCGCGGCCAGGGGCTGAAGAACGACACCAAGCCCGACACGATCGCCTACGCGGCTAGGCTCGGACTCGAACTGGGCGCCGACATCACGAAGGTGAAGTATCCCGGCGACCCCGAGGCGATGGAACACGCCTGCGCGATGGCCGCGAAGAGCAAGGTCGTGATGTCGGGCGGGTCGAAGACCGACGACCGCGCGTTCCTCGAGACCGTCGAGGAGGCGATGAACGCCGGGGCCTCGGGGCTCGCGGTCGGGCGGAACGTCTTCCAGCGCGAGGACCCCGAATCGATCCTCGACGGGCTCGAAGAGGTCATCTTCGAGGGCGCGACCGCCGAGGAGGCGCTCGACTCGATGGGGGCCGAGGCCGCGGCCGCATCCGACGACTGATGGACCGAGCAACCGTCGTCGACGAGGTCTTCGAGACGGTCGCGAGCACCGCCCCCGAGGTTCGTGCCGCCCTGCCGGGTCGGCGGACCGAGACCGAGGACCAGAACCCCAGCGGCGAGCTCCGGCTGGCCGCCGACGACTACGCCGACGAGCTGCTCGAGGAGCGGCTGGGCGCCATCAGCGGCGTCGGCCAGTACGCCAGTGAGGAGACCCAGGAGGCCGTCGACACCGGCGAGGGCCTGGCGGTCGCGGTCGACCCGCTCGACGGCTCCTCGAACCTCAAGCCCAACAACACGATGGGGACGATCGTGGGCGTCTACGACGCGCCGCTTCCGGCGACCGGCCGGGAGCTCGTCGGGGCGGCCTACGTGCTCTACGGCCCGATCACGACGATGGCCGCCGCGGTCGAGGGTGAAGTCACCGAGTACGTCGTGACCGACGGCGAGCGCGAGGCGGTCCGCGAGGAGCTCACGCTTCCCGACGAGCCGGCGATCTACGGCTTCGGCGGCCGGGTCCCCGACTGGCCCGACGAGTTCGCCGCGTACGCCGAGGAGATAGAGAGCGACGAGAGCCTCCGGCTCAGATACGGCGGCTCCATGATCGGCGACGTCAACCAGATCCTCACCTACGGTGGCGTCTTCGCCTACCCCGCACTGGAGTCCGCGCCGGAGGGCAAGCTGCGCCTCCAGTTCGAGGGCAACCCGGTGGGGTATATCGTCGAGGCCGCGGGCGGGCGCTCCTCGGACGGCGAGCGCTCGCTCCTCGACGTCGAGCCCGACGACCTCCACGGGCGCGTTCCCGTTCACGTCGGCTCGACCGGGCTGATCGACCGGCTCGAGGACGCCCTGAACTGATCGATTCGAGGACGCCGAAGGCGGAAAAGCCGGGCTCTTATTCGATCTCGAAGCGCAGCAGGGCGCCGTAGCCGTCAAACCCTTCCTCGAACTGCTCGCCGCGCTCGATGTCGGTCGGGACGATCACGTGGTCGGCCTCGATCTCCTCGGCGCGCTCGGCCAGCTCGCTGGCCTCCTCGGCGGGGACCGATTCCGAGAGCAGCAGCGTCTCGACGGCGTCGTAGGTCAGCGCCTCGTCGACTGTCTCGCGCCCGTAGACGACTCCGTCGTCGTCATCGACCCGATCGAAGAACTCGTCGAGCGCCTCGCGGGCGGGGAGGTCCTCGGCCTCGGTGAGTTCGTCCTCGGCGCGCTCGGCGAGCTGTCGGAGCCCCTGCTCGGAGGCGTACTCGACGCTGTAGGTGCCGGCGAGCAGGTCCTGCAGCCGGTGGTCGAGCCGGTCGTCTCCGGTGAAGTCCTCGACGGTGATCTCGGTGCCGCCGACGAGCAGGCCGTCGACGGGCTCCTCGCCGAGGAACGCGCGCTCGGCGGCGTCAGCGACGTCGTCGAAGAAGCCCTCCTTCCACTCGGCCTGGCGGTCCTCGAGGGCCCCGCCCTCGGCCTCCTCGGGCGCGCTGTCGAGCGAGGGCGTCTCCTCGGCGACCTCGTTCTCGAGGGTCTCGACGGGGACGACCTCCTCGCCCTCGAGGTGGCCCAGCGCCGCGCCGCCGCGCTCGACGACGAGCAGGCCGTAGGTCGCCGAGGGCTCGGTCATGCTCTCGAGGGGGTCGGTGTCGAACTCGTTGCCCTGTTCGTAGACGAACTCCTCGATCGGCGTCGGGAGGTCGTCGAAGACGTACTCGACGGACTCCTCGTCGACGACGCCCGCGTAGACGACCAGGCCGTTCGGCGGGACCTCGTCGTACTCCCGGAGGATCCCCCGCAGCTCCTCGAGGGCCTCCTCGACGAACTGGTTGGTCGGCTCCGAGTCGCCGTACTCCGACTCGGCGTGGTCGTGCTCGATACGGTTGCGGACCGCCTCGAGGTCCTCCTCGGGCGGGATGGCGACCGTGACGAGGCTCGTCCGGTCGGCCGACGCGTTCTCTACGGTCTCGATCCGTTCGCGGAGATCGGGTGTCGCCGTGCTCATAGTGGTCGTTCGACTCGAACGTGATCGCCGGCACGCCTAAACGCTGGCCTTGTGTCTGCCGTTCGGGACACGGTACCGAACCTACGCCGGCGGGTGGACGACGAGCGCGTCGAGCAGTCCCGTGGCCGCGACGAGGGAGGCCACCAGAAGCACCAACGGCAGGGAGACCGAAAGCACCGCCTGTGCGGCGAAGCCGAGCACGTACACGCCGGGAATCATCCCGAGGATCAGGTCGTACCGCGAGATCCCGTCGTCGTCGCTCGTGTGCTCGTGGGACATCGTAATTAGATCTAATTACGCCCGTTCACTAAAGAGTTGTGACACTATGGGGGTTCGTCCCACTCCTCGCCGTCGTCCCGCGGGTCGTAGCCGACCGCCGCGCGGGCGTGATCGATGTCGAACCAGCGTCGCTCGTTGTCACTGACGCCGTAGAGCACCTCGAAGCGCCGGTCGGCCGAGAGACAGCGCTCGACGAGGCTCGCACAGTCCCGCCGCGAGAGCCACGTCCCCTTCATCCGGGCGACCTGCCGGTCGTAGGCCTCGCTCCCGCGCTCCCATTCGCCCCTCTCGACGCCCAGTTCCGCGTCACCGTAGGGGTGGTCGTACCCCGGGTCGTTCACGGTGCCGATCCGTAGGGCGAGAAACCGGATCCCGTGGTTCTCGGTGTACTGGCGGCCGAACGCCTCGCCGCAGGCCTTCGAGGCGCCGTAGTGGGAGTCGGGCCTGATGGGATCCGTGTGATCGATCAGCAGGTCGTAGCCGGGCTCGTACAGCTCGGGCGCGTGGTCGGCCTCGTACATCCCGACGACGTGGTTCGAGGAGGCGAAGACGACGCGGTCGACGCCCGCGTCGTCGGCCGCCCGGAGCACGTTCGCCGTCCCCACGACGTTGTTCGTCAGGGCCTCCTCCCACGTGGCGTCGGTCGACGCGTAGCCCGCGAGGTGGACCACCGCGTCCCGGCCCTCGAAGGCGGGTCGGATCGCCTCGTAGTCGGCGACGTCGGCGTGGTAGTCGGCCTCGCCCGCCGCGTCGAGCGTGGCGAACCCCCGATCGAGCCCGTCGGCGATCGCGGTCCCGACGGTCCCGTTCGCGCCGGTCATGAGGACGTCCATGCCTGTCCGTTGTCCCGTCGGCGCCATAGTCCTACTCCTCAATGGAAAACTGTTTCAAATCACCCCTCACAAACGGGGTATGAACGTCCGGATCAGTGCGGGTGCGAGCGAGGAGGAGGCCTCCGCCATCGCCGCCGCGCTCGCAGAGCACGTCGACGGCGAGGTCGAGGTCTATGTCGGCGACAGCGACGAGCCGACCGCCGTCCGGGAGGCCGTCGTCGAGTACGAGGACGACCTCGGGCCGACCGAGCGCGAGGAACTTCTCGAGGAGGAGATCGCCGACATCGAGGCGGGCGGCCCCGAGAAGTACAAGGACCGCCTCCCCGAGCAGGGCAAGCTGTTCGTGCGCGACCGGCTCGACCTCTGGTTCGGCGAGGACGGACTGCTGTTCGAGGACGGGAAGTTCGCGGAGTTCGACGCCGAGGACCGCCTGCCCGCCGACGGACTGCTGACGGGCGCCGCGGAGTTCGACTCTCGAGAGGTCCACTTCATGGCCAACGACTTCACCGTGAAAGCCGGCAGCATGGCCGGAAAAGGGGTGGAGAAGTTCCTCCGGATGCAACAGCGCGCCCTGAAAAGTGGCAAGCCGGTGCTCTACCTGATGGACTCCTCCGGGGGACGGATCGACAAGCAGCGGGGCTTTTTCGCCAATAGGGAAGGAATCGGGAAGTACTACTACAACCACTCCATGCTCTCGGGGCGAGTTCCCCAGATCTGCGTGCTCTACGGCCCCTGCATCGCCGGGGCCGCGTACACCCCCGTCTTCGCCGACTTCACCGTGATGGTCGAGGGGATGAGCGCGATGGCGATAGCTAGTCCCAGAATGGTGCGGATGGTTACCGGCGAGGAGATCGACATGGACGACCTCGGCGGCCCGCAGGTGCATGCCGAACACTCCGGCTCGGCGGACCTGGTCGCGCGCGACGAGGAACACGCCAGAGAGCTCGTCGCACAGCTAATCACGTACCTGCCCGACAAGGCCGGCGAGAAACCCCCGCGGGGCGAGTCGAAACCGCCGAAACGCTCGCCCGAGGGGATCGATTCCGTCGTGCCCCAGGAGCCAAACCGGGGCTACGACATGGTCGACCTGATCGAACGGGTCGTCGATCGCGGCAGCTACTTCGAGCTCAGGCCCGACTACGGGAAGGAGGTCATCACCGCCTACGCGCGGATCGACGGCCGTCCCGTCGGGATCGTCGCGAACCAGCCGGACCACCGCGCGGGGGCGATCTTCCCCGACGCCGCCGAGAAGGCCGCGGAGTTCGTCTGGAAGTCCGACGCCTACGACATACCCCTCCTGTATCTCTGTGACACGCCGGGGTTCATGGCCGGCTCCGGGGTCGAGAAGGACGCGATCCTCGAGAAGGGCAAGAAGATGATCTACGCGACCTCCTCGGCGACGGTACCCAAACAGTGCGTGGTGGTGCGCAAGGCCTACGGGGCGGGCATCTACGCGATGAGCGGGCCGGCCTACGACCCCGAGAGCACGATCGCCCTCCCCTCGGGCGAGATCGCGATCATGGGCCCGGAGGCGGCGATCAACGCCGTCTACGCCAACCGGCTCGCCGACATCGACGACGAGGAGGAGCGCGCCGCCCGCGAGGCGGAGCTGCGCGAGGAGTACCGCGAGGACATCGACGTCCACCGGATGGCCAGCGAGGCGGTCATCGACGAGATCGTCCCGCCGAGCACGCTGCGCGAGGAGCTCGCCAACCGCTTCGCGTTCTACGAGGACCTCGAGAAGGAGCTGCCCGAGAAGAAACACGGGACGGTGCTCTGAGGCCGGAACGACGCCGACGGCGGGGGCTTTGGCGTTCAGGGAAGCCGTTTGAGCAGCTCCAGGGCCCGATCGCGCACCCCGTCCGGGAGGACGTAGCCGAGCCAAACCATGTACTTCCAGGGGCCGACGATCCGCCGGCGCGGGCGGTCCTCGCTCTCGGCGATCTCGATGACCACCTCCGCGACGTCCTCGGGCTGGACGTGACCGAGCGCGCGGTCGATGAGCCGTCGGCCGTACCTGCGGGTGTCGAAGAGGGTGTAGAACCATTCGTAGGCGCCGGTCCGCTCGAGCTTGTCGATCTCCCCGATCGCGCGCTCGCCGAACTCCGTCTCGACGGGGCCGGGTTCGAGCGAGACGACGTCGACGTCGTGGTCGGAGAGCTCGACCCGAAGGGTGTCGCTCAGCGCCTCGAGGGCCCACTTCGAGCTCGCGTAGGCGCCCTGGCCCATGAGTATCGTCCGTCCGTAGACGCTCGAGGTGTTGACGATCAGCCCCGAGCCCTGCTCGCGCATGTAGGGAAGGACCGCCCGGGCGACCCGATGGGCCCCGAAGTAGTTGACCTCGAACTGTTCGCGCAGCTGCTCGGTCGGGAGCTCCTCGAGGGGGCCGATCTGGCCGTAGCCCGCGTTGTTGAACAGGCAGTCGATCCGGCCCTGCTCGTCGACGATCCGATCGGCGACGACCCCCGCGTCACCCGGATCGGTGACGTCGAGCTTCGCGACGTGACAGCCCGCCTCCTCGAGGTCGTCGATCGACGACCGATCGGGGGCGGTGGCGTACACCTCCCAGCCACGCTCGTTGAAGGCGAGGGCGGTCGCATGGCCGATTCCCGACGAACAGCCGGTGATGAGAACGGTTGGACTCACGTCTCCCGACTCGCACGCGACGGTCATACCCGTGCTGCCGGCAGCTGATCGGGTTTCGGGAACCCGGCTTAGGATCCCTCCTATCGGTGTATAGGGAATAGATAACAATACCGACAGGTCGCGTAGATCGAACGGATGTCGACACACGAGGGGGGAGCGATGAGCGCGCTCTCACGACACGAGCCGGCGCTGTGGGGGATCGTCGTCGTTTCGATGGTCGCGGACACCGTCCTGACGTACTACGGGGTCGAGCGGGGGCTGGTCGAGGGCAATCCGATCGCGCGCTACGGCCTCGAACAGTTCGGATACGCGTCGTTGGGCGTCCTCAAGCTGTTCGCGCTCGGTGTCGGGCTCGCTGGGCGCGCAGTGTTACCGGCGGGCTACACCGCCGTCGTCCCGCTGGGGCTCGCGATCCCCTGGACGATCGCCTCGCTGATCAACGTGACCCTGATCGTCGTGGCCACCTAGGCCTTCAGCGAGAGCACCGTCCGGTCGAACTCACAGACCAGTTCGTCGTCCCCGTTGAACGCCTCGACGTGCATGGTGACGACGCCGCGCTCGCCGTCGCTGGTCTCGCGTTTGTCGGTGACGGTCGAGCGCGCGCGGATCGTGTCGCCGTGGAAGACGGGCGCGGGATGTGAGACGTCGTCGTACGAGAGGTTCGCGACGATCGTTCCATCCGTCGTCTCGGGGATCGTCAGCCCGACCGCCAGCGACATGGTGTAGAGGCCGTTGACGACGCGCTCGCCGAACTGGCTCTCGGAGGCGAACTCGCCGTCGAGATGCAGCGGCTGCTGATTCATGGTCATGTCACAGAAGCGCTGGTTGTCGGCCTCGCTCACGGTGCGGCGTTTGTCGTGCTCGATCGTCTCGCCGACCTCGAACTCCCCGTAGTACAGTCCGGGCATGGGCTGGCGTCGGCCGGATCGGGCAAAACCCTGCCGGTGGGGGTTTATGCCCCGCCCGGCCGTCGCGCCGGCATGATCGGACGCAGCGTGCTGTTCACGCCGGGCGACCGTCCCGAAATGCTTCGCAAGGCACCCGCGGCGGGCGCGGACGTGGTCGTTTTCGACCTCGAGGACGCCGTCGCCCCCGGCCGGAAGGCCGAGGCCCGCGAGGCGGTCGCCGAGGTCCTGTCGGATCCGGAGTTCGATCCCGCCTGCGAGGTCCGCGTGCGGGTCAACCCCGAGTTCGAGAACGACCTCGCGATCCTCGACCGCACCCGGCCCGACGGCCTCATGCTGCCGAAGGCGGCGAGCGGGGCGGACGTCGCGGCGCTCGACGAACGGGTCCGCGAGCACGGCGACTCGCTTCCCGTCATCGCGTTGATCGAGAGCGCCCGGGGCGTGCTCGCGGCGCCCGAGATCGCCGCCTACGAGGCGACCGACGCGCTCGCCTTCGGTGCCGAGGACCTCGCGGCGGACATCGGGGCCACTCGGAGCGAGGAGGGGACGGAGGTGCTCTACGCCCGCGAGCGCGTCGTGATCGCCGCGAGCGCCGCCGGCTGTGGGGCGGTCGACACCGTCTACACCGCGATCGAGGACCGGGAGGGGCTCGCCGAGGAGACCCGGTTCGCCGCCGGACTGGGCTACGACGGCAAGATGGCGATCCACCCCGCTCAGGTCGGTCCCATCAACCAGGCCTTCTCGCCCGATCCGGAGGACGTCGAGTGGGCGAAGCGCGTCCTCGAGGCCCGCGAGCGGGCCGAACGCGAGGGACGGGGCGTCTTCCGGGTCGACGGCGAGATGATCGACGCGCCGTTGGTCGCCCGTGCCGAGCAGGTCCTCGAGCGTGTCCGCCTCGCCGAGGGCGATCACGGGAGCCGCTAAACAGCTTCGAGGTCTGCTCCGGCATGCTTAACATCGCGCTGGGAGTGATGATAGACCATGGCCGAGCAGACGAACCCGTTCGAGAGCTTACAGGAGCAGATCGACGACGCCGCCGCCTACCTCGACCTCGGGGAGGACGTGCTCGGCCGGCTGAAACATCCCGAACGCGTCCTCGAGACGAACCTCTCGGTCGAGCTCGACGACGGATCGCTCGGGCGCTTTCGGGCCTTCCGCTCGCAGTTCAACGGCGATCGCGGCCCGTACAAGGGCGGAATCAGATACCACCCGGACGTCTCCCGGGACGAGGTGAAGGCCCTCTCGGGATGGATGGTCTACAAGACCGCGATCGTTGGCATCCCCTACGGCGGCGGCAAGGGCGGGATTGTCATCGATCCCCGCGAGTACTCCGAGGCCGAACTCGAGCGGATCACACGGGCCTTCGCGACCGAACTACGCCCCTTTATCGGCGAGGATCGGGACATCCCCGCGCCGGACGTCAACACCGGCCAGCGCGAGATGAACTGGCTGAAGGACACCTACGAGACCCTGGAGAACACCACCGAACCCGGCGTCGTCACCGGGAAGGCCATCGAGAGCGGCGGCAGCGAGGGCCGTGTCGAGGCGACGGGACGCTCGACGATGCTCACCGCCCGCGAGGCGTTCGACTACCTCGGCCGGGACGTCGCGGACGCGACCGTCGCGGTCCAGGGCTACGGCAACGCCGGCTGGGTCGCCGCGAACCTCTTGGAGAAGCAGGGCGCGACGATCGTCGCCGTCAGCGACTCCTCGGGGGCGATCCACAGCGAGTCGGGCCTCGACACCCGAGCGGTGCGCGAGCACAAGGACGAAACCGGCAGCGTCTCGGGTTTCGAGGGCGCCGACGAGGAGTTCTCGGGCGAGGAGCTGCTGACGCTGGACGTCGACCTGCTCGTGCCCGCGGCCCTCGAAAACGCCATCGACGAGGAGCTCGCCCGCGAGGTCGGGGCCGACGTGATCGTCGAGGCCGCCAACGGCCCGCTGACGCCGCGGGCCGACGACGTGCTGACCGACCGCGACGTGGCGGTCTTCCCCGACATCCTCGCGAACGCCGGCGGCGTCACGGTGAGCTACTTCGAGTGGGTCCAGAACCGCCAGCGCTTCTACTGGGACGAGGAGCGCGTGAACGACGAGCTCGAGACCGTCATCGTGAACGCGTTCGATGACCTCGTCCAGACCTACGAGACCCACGACGTGCCGAGCTTCCGCATCGCCGCCTACGTCGTCGCCATCGACCGGGTCGCGCAGGCCTTCGAGGAGGGCGGCACCTTCCCCTGAAAGCCCTCAGAATCGACTGGCGTCGATTCTTCGCCCTTTTCATTTCCAAGAAAAGACCACGACTGGTCTTTTCGGGTCCAGAAAATCGCGAAGCGATTTTCGAGACCACCAGGCCGCGTTGCGAGGGGTTCGGATCCGAACCCCTCGCTGGGGACGCCAGCCCTTCCCCGTCCCGCGCGTGCGGCCGCCGAGGTGGCGGCCGCACTCGCGCCGGCCACCGCACCGCGCGATCGGTTCGGATCGAACCACAACGAACTAAGCGTCCGGTTTCGTATGGCGCGCCATGGCACGTACGACGCAGGCGACGACGGACAAGGGACTGGGATTCGGGCTGCTGTTCGGGCTGCTCGCGGTCGGCGGGGCGCTCGCGATGGTCGCCGCGCCCGTCGACCTCCTCGCGGCGTGGGGGTTCGCGGCCGCGGTGCTCGCGGGCTGTGTCCTGATCGTCGCCGTCCACGCCTACGCATAGCCGGGAAATCGTTAAGGCCGTCAGCGCCCTACTCCGTGTAATGACCGACATCACGGACGAGGACCAGCGCATCGTCGCCTACCTCCGTGACAGCGTCTCGGCCGGCGAGAGCTACTTCCGATCGAAGAACATCGCGGAGGCGCTCGGCCTCTCCTCGAAGCAGGTCGGCGCGCGGCTCCCCCATCTCGACGAGAAGACCGACGAGGTCGAGATCGAGAAGTGGGGCCGGTCGCGCTCGACCACCTGGCGAGTCACCCTGAGCTGACCGATCCAGCGGCTTTTTGATCACCGAGCCCTGCCTCCCTGTATGACTGTCCGTGTCCAACGACGGTTCGAGCTGCCGGCGACGTGCGAGGAGGTCTGGGAGTTCATCTCGGACCCGGAGCGACGGGCACGGGCCATCAGCGTCGTCTCCGACTACGAGGTCACCGACGAGGCGGGCCGGGAGGCGATCTGGCACATCGACATCCCGGTCCCGGTGATCCGGAAGGCCGCCCGCGTCGAGACCGAGGATACCGAGCGCGACCCGCCGAGCTACGTCGAGTTCGTCGGCCGGTCGAGGGTGATGCGCGTCACGGGCCAACACAGCCTCGAGGGGACCGACGACGGCTGCCGGCTCACCAACGAGTTCGTCGTCGACGGCAAGCTCCCCGGCGTCGAGCGCTTCTTCAAGAAGAACCTCGACTCGGAGCTCGAGAACCTCGAACGCGCGATCCGCGACTACCTCGACCGACGATGAAGCTCGCACTTGCCCAACTCGACATCGAGCACGGCGACGTCGAGGGGAACGTCGAGCGTGCCGCCGAGGCGGTCGAGGAGGCCGCCGGCCGCGGGGCCGATCTGGTCTGCTTACCCGAGATCTTCAACGTCGGCTACTTCGCGTTCGACGAGTACGCCGGGGCGGCCGAGGGGCTCGCCGGCCCGACGCTCTCGCGGCTCGCCGACGCCGCCGCCGACCACGGGGTCGACGTCCTCGCGGGGACGATCGTCGAGGACCTCGCGGCCACCGCCGCGGCACCCGAGACCGCGGACGTCCCGCGGCCCGCCGACGAGGGGCTCGCGAACACCGCGGTCCTGTTCGACGCCTCGGGCGAGCGCCGGGCCGTCTACCGGAAACACCACCTCTTCGGCTACGAGTCCGACGAGGCCGAACTGCTGGTCCCCGGCGAGGACCCGACCGGCGGGATCTGCGAGGTCGGCGGGTTCACCGCCGCGATCACGACCTGCTACGACCTGCGCTTTCCCGAACTGTACCGAGAGCTCGTCGAGCACGGGGTCGACCTCCTGCTCGTGCCGAGCGCGTGGCCCTACCCGCGGATCGAACACTGGACGACGCTCTCGCGGGCGCGGGCGATCGAGAACCAGTGCTACGTCGCGACGGTCAACGGCAGCGCCGAACACGAGGGCAGTCGGCTGGTCGGCCGTTCGACGGTGTTCGACCCGTGGGGGACGACCCTCGCGAGCGCGGCCGACGACCCCACGTTCGTGGACTGCGAGATCGAGCCCGACCGCGTCGAGCGGGTCCGCGATGAGTTCCCGGCGCTCCGGGACCGCCGGCTGTAGGCCATGCTTTAGCGTCCCACGGATCCGTCACTCAACGGACCGATCGAGACACGTTTATAAGGCTCGACGCCCGAGGGACAGTTGCCCGAGAGCGCTTTTCTCGCTTGACGGCAAACACAAATCCCGGCCGTCGCGCCCCACCGGATCGCTTCGGCGATCCATCTCCCGCCTCGCTTCGCCTCTACTCACCCCCTAACGCCCCGTTAGCATCACCATACTGATACCTATCGGCGCGGTACGTCTAATCGCTGGTGAGGAACCAGCGCAGTGCCCTATCGGGACACGGGGTCTGGCCCGGCCCCGCCTCTGTCCTTTCGGAACTCGAACCCGTGAGCGGGACGCTTCTACTCAGTCCTCGCTCGTCGTGATGTCCGCCGAGAGCCCCTGTGCCATCTCGATGTCCCGCGAGTTGTTCAGGGTAAAGGCCGTCCGCTCGGTAACCGCTTCGATCACCTCGCGCGCGCTCGGGTAGCCGTTGCCCGATTTCTTCACGCCGCCGAACGGTAGGTGGACCTCCGCGCCGATACACGGCAGGTTCGCGTAGCCGAGTCCGACCTCGCCGTAATCCCTGAAAGCGTTGATCTGGCGGTAGTCCTCCGAGATGATCGCGCCCGCGAGCCCGTAGGGCGTGTCGTTGTGGATCTCGATCGCCTCCTCGACGTCGCCCTCGTACTCGACCAGTGCGACGTGCGGCCCGAAGACTTCCTCCTTCAGGCAGCGCAGCTCGGGATCGTACTCGACCTCGTAGACGAAGGGCCCGACCCAGTGGCCCTCCTCGGAGCCCTCGGGGAGCTCCTCGGAATCGGGTTCGGCACGGTCGACCAGCACCTCGGCGCCCTCCGTCCGGGCGAGCTCGTTGTACTCGTGGAACTTCTCGACCTGGCTGTCGTCGACGACGGGGCCCATGAACGTGTCCTCGTCCATCGGATCGCCGATCTTGACCGACTCGGCGAGCTCGACGTAGCGCTCCTTGAACTCGTCGTAGACGTCGGAGTGAACGATCAGGCGCTCCGAGGAGACACAGCGCTGGCCCGTCGTCTTGAAGCTCGACATGATCGCCGAGTGGACCGCCGTGTCCATGTCGGCCTGCTCGGTGATCACGATCCCGTTCTTCCCGCCCATCTCGCAGGCGGCCAGTTTGCCGGGCTCGCTTCCGACCTTGCCCGCGATCTCGTGGCCGACCTCCGCGCTCCCGGTGAAGAGGACGGTGGAGACGCGCTCGTCCTCGACGATGGCGTTGCCGGCGTCGCCGAATCCCTGGACCATGTTGAACACGCCCTCGGGGATGCCCGCGTCCTCGAACATCTCGGCGATGATCTGTCCGCAGCGGGGGGTCTGTTCGGCGGGCTTCCACACCACCGTGTTACCCTCGACCAGCGTGACGGCCATGTGCCAGAACGGGATGGCGACCGGGAAGTTCCACGGGGTGATGCAGCCGACGACGCCGCGTGGCTTGCGGCGCATGTAGGCGTCCTTCGCGGGGATCTCACTGGGGACGACGTCGCCATGGGGGTGGCGGGCGTTGCCCGCGGCCCACTCGACCATGTGCCAGGCCTCGGCGACGTCGGCCTTCCCCTCGCTGATCTCCTTGCCACACTCCTCGGTGACGACCCGGCCCAGTTCCTCGTGGCGGTCCTTCAGCTCGTGGTAGATGTCCCAGAGGTACTCCGCGCGGTCGATGTACGAGAGGGCGCGCCACTCCTCGAAGGCCTCGTCGGCCGCGGCGAGCGCGCGGTCGACGTCGGATTCGGTCCCCCGTCGGAACTCGCCGAGCGTCTCGCCGGTCGCGGGGTTGGCGCTCTCGAAGGTCTCGCTTCCCTCGCCGTCGGTCCACTCCCCGGCGATGTAGTGCTGCGAGGCGCTTGTGGCTTGTTGACTCATGAACGTTCGGGGGTTTGCGAGGCGAGGGTAAAAAGTTGCCCGTCAGTCGGCCCGCCGTTCGATCTCGCCCTTCAGCCCGGTGGCCTCGAACTCGTGGTCGGGGCGCAGCCGGACGAAGTCGAGGAAGTCACGCGCGGCGAGCAGGTCCTCGACGCTGTAGGCCCGCGCGGCGATCTCGATGGCGCGCTTGCCTCCGAGCACCGGTTCGAGCGTCGCGAGCGCGCTCGCGATGTCGTAGGCTCGCGCGGTCGAGCGGCCGTCCTCGCGGACGTTGGTCGCGTCGATGAAGAACAGCTCGTCGTCCTGGAGCAGGACGTTCTCCGCCCGGAGGTCGCCGTGGGCGAGGTCGTGATCGTGCATGGTCGCGAGCGCGGCGAAGAGCTCGGGCGCGACGGCCTCGACCTCCGCGGGCGAGAGCTCGTCGAGGGTCCGGAAGTCGGGGAGATACTCGAGGACGAGCACGCCGAACTCGTCGACGCCGAACGCCTCGATCGGTTCCGGGGCGTTCAGCCCGATCTCCCGGACCTTCCGCGTGGCCTCGAGCTCGTGCTGGCTCATCTCGAGGGGGTCCTCGAACCGCCCGAAGAACCCCTCCTCGCCACGCGAGAAGACCCCGAGGTTGCGCGCGCCGGTGAAGAGCGCGTGGACCAGCGCGTTCTGCGGGCTGATCACCTTCACGAACCACTCCTCGTCGACGACGCAGGGCGTCGAGAGCCAGTTGTCGGCCTCGAGCACCGAGATGTGGACGCTCTCGCGGTCGTAGCGCTCGGCGAGCTCGCGGCCGATCCGCTCGAGCTGTGGCTCGTCGACGCGTCCACGGATCAACCGACGGAACTCCATTCACCGGGTGGAGGCGCCCGAGAGGTATAGACCCTGCCCTTCCATCGGTCTGTCACGGTCGTACCCTGTTTTTAAGCCGCCGCTCGCGCAACGTGGGACATGGACCTCAGGCTCCCCGACGAACACCGGATGATCCGCGATACGGTTCGTGACTTCTGCGAGGAGGAGATCGAGCCCATCGCCCAGGAGATCGAGGACGAACACCGCTACCCCGAGGAGGTCTTCGACCAGCTCGCGGGGCTCGACGTCATGGGCGTGCCGATCGCCGAGGACTATGGAGGATTGGGCGGCGACCAGCTCATGTACGCGCTGGTCACCGAGGAGCTGGGGCGGGTCTCGGGCTCGGTCGGGCTCTCGTATGCCGCCCACGTCAGCCTCGCCTCGAAGCCCATCGAGCTGTTCGGCACCGAGGAACAGAAGGAGCGCTGGCTGAAACCGCTCGCGGAGGGCGAGTACGTCGGCGGGTGGGCGCTCACCGAGCCCGAGAGCGGGTCGGACGCCTCGAACATGAGCACGACCGCAGAACGCGAGGGCGACGGCTACGTGCTGAACGGCACCAAGCAGTTCATCACGAACGCATCGGAGGCCGGCTCGATCCTCGTGAAGGCCGTCACCGAGCCCGAGGCGGGCTACGACGGCATCTCCACGTTCATCGTCGACCCCCGCGAGGACGACGGCTTCGAGGTGACGACGATCTGGGAGAAGATGGGGCTGAACGCCTCGCCGACCTGTGAGATCCGGTTCGACGACGTCCACCTCCCCGAGGAGCGCCTCTTAGGGAACGAGGGCGAGGGCTGGGAGCAGACGAAGAAGACCCTCGACGGGGGACGGATCAGTATCGCGGCCCTTTCGGTGGGACTCGCCCAGGGTGCCTACGAGGCCGCCCACGAGTACAGCACCGAGCGCGAACAGTTCGGACAACCCATCTCGGGGTTCGACGCGGTGCGGGACATGGTGGTCGGGATGCACCGAAAGACCGAGCGTGCCCGGCTCCTGACCCACGATGCCGCCACGACTTACGACCGGGGCGAGGAGGTCACCCGAAAGAGCGCGCTCGCGAAGCTCGACGCCAGCGAGGCCTGCCGGGAGGTCGCCGAGGACGCGGTGCAGGTCCTGGGCGGCTACGGCTACACCACCGATTTCGCGCCCCAGCGGTTCTACCGCGACGCGAAGCTGATGGAGATCGGCGAGGGGACCAGCGAGATCCAGCACCTCGTGATCGGCCGGGAGATCGGGCTGTAGTCCTACGAATCGGCGTACTCCTCGGGGTCGCTCTCGAAGGCTTCCTTGTGGTCCGAACAGCAGAAGTAGTGGACCTCCCCCTGGAACTCGGTCTGGGCCGGGGCGTAGCTCTCGCCGCCGTACCCCTCTTGCGGGCCGGGGGTCTCCTGTTCGATCTCGTCGTCGCAGACGGAGCAGTCGGTCATCGTGGCGGCTGGTTGCGCGTCCGAGGCCAAAAGCCATCGGCACGCGAGTGCCAGCGGACCGTGGGGCCGTCCCTCGCCGGGTTCGAGGGATACATACCCCCCGCGTTCGTCGCCATCGGTAGATGGGAGCGAACGACGAGAGCGTCTTCGACGTCTACCGCGACCGGGTCGACCGGCCGCTCGCCCGGCTCTTTCGCGTCTACGGCCGCCCGGAGGTCGAGTGGTTCGCGCTGGGCATGGCCGCGAACGTCGTCGCCCGGGTCGCGAGCCTCCTCCCCCCGTTGATCCTCGGAATCGCCATTGATTCGATCTTCGTCGATACCGAGCCCTTCACCTTGCCCGTGGTTCCCGACGCGTGGCTGCCCGCCACCCAATCGGGCCAGTTCTGGTTCTCCGCCGCGATAATCGCGGGCGCCTTCCTCACCACCGCGGTGTTCACCTGGATCTACGGCACCGCCGCGAACGTCTTCGCCCACCGGGTAATGCACGCGGTCAGGACCGACAGCTTCGAGCGGATGCAGCGCCTCGACATGCCCTTCTTCGACGACAAGCAGACCGGCGAGGTGATGAGTGTGCTCAACAACGACGCCTCGAACCTCGAGGTCTTCCTCGACGACGCCCTTCAGAACTCCTCGCGACTGGGCGTGATGCTCGTCGGGATCGCGGCCGTGCTCTTCTATCTCAACGCCCAACTCGCCTTCGTCACCCTGATCGCGATCCCCGCGATGGTGCTGTTCACGGTCTGGTTCATGCGGGCCGTCGAGCCGATCTACGTCGCCCAGCGCGCGAGCGTCGGCGACCTCAACACCCGCCTCGAGAACAGCCTCGGGGGGATCCAGCTCGTCAAGACCGCGAGCACCGAGGAGTACGAGACCGAGCGCGTCCGGCGGGCCTCCCGGGAGTACTTCGATCGGACGATGGACGTCATCAAGCTCAACTACGTCTACCGACCCGGCATGGAGCTGCTCGCGGGGGTCGCGTTCGCCGCCACGTTCGTCGTCGGCGGGATCTGGCTGTTCTCGGGGGCGCCGGGTCCCTTCACCGGCGAGCTCACCGTTGGAACGTTCGTCACGTTCCTGCTGATGACCCAGCGCTTCGTCACGCCGCTCGCGGAGGTCTCGAACATCATCGACCAGTACGAGAACGCGAAGGCCTCGAGCGAGCGGGTGTTCGGGCTGATGGACATCCCCGTTCGGATCACCGACGCGCCCGACGCCGTCGCGCTCGAGGAGCCCGAGGGCCGCGTCGAGTACCGCCACGTCGACTTCGCGTACCCCGAGAACGCGCTGGCCGCGGCCGAAGAGGAGGACTCGGGCGAGCGGGTGCTCCACGACGTCGACTTCGAGGCCGAGGCGGGCGACACCGTCGCGCTGGTCGGTCCGACGGGCGCGGGCAAGTCGACCCTTCTCAAGCTCCTTCTTCGCCTTTATGACGTGAACCGCGGGGAGATCCGCGTCGACGGCCACGACGTCCGCGAGCTGACCCTCTCGAGCCTGCGGGGCGCGACCGGCTACGTCGGCCAGGACGCCTACCTCTTCGACGGTAGCGTCGCCGACAACGTCCGGTACGGGAACTTCGACGCGAGCGAGCGGCGGGTGAGGGAGGCCGCCGAGGCCGCGGAGGCCGACGAGTTCATCCGGGACCTCCCGGAGGGCTACGACACCCGGATCGGGGAACGGGGCGTGAAGCTCTCCGGGGGCCAACAACAGCGCCTCTCGATCGCGCGGACGATCCTGCAGGACCCCGAGATCCTGATCCTCGACGAGGCGACCAGCGACGTCGACACCGAGACCGAGCGGCTGATCCAGGAGAGCCTCGACCGCCTGACCGCCGAACGCACGACCTTCGCCATCGCCCATCGACTCTCGACGGTGAAGGGCGCGGATACGATCCTCGTGATCGAGGACGGCCGGATCACCGAGCGGGGGACCCACGAGGAGCTCCTCTCGGAGGGCGGGACCTACGCGACCCTCTGGGGCGTGCAGGCCGGCGAGGTCGAGATGGTCCCCGATTCGGGCAGCTCTGAGGACTGAACGTCGAGGAAAGCGGTGCGGTGGCCGGCGCGAACGGAACACAAAGCGTTCCGTGAGCGGGGCGGGGAAAGGCTGGTACCCGGAAGCGGGGGGGGGGGACNAAGGACATGAAAAGGGCGAGGCGCGAGTGCCAACGAGCGCCGAGGGCTTTCTAGAACCCGATCGCCTGTCCGTCCTTTCGGGGATCGGAGCCGCCGATCAGGGTCCCCTCGTCGTCGCGATGGACGATCTGGCCGCCGCCCCAGTGGCCGCCGTCCTCGAAGAACTCGCTTTCCTCGACGATCTCGTGGCCCCGCTCGCGCAGTCCCTCGACTACCTCGTCGGGGATCCGCGTCGTCTCCAGTGCGACTCGCTTGCCCTTGAGCCACCGGAACCGCGGCATGTCGAGGGCGGCCTGGGGGTTCAGCCCGTCGACCATGTGCGCGGCGACCTGTAGGTGGCCCTGGGGCTGCATCGAGCCGCCCATCACGCCCCATGAGGCGCGAAAGCCGCCGTCCTCGCGCAACATTGCGGGGATGATCGTGTGGAACGGGCGTTTCTCGGGCGCCAGCCGGTTGGGATGATCGGAATCGAGGCTGAAGGAGTGGCCTCGGTTCTGGAGGGCGAACCCGCCGGCGGTGAGCCCGCTGCCGAAGCTCATGTAGACGCTGTTGATGAAGGAGACGGCGTTGCCCTGCGGATCGACGACGGTGAGGTACACGGTGTTCGCGTGCTCGCCCGCCCGCGCGCCGTACTCGCCGGCCTCGCTTCCGACCTCGTCCGCGCGCTCGCTCGCGTACTCCGTCGAGAGCATCGTTTCGGTGGGTACCTCGACGTGTTCGGGGTCGCTTACGTGGGCGTAGCCGTCGGCGAACGCGAGCTTGGTCGCCTCGATGAGCCGGTGTATGCGCTCCTCGTTCGTCGGCTCGCCCTCGATCCCCAGCGCCTCGGCGACGTTCAACGCCTCGAGCGCGACGATCCCCTGGCCGTTGGGCGGGTGTTCGAGCACCTCGACGCCGCCGTACTCCGTGCTGATCGGTTCCTCCCACGTGCTCTCGTGGGCCTCCAGGTCGGAGAGCGAGAGGGTACCGCCGTGCTCGCGGACGGTCTCGACGACCTCCTCGCCGAGTTCGCCGCCGTAGAATACCTCGGGACCCTCGCGGGCGATCAGCTCGAGCGATTCGGCGAACGCGGGGTTCCTGAACCGTTCGCCGGGCTCGGGCGCCCGGTCCTCCGGGAGGAACGTCTCGGCGCTCGCGTCGAACTCGGCGATCCGATCGGCGGCGTTCCCCCACTGGCGGGCGACGTACTCGGTGACCGGCGCCCCGCCCTCGGCGTAGCCGATCGCGGGCCCGAGCAGATCGTCGAGCTCGAAGGTGCCGTAGGCGTCGAGAAGCGTCGCCCAGCCGTCGAGCGCGCCCGGTACCGTCACGGGCAGGCCGCCGTCGGCGGGCATGACCGGCTCGCCGTCCTCGCTCTCGTCGGTTCGCTCGCGGTACTCCTCGAGCTCCGCTTCGGCGGGCGCGCGCCCGCTGGCGTTGAGCGCGCGGTACTCGCCGTCGAACTGGGTCAGCGCGAAGGCGTCGCCGCCGATCCCGGTCATGTGTGGTTCGACGACGTTCAACACCGCGGCGGTGGCGACCGCGGCGTCGGCCGCGTTGCCGCCGTTCTCCAGCACCTGTGTTCCGGCTCGGGCCGCGAGCGGGTGGCTCGTGGCGACCATGCCGTTCGGCGCCATCGTCGCCGATCGCCGGCCGGCGAACTCCCACGGGTAGTCGAACTCCATGGCTGGCGTCCGTCCCCCTGGGTCTTGAAAGGTGAAGAAGGGGCAAGTTCCGACCGGGCGTTCACGAGCCGGTCTATTTGATGGTCACGTGCTCGCTTTCCTCGTTGAGCGCGAGGTTTGCGGCAATCTCGGCGTTGCGCATGGCGAACTGGGCGGTCTGCTGGAGGCTCACCAGCACCTCCCGGACCTGTAGCAGGTCCTCGTTGTCCATCTCGGGGAGGTCGCTCAGGATCTCGTCCTCCCGATCCGAGATCTCCTTGAACAGTTTGCGCACCTGGATCGTCAGATCGTAGTCGCGTTCGACGGCGGCCTCGACCGCCAGCGCCGTGATCTCGTCGACCTGATCGGTGAACTCCCGGATCCGACGCATCGTCGCGCTGTCAACCGCCAGCCCGTGGTCTTCGGACTCCAGAACGATCTCGGCGATGTCCTCGGCGTTATCGGCAGTGAGCTCGAGGTTCTTCGCGATCGAGCGATAGCCGATCAGGGCAAAGCCGTCGTCTAACCCCACCGCCCGCGCCAACGTCGGGTTCTGGTAGGCGGTGAAGATCAGGCGAAGCAGGAGGACGAAGATCTTGTTGGCCTGTCGTTCGCGGTTGAGCGCACGCTGGGCCAGGTCGGGGTTGCCCATCGCGAGCGCCTTGACGGCCTCGCCGCGCATCGTGCTGCCGGTGTTCTCGAGGCGTTTAAGTAGGTTGTCGAGCGTGAAGTCCTCGGGATCGACCGAACACCGGATCGCGATGTCCTCGGGAGTCTCCTCGATGACCCCGAGCCCCATGAGCTGGGTTTCTGCCTCGTAGACGGCGTTGATGT
The DNA here is from genome assembly GCF_037996645.1 of Halalkalicoccus tibetensis. Taxonomy (NCBI): domain Archaea; kingdom Methanobacteriati; phylum Methanobacteriota; class Halobacteria; order Halobacteriales; family Halalkalicoccaceae; genus Halalkalicoccus; species Halalkalicoccus tibetensis. The sequence continues at coordinate 152,161 of NZ_JBBMXV010000004.1, forward strand.
GGTCCGAAGAGAGCGCTCCCTCCTCCTGTTGGACGTGGATGATCCGTCGGCCGAGGACGTACTGGGCGACGATCGCCCGTTCGATGGCCTGCGCGTCGAGTTCGTCGGCGTGGATGATCGCCTCGCTTTCCTCCCGGTCGGCGGACTCGGGCATCACGGTCAGCGCGCCCTTGCTGCCGCGTCGCAGCGTCACCTCGTCCCCTTTCTCGACGTAATGCTCCTTCGCCCAGTCGGCCGGCAACGTCATCGCGAGCGTCGAGGGCCCCAGTCGCTGGACCTTGCGTGTATCCATGTCACCAGTATATCCTGAGTGGTCTTAATATTCACTCATTTCCCATTATATGTAACATAATCTATCCGGTGGGTTAGGAGACCTGCAACATACGCCGTTCGACCCGACCGACGCGGACGCGGGTCCAGCTCCGCAGCTCCTCGTCGAGCTCGGGATCGCCGGTGTCGACCCTGAGGACGCCCGTCTCGTCGAGCTTCGACCGGGAAGCGACGATCTCGACCTCGCACCGACGGATCACGTCGGGCGAGAGCTGCTGGTTGCCCCGCCCGAAGACGAATCCCTGGCCGCCGATCGGCGAGACGACGATGACGTTTCGCTCGCCCAGCGCCGCGAGGACCTCCGACTCGCTTCCGTCCCGGACGAGCAGCTCCCCCTCTCGCCAGACGTCGACACCCAGCGCGCTCGCGTCGATCCCGAGCTCCGCTTCGATCGCGCCGACGGTGCTGCCGGGCGCGAAGACGTACGTGGTGTCGGGGTCGACCTCCGCGGCGAACCCCTTGACGAGCCCCTCGACGCTGCCGCCCCCGAGCTGTTTCGAGGACTGTAGCTCCTCGGCGACCGGGACGTCGACGACGGCCCTGAGGCTCGTGCGTACCTCACCCTCACGGTAGGCGTCCTCGTCGATGTCGCTGACCTCCCGCGATTCCGTGGCGTCGAAACTCGCCGCGATCCGGCCCGCGTCCTCCGGTGTGACGCCGAAGACCGACGAGTAGACCTTCACCCCGGCGGGAACCCCGAGCACCGGCGTTTCGCTTCCTGCATCGGTCACTGTCTCGGCGACGTCCGTCGCGGTGCCGTCCCCGCCGACGAACAGGACGAGGTCGACCCCCCGCTCGAGGAACCGCCGAACTGCCTCGCGGGTGTCGGCCGCGGTCGTCCCTTCGTCGGGTTCGTGGATGATCTCGGGCGAAAAACCCGCCTCCCGGGCCTCGACCTCGCCCATCGGATCGCCGGCGGTCAGGAGCTCGACGTCGGAGGAGCGCTCCCGGAGGGCCTCCAGCGCAGCGACGGCCCGTTCGGGCGCGCGGGGTTCGGCGCCCCGTTCGCGGGCCTCCTCGACCTTGCCGTCGGTCCCCTTCAGCCCGACCCGCCCCCCCATGCCCGCGATGGGGTTCAGCACGAAGCCGATGCGTCGCATACCGACGGGTTCGATCCGACGGACAAAGAACGACCGGGTCGGCCGGCGTCGACCGGAGGCGGTTGTCAATACTTATAAAACAGGGAAACACAGGTCGAGGCATGTACCCGCTCCCGCTCGACCAGCACGGCACGATCCCGATCGAATACCTCGGCCTCCCGGTGCTCGTGGTCTGTCTCGTCGTGACGCTCGCGTGGCTGCTCTACTTCTACAGGTAACATAACGGTCGTTAATCACATATACTCCGGCGTCGTGAGGGTGGCTACTGGCGGTCACGGACCGGCCGATAACCGCGATAGGGTGCCTCTGATAGAGGCCGGTCCGCTGGCCGCCAGCCTTCCCGCTACCCGTCGAGTTCGACGCGCTCGCGGAGCCAGTCTGCCGCGGCCTCGACGGTCGCCTCGTCGGTCCCGATGAGCTTCAGACTGACCCCGTCGCCGGGGTAGCTCCCCACCGAGACGTCGAAGCGCTCCCGGAGCTCCGCCAGACGCGGAACGAGCTCGCTCTCGGGCTCGCTCGTCTCGACCCGGGCGACGTACCGGGGCTCGCCCTCGAACTCCCCCTCGATCGACTCGAACATCGCCTTCATCTCGCTCGGCACCCCCGGCAGGACGTAGATCCCCTCGACGACGGCGCCGGGGGCGACACCCGCCTCGTTGTGTAGCGGGCGCGCACCACGGGGCAGGTCCGCGGTCCCCGCGGTGAGTTCGTCGCGCTCGTAGCCTCCCTCCTCGACGAGCCACGCCAGCGCCTCCTCGTTTCGCTCGACCCCGCGGCCGATCGCCGCGGCGACCCCCTCCATGGTGACGTCGTCGTGGGTCGGGCCCAGCCCGCCGGTGACGATCACCGCGTCGTACTCCGCGCGGTACTCGTTGACGACGCGGGCGATCTCGCCCACACGATCCGGCAGTACCGTCACGCGTTCGACGTCGACGCCCCGCTCGGCGAGGCGTTTGCCGAGCCACGCGGCGTTGGTGTTGATCGTATCGCCCGCGAGGATCTCGTCGCCGACGGTGACCACCGCGACGTGCATGCCCGCCGTTAGGGACGGCGGAGTAAAACTCACCCCATTCCCGGCGGCGGCCCGCTGTCGTCGTCGATGTCCACGTCGAGCCCCGCCTCCTCGCGCCGGCGCTGGAGCTCCTGGATCTGCCGGTAGACGTACGCCCCGGCGATCGTCGCGCCGATCGAGGCGACCACGATCAGTCCGCCGAACAGGTAGACGTCACGTTCCTGGTAGTAGCGCACGGAGATGGCGTCGGCGTCCATCTCGTCCCAGGTGATGTGGGTCTGGTCGTCGACGACCTCGGTCTCGTGGCCGCCCGGCCGGATGTTCGCGAGCACGAAGTTGTCGACGCGGTAGCCCGGCGGGAGGATCACCTCGTAGGAGCCGTCGACGAAGGTGTCGGTCGCGAAGTTCCGGGTCTGGGAGTCGGAGGTGAAGGCGAGCTGGCCGTTCTCGGCGGGCAGGTGGACGTAGACCTCGGAACGTGTCTCCTCGACCTCGATCTCGTCCATCCCTACCACCGTGCCGTCGGGATACCGGAACTGCACCGCCCGGACGTCGATCGGGTTGTCGTCACCGTAGCGCGTCGACTGATGGAGCCGCACCGTCTCCCGGTCCTCGATCGTGTAGACCGCCTCGTACTCGCCGTCGGTGACCTCGATGGTTCCGTCGGCGTCGGTGTCCCAGTCGTAGTCGGCGTCCTCCTCGAGCCCCTCCTCGCTGGTCGTCGAACCGAACCCCGCACAGCCGGCCAGAAACAGCAGCGCGACCAGCGAGACCAGCGCGAGCAGTCGGCGGTTCATGAACCGATGACACACCGCAGTTCCGAGGTGAGGTACGGCCCGATCGCCGAGAGCAGCCCCGGCGGGTCGGTCCCCTCACGGCAGACGACGCTCTGCTCGAGCAGGCCGAGCCGCTCGACCGTGACGATGTCGTTTGCGTGGCCCGCACGGTTGACAGTCGCGCGCACCTCCCCACGGGTGGCGTTGTTGACGTTCACCCGGCCGGTACCCCGGGTCCAGTCGTAGAGCCGGTCGCGCTCGGCGTCGGCCAGCCTGGAGGGTTCGTCCCCGTCCCCGTAGACGAATCTCATGGGAAGGTGCTGGACGAGGCCGAAGCGCTCGACGAGCTGGGCGGGCCGCCCCTGGCCGAGGCCCAGCTCCCCGGCCGGGATCCGTATCTCGCGGCCGGCGTCGAGGACGAACCCCTCGTCGTCCCACGACTGTAGCGTGCCGACGTAGCTCTCTCCCTCGGTGAACTCGTCGGTGATCTCGCCCCACTCCTCGCGCAGCGCGTTGCGGGCGACGGTGGCGTCCTCGCCGTCGACGCTCACGGTGGGGAAGTCGTCGTGGCGAACGCCGACGTCGTACTCCACGTCGAGCTCGCCGATCGCGTTCTCGACGAGCGACCGGAGCCCGTCGAGCGCCTGCTCGCGCGACTCGCCGTGGACCGTCACCTTGGTTGCGAGGACGACCATTAGGCCTCGCTCTCGACGTTGAGCTCGCCCCGTAGTTCGTCGATCCGGCGTTCCATCGCGTCGACGAGCCTGTCGTTGTCCATCGATTCCAGCGGCGAGCCACACTCGGGACACTCGAAGCCGAAGTCCATCGCCTCGCCGAACTCGAAGCGGATCGAGCAGACCTCACAGAGGTAGAACTCGTGGTCGCTCTCGTAGCCCTCGCGGTCCTCTAGGGCGTCGAGCAGGCGCTCCATCTCCTCGGCCAGGTTCTCCGGGATGTTCTCGTACTCGAAGGTCCACAGGTAGGTCAGCCAGCCCGAGTCCTCGTCGCGCAGCCGACGGTAGCTCGCGAGGTCGTTCTCGTAGAGGATGAACAGCGCCCGGCGTACGTCGTTGAGCTCCAGGTCGAGCTCCTCGGCGAGCTCCTCGTCGGTGACCTCCCCGTCGGGCGGCGCGGCGGCGACCGGCATTCCCTTCGGCCCCACCAGCTCGTGCAAATACTTCTGTATGACGGGGTCCTCGAGTAGATCCTCAAAAGCCATTAACCGCCATTACATTGCTCCCCGGTTAAGTCTTGCCAACTACTCCGTTCTACGGGGCGTGCCTGACGACCCCGATCGTAGGGGAGGGCTCGTGGACCCGTTCACCCCGAGTCGGTAGACTCGACCTTCTTCCCCGTCTCCTGTGGGATCACCCGCTGGTCGGCGTCCTCCCACTCCCGCTCCAGCTCTCGGCCCTCGAACAGCCGGTCGAGGAACACCGCGAGACCCGCCACCTCCGAGTGGGGCTGGTTGGTGACGCCGACGTTCCAGTCGGCGTGTTCGTAGATCCCGAACGGGACCTTCTCGCCGCCGACGACGACGAGGAGGGGCTCACCGGACTCGCCATGGGCCGCGCGGATCTCGCTCTCGACGTCCTGGACCCGCTCGCCGTACATCGTCAGGTGAACCACGCTCCCCTCCCACCCCCGAACGAGCGCCTTCTGCGAGCTCGAGAGCTCGACCGCGAAGGGGCCGCCGAAGCGGGTCGTGATGTCCTCGACGGTCTCCTTCGACTGGCCGGCGTTGTCGGGGAGGATCGCCCGGTCGGCGCCGAGCGCGCGGGCCGTGAGCCCGACGTGGGTCGTCATCCGCTCGTCGCGGCCCGGCCGGTGGCCCAGCCGGCAGACGGCGACCTCCGGTGTGTCGTGCATGGGACCGATCGGCCCGGCAACGGGTAGGCGGTTTCGGTTCGGTTTTTACCCCGGCGACGCCAGTGATCGACAATGAGCGCGCTCGATCGTCTCGGCGAGTACGTCCGCGAACACCGCGGGGGACTGCTGACGGATTTCGTCTTCGCCCTCGCGTGGGTGACGCTGGTCAACGTCATCTTCGTCGTCGTCGACGGCCCCCAGTGGGCCTACTACATGCTCATGCTCGCGGGCGTCCTCGCGTACTTCGGGTTCGTCTGGAGCCTCGAGATCGCGAGAGAAGGGAGCGGTTAGTCGTCCTGGCGGGCGTCGACGACGAGCACGGGTCGGTGGGTCGTCCGCAGGACCCGTTCGGCGACGCTGCCCAGCAGGACCCGCGAGACGCCGCTGCGGCCGTGCGAGCCCATGACGATCATGTCGGCGTCGTGCTCGTCGGCGTAGCTCGTGATCACGGTGTGGGGGCGCCCCGCGGCGATATGTTCGACCGTCGGAACGCCGCTTTCCTCGGCGCGCTCGACGACACGGTCGGTCGCATCGCGGGCCTTCCGTTCGACCTCCTCCATCTCGCCGAACTTGCCGGCCCGGATGCGATCGACCTGTTCGGTGCCGAGGCTGAGGTCCATCGCGTCGGTGTCGACGACGTACAGCGTGTGCAGCGTCGCGCCGTACGTCTCGGCGAGATCGATCGCGCGTTCGACCGCCAGTTCCGCGACGTCGCTTCCGTCCGTCGGGACGAGTATCGTGTCGTACATATCAGTTCTCCGTCTGGGTGTTCGAGACGTCCTCGCCGCCGTCGGTGGCGGCGACCTCTTCGGCGCTCTGCATCCGGCTCATCGGCTCGGGGCTGTGACACTGGCGGACCAGCCGCTTGACGCGCTCGGGCGGGTCGTCCGTCACGAGCGAGACGCCGATGATGATCGCGAAGACCGTCGGCACGGTCACCAGCGACGAGGACGTCGCCGGGATCGCGGCCGCGAGCGCGGGGACGAACGGCTCCTCGAGCCCGATCCCCTGTGCGCCGAACTCGTTGACGATCGTCACGACCGAGACCGTCAGCCCGAAGACCATGCCGGCGAGCGCTCCTTCCCTCGTCGTGCGCTCCCACCACAGCCCGAGGAAGAAGACGGGGAACATCACGTTGCCCGCGATCGCGAAGGCCGCCGCGACCAGCGCCGCGATCAGGCCGACGTTTGCGACGCCCGTCAGCGTCACCAGGATGCCGAGGGCGACGATCGTCACGCGGCCGACGATGATCTGCTCGCGCTGGCTCGCGTCCTCCTTGTAGAGGTTCGTGTAGATGTCGTGGGCGGCCGCCGAGGAGCCCGAGACGAACAGCCCGGCGGTCGTCGCGAGCGCCGCGGCGATCGCGCCCGCCGCGACGAGGCCGACGAGCCACTCGGGCAGGCCCGCCAGTTGAGCCGTCAGGACGACGACGACGTCACCCTGGTCTCCCGAGAACGGGAACTCCAGGCCGGCCGTCTGGTCGAACAGGATGGTCCCGAAGGCGGCGTAGGCGGCGGTGCCCCAGTAGAGCAGGCAGATGAAGAAGAGCCCCCAGACACAGGACCACCGGGCCGTGCGCTCGTTGTCGACCGTGTAGAACCGAACGAGGACGTGGGGGAGCCCACACGTCCCGAAGATCAGCGTGAAGGCCAGCGCGACCCATTCGTAGTAGCCCGCGTTGGCGAAGGGCTCGGTGAACTCGGCGGCGATCATGTCCGAAACGTACGCGGCCTCGGTGCCGAACTCGAGGAACGGCATCACCGTCGAGTAGCCCTGCGAGAAGCCGACGGCGTACATCCCTGCGATGAACGCTCCGATCAGGATGACGTACTGGATGGCCATGTTCTTCGTCGTGCCCAACATTCCCGAGAGCGCGACGTAGATGATCGTGATCGTCATCAGCATGACCACGCCGACCTCGTAGCTGGTGCCGAAGACGTACATCGACATCAGCCCCATGCCACGGGCCTGGCTGACGGCGTAGACGTACGCGATGACGATCGTCGTCACCGCCGCGATCGCGCGGCCGGTCTCGGAGTAGAAGCGGTCGGCGACGAAGTCCGGCGCGGTGTACTTCCCGAACCGGCGGAACTGCGCGGCCAGGAAGATGAGCAGGATGAAGTAGCCCGTCGTCCAGCCGACGAGATACGCCAGTCCGAAATAGCCGGAGACGGCTATCGTTGCGGCCACGCCGAGGTAGCTCGCCGCGCTCATCCAGTTGGCACCGATCGCCATCCCGTTTTCGATGTTCCCGATACCGCGACCGGCGACCCAGAGGTCGTCGACGTCGGCGACACGGAAGAACAGCCCGACGCCCAGGAACAGCGCCAGCATGGCGAAGACGGTGATCGCCGGGATCAGCTTGAACCCGATGTCGAGCCCCTCGGGGATGACCTGTAGCGCCACGGCGTCGATCATCGCGTCTCACCGCCGTCGGATCGCGGCTCCGACGAGGATCCGGAGCCCTCGGCTCCCTCACCGCCGTCGGCCGCCGTGGCCTCTTCGGTGGATTCGGGCTCGGGCTGGCCGTGTTGGACGTCATATTTCTCGTCGAGCTTGTCGCGTCGCCAGGCGTAGAACACCGAGAGCAACAGCGCGCCAAGCGGGATCCCGATGGCCGTCACCATGAACAGCGTCGGGGTGCCCGCGATCCGGTGGGCGTCGGCGGCCTGAGGCGCGATCGCCGCGACCGTCACCGGGCCGAAGACGATCACGATCCAGGCGGCGAACGTCGCCCAAACCACCTTCAGGTGGTCCCGCATGAACGGGGTTTGGGGCTTGAACAGGTTGATCCGCGTGTCCAAGTAGTTGGCCGTCTGGACGGTCCCGCCGTCGGGTCTGGTCTCCGCAGGGTCGTCGTCTGAGTCGGGTTCGGTCGACATTTTTTGGTTTTTAATGGTGTTAGTTGGGGTCGGCGCGGATCCCCGGCTGTCCGCGTCGAACCGGAGAGAAGCGCGCCGGGTGGTCAGTCGTTCTGCACTCGCTGTTGGATCTCGCTGACGACGTCGGGGTTGCGCAGCGTCGACGTGTCGCCGAGCTCCTCCTCGTTGGCGATGTCCTCGAGCAGCCGGCGCATGATCTTGCCCGAGCGGGTCTTGGGCAGCTCGTCGGTGAAGACCACCTGCTCGGGACGGGCGATCGGCCCGATGGCGTCCTCGACGCCCGCGACGATTCCCTTACGGAGGTCCTCGTCGCCCTCGTGGCCGTCCTCGGTGATCACGTAGGCGTAGACCGCCTCGCCCTTCATCTCGTGGTCGCCGCCGACGACGGCGGCCTCGGCGACGCCCTCGACGCCGACGATCGCCGACTCGATCTCCATCGTTCCCAGCCGGTGACCGGAGACGTTGAGCACGTCATCGACACGGCCCAACACGGTGATGTAGCCGTCCTCGTCGATCTTCGCGCCGTCCTCGGGGAAGTACACCCACTCGTCCGAATCGGGATCCGAGTACTCCCGCCAGTACTCGTCGATGAACCGGTCGTCGTTCTTATAGAGCGTCCGCAACATCCCGGGCCAGGGCCGGTCGATGGTGAGATAGCCGGCCCGGCCGGCCTCGACCTCCTCGCCGTTAGTGTCGACGACGTTCGCGCTGATGCCCGGCAGGGGCGGACCGGCCGAGCCGGGTTTCATGGTGCCGATGCCCGGTAGCGTCGTGACCATGTGACCTCCGTTCTCGGTCTGCCACCAGGTGTCCACGACCGGGCACTCCTCGTCGCCGATGTGCTTGTAGTACCACTTCCAGGCGCGGGGGTTGATGGGCTCGCCGACGGTGCCGAGCAGCCGCAGGCTCGAGAGGTCGTGTTCGTTGGGGTACTCCTCGCCCCACTTCATGAACGCGCGGATCGCCGTCGGCGCCGTGTAGAGCTGGGTGACGTCGTAGTCCTCGACGATCTCCCAGAGGCGGTCCTTCTCGGGGTAGTCGGGCGTCCCCTCGTACATCACGCTGGTGGTACCGAGCGCGAGCGGCCCGTAGACGATGTAGGAGTGGCCGGTGATCCAGCCGATGTCGGCCGAACACCAGTAGGTGTCCTCGGGCTTGACGTCCAGCACCGCGTGGGTCGTCCACGCCGTGTAGGCGAGATAGCCGCCGGTGGTGTGTTTCACCCCCTTGGGCTCGCCGGTGGTGCCCGAGGTGTACATCAGGAACAGCATGTCCTCGGCGTTCCGGGTCACCGGTTCGACCTCCGCGCCCTCGTGGTCGGCGATCAGGTCGGCGTAGTCGAGCTGGTCCTCGCCCAGGTCGTGGCCGAAGCCCTCCTCGCCGAGGCGGTCGACGACCACCGTCGTGGTGTCGTGGTCGACGTCATCGAGCCCCTCGTTCGCCTTCTCGAGGTGGTCGAGCGCGTCCCCGCGGCGGTAGTAGCCGTCGCAGGTGATCAGGAACTCCGAGTCCGCAGACTTCATCCGGGTCGCGAGCGCGTCCGCGGAGAAGCCCGCGAACACCACCGAGTGCGGTGCGCCGATCCGGGCACACGCGAGCATCGCGATCGGGAGTTCGGGGATCATCGGGAGGTACATCGTCACGACGTCGTCCTCCTCGACGCCCAGCTCCCGGAACGCCGCCGCCGTCTGGTTCACCTCCTCGTAGAGCTCGTCGTAGGTGTAGGTGCGCGTCTCGTCGGTCGGTTCGCCCACCCAGTCGATGGCGACCTCGTCGCCGCGGCCCTCCTCGATGTGGCGGTCGATGCAGTTGTAGGCGGCGTTGAGCTCGCCGTCGCCGAACCACTCGTAGAACGGTGCGTCCTCGTCGTCGAGCACCTCCGTGTACTCCTCGTCCCAGTCCAGCAGATCCGCGGCCCCCTCCCAGCAGTCGGGCCAGTTCTCCTCGAACTCCTCGTAGATCCCCGGATCCGAGACGTTCGCCTGCTCGACGAACTCCTCCGACGGCTCGAAGGAGTCCTGTTCGGCCAGCCGTGCCTCGAGTTGAACGTCCTCGTCCTCGTTGTCACCAGCCATGGTATAAACGGTCAATACGGAACATGGGTAGTAAACATGGGATCTAGCTGTGCAAAACGTCCTGATATTCCGTGATCATTCCCCCTCGAACAGCAGCTCGAGGAGCTCGCGCTGGCCCTTCCGGAGGTGGCTGTGCAGCGTCGGCGAGGAGACGCCCATGGCGTCGGCGACCTCCTCGGCGGTGCTGCCCCGCGGCCAGTCGAAGTAGCCCCCGAAGTACGCCGCCCGCAGCGCCGCCCGCTGACGGTCGGTCAGGCGGTCGATCGCCCCTCGCTTGAACCCCTCGACGGTGTTCGCGTCCCGTTCCGCCGCCTGTTTGCCGGCGAGCCGGGTGTCGGGAAACGCCTCGGTCAGTCGGTCGACGAGCGCGCGGAGGTCGGTATCGTAGGCGCATTCGGCGAGGATCCGCGCCTCGCCGCCCTCGATCGTCGCCTCCTCGACGGTCGCGCCGTAGTCGGTCAGCAGGAGGAGCGGACAGTCGCCGGAGACGACCAGCTCCACCAGCGCCCCCGAGTCGCGCCCCTCGACGAGCCGCCCGTCCTCGATCCCGCGGCGTTCCGCGAGATACTCGAGGACCGCCGACGCGCTCGCGTCCGATAGCGTCAGATAGTAGACGAGCGCCGACTCCGAGGTCGAGACGATCGACTCGAGGACGAACCGACAGTCGAAGCGCCCGGCGGCCGCGACCAGCGCCGAGCGCGTGTCGTCGCTGTGGAACTCGAGCTCGAGGACCGTATCGGCGAGCAGCAGCTTCCGGCGGCGGATCGCCGTGATCGCGTGGCCGACCCGCCGGCCCACGACCCCGAGGCGCTCGCGATCGTCCCCGTCGGTCGGGCGGCGGAACCCGACGCTGAGCGTCCCGTATCGCGTCTCGCCGTAACGGATCGGAGCCGTGACGACGTTCGCGGCGTCGGGCCCCCCAGTCTCGCTTCCCCCGTCCGCTTTCTCCCGGAGGTCCCGAACCGATTCGGGGTCGATCCCCGAGACGGCCGCCGGCTCGCCCCCCGAATCGAGCTCCGGCGAGTCAATCCAGGCGAACCCGTACCGATCGGCGAGCGCCTCGCAGACCCGCGCCTCGACCTCCTCGCGCGTCGAGGCGTCGAGCAGCGCCGAATCGAGCGCCGGCGTCCCGACCGCCGCCTCCCGCCCCCCGTCCTCGAAGGCGTCGAGCAGCTCCTCGGTCGTCGGCGCCCCGAGATAGGGCTCGAGCGCCTCGAGGCTCCCCCAGCCCCCGATCGCCCGGACCACCCGCGGCGGGATCCCTTGCTCCTCGATCAGGGTTCGGGCGAAGCGTCGGCGCAGGTCCTGCACCGTGATCCCCTCGAAGCGCGCCTCGCCGGTCCGCTCGGCCGCGCGGTCGGCGACCCCCCGGACGAGCATCTGGACGCGCCGGGGCGTCACGTCGACGACCCGCTCGTCCTCCCCGATCCCGTTGCTGTTGACGTACCGCGAGAGCTCGCGCTCGACGTCCGGCGGCAGGTACGCTTCGCGGCTCCCCTCGCCCTCGGGGACGGTCAGGAGGAACCGATCGGGGTCGCTCCGCACGCGCGAGACGTGCGAGGGACGGATCGCGGCCATCTCGGCCGCGCTGAGGCCGACCTCGGCCCCCAGGCGGACGAGCAGCCGTTCGCGGTAGGTCGCGGCCGCCTCCAGCAGCCGATCGTAGTCCGCCCCCTCGAGCTCCCTCCCCGCTTCCCCCGTTCTCGCGACGCTTTCGACCATGTTTCGTATCTCTCCCGAAACGCGAAAGGGAGATAGGGTTGTCGGTCCGACGGCCCGCGAAACCGTATTCGGGATCCGTTTCGCGTTTCAAGAGAAACGCGAATCAGAGCTCGTCGTCGGTGGCCTCGATCTCCCCGACGACCTCGGGGTTTCGCAGCGTCGAGGTGTCGCCCAGCGGCTCCTGGTTCGCGATGTTCTCGAGCAGCCGGCGCATGATCTTGCCCGAACGGGTCTTGGGCAGTTCGGGCGTGAAGACGACGGCCTCGGGTCTGGCGAACGGACCGATCGCCTCCTCGACGCTCGCGACGATCCGCTCGCGCAGCGCCTCGCTCGGCTCGTGGCTGTGGTCGGTGCTGACGTAGGCGTGGACCGCGGTCCCGTCGCGTTCGTGATCGCCGCCGACGACGGCGGCCTCGGCGACGCCCTCGATATCGACGATGGCGCTCTCGATCTCCATGGTTCCCAGGCGATGGCCCGAGACGTTGATCACGTCGTCGACCCGGCCGAGCACCGTGATGTAGCCGTCCTCGTCGACTTTCGCGCCGTCGCCGGAGAAGTAGACCCAGTCGTCGCCCTCCGAGAACGGTTCCCAGTACTCGTCCCGGTAGCGCTCGTCGTCCCCGTAGAGGCTCCGGAACATCCCCGGCCACGGCCGGTCGACGACGAGGTAGCCCGTCTCGCCGGGATCGACCGGCGATCCGTCCTCGCCGACGACGCGCGCGCCGATCCCCGGGAGCGGCGGGCCCGCCGAGCCGGGCTTCATCGACGAGACCCCTGGCAGGGTGGTGACCATCATCCCGCCGGTCTCGGTCTGCCACCACGTGTCCACGACCGGGCAGTCACCACCGCCGATATGCTCGCGGTACCAGTTCCAGGCCCGTGGGTTGATGGGCTCTCCGACGGTGCCCAACAACCGCAGCGAGGAGAGGTCGTGCCCGTCGGGGTACTCCTCGCCCCACTTCATGAACGCCCGAATCGCGGTGGGGGCCGTGTAGAACACGTCGACGGCGTTCCGTTCGACGATCTCCCAGAGCCGCGAGCGATCGGGGTAGTCCGGCGTCCCCTCGTACAGCAGCGTCGTCGTCCCGAGCGCGAGCGGGCCGTAGACGGTGTAGGAGTGGCCGGTGATCCAGCCGATGTCGGCCGAACACCAGTAGGTGTCCTCGGGTTCGAGGTCGAGCACCGCCCGGGAGGTCCAGGCGGCATAGGAGAGATACCCCCCCGTCGAGTGGGTGATGCCCTTTGGCTCGCCGGTGGTGCCGGAGGTGTACATCAGGAACAGCATGTCACCGGCCTCGCGCGGGACGGGGTCGACGGTCGCGCCCGCGTGGGCGAACAACAGCTCCCCGTAGTCGTACTGGCCGGCGTCGAGGCCGTGATCGAGGTCGGGTCCGAGGCGATCGACGACCACCGTCGTCACCTCGCGGTCGAGCGCCATGAGCGCGTTGTCGGCCTTGCTCTTCTGGTTGAAGGCGTTGCCCCGGCGGTAGTAGCCGTCGCAGGTGATCAGGTACTCCGAGTCGGCCGACTCCATCCGGGTGGCGAGCGCATCGGCGGAGAACCCCGCAAAGACGGCCGAGTGGGGTGCCCCGATGCGCGCGCACGCGAGCATCGTGATCGGGAGCTCGGGGATCATCGGGAGGTAGATCGTCACGACGTCGCCCTCCTCGACGCCCAGGTCGCGCAGCGCTGCGGCGGCCTCGTTGACCTCGCCGTAGAGGTCCTGGTAGGTGTAGGTGCGCGTCTCGCGGCGCTTTCCCTCCCACTTGAGCGCGGCCTGGGTCTTGCGGCCCGCCTCGATGTGGCGGTCGACGCAGTTGTAGGCGGCGTTGAGCTCTCCGCCGGGGAACCACTCGTAGAAGGGCGCGTTCGCGTCGTCGAGGACCCGATCGTGTTCGCGGTGCCAGTCCAGGAGGGCGGCCGCTCGCTCCCAACAGTCGGGCCACTCGTCCTCGAACTCCTCGTAGATCCCCGGATCCGAGACGTTCGCCTGCTCGGCGAACGGACGGGGCGGCTCGTATCGCTCGTCCGCGGGGGCGGTCATCGTGTGAACGTTCATGAGGATCGACGAATAAGTTTTCGCCCCCGACGACAGCCATTTCTACACGGCGGCGGTACTGTGAGTGTGCAGATCGTGGGCTACGAGTCGGGGGCCGGAGACGGGGAGCCGGCCCTGCTTCTCGCATGGGAGGGGGCGCTCGAACGCGAGCCGCTGCGCCCGGGCGATCCCCTCGAGTACGCCCTCGGCGAGCGCCGCTGTGCGGGAACGATCACCGACGAGGGTCATCGAGCGTGCCCGAACTCCGATGCCCCCTACTGCGAGGACCACAGCTACACCTGGGTCTGTGCGCGCTGTACGGGCACCTGCCTGAAGGACCAGATGGACTGTTTCGAGGAGCACGCGGTCTACCTCGCCGCCTTCGCCCCGGCGACGTTCAAGGTCGGCGTCACCAAGGCGTGGCGCCTCGAGACCCGCCTGCGCGAGCAGGGCGCCGACCGCGCGGCCCACCTCCACACGGTGTCGAACGGCCGGATCGCCCGCGAGATCGAGAGCGAGATCGCCCGCGAGGTCGGCGACAGCGTGCGCGTCCCGACGAAGATCCGCGGGCTGGCCGCCCCGGTCGACGCCGCGGCCTGGGACGCGCTCGTGGGGGAGTACGATCCCATCGAGACGTTCGCCTTCGAGTACGGCCTCGCGCTCACCGAGCGCCCGGTCCGGGAGACGATCGCGAGCGGAACGGTTCTGGGAACCAAGGGGAGGGTCCTGGTGCTCGAACGCGGCGCGACGACCTACGCGGTCGACATGCGCGACCTCGTGGGCTACGAGGTCCGCGAGGGCACGAGCGATCGCGCGCTCCAGTCGAGCCTGGGCGCGTTCGGCTGAAATGGCTCCGTTGAAATGCTCTACAGATGATCTATTAGAGATACCCAGCGTTACATACAGGAGAAGGAAGTAACGGGACAGCAATCAACCTCACCGGTAGCTGGCAAGAACAGCATGCGAGGTACAGAGTATGAGTTCAGCACAACTACTTCGCTCGTTTCGAGCGGATCTAGTAATCTAACAACCACTATTCAGTAAATTCATCTGTGTAATTATATACCATGTCATAATATATGCTGTGGATCCCAACAGATGATAGGATATGCTCACAGAAGACTGGGAGGAACTTTCCATTGAGACTCTTATTCGAGCTATAGAAAACGGGTACTCAGAAGGAAAGGAGCTTGAATTCAAACGTCAGCAAAACCCGGATGAAGTAGGCCACAAACAGACGACAGTTGGAGAGGTGATTTCGTTCGCAAACGCGAGTGGCGGTGATCTCGTCATTGGGATGGCCGAGGATGAAGGAGTAGCATCCGGACTCTGGCCAGTCCAGTATGACGATGTTGACGATGAGAAGAATCGTTGGATTGATATTATTAAACGGAATACAGATCCGGAACTTCCACAACATCTCATCGACATTAAACCCGTGGAGGTCACAGACGACTATGCGGAATATGTTGATGACGACTGTCCATTACAAACAGGTTATGTTCTCGTAACCCGAGTCCAACGCAGTTGGCGAGCCCCACACCGGGAGACACTGAAACACCAGTTTTATGAACGGAGTTCAGGAGGGAAGACCGAGTTAGATACTGGGGCAATTCGACAGGCAATGTTCCAAGGCGAATTACTCACCGAAAGGGCGCGCGAGTTTCGTGATAATCGGCTTGCTGCAATCCGTGCTGATGATGTGACGGTACGGATGAAGTCTGACCCGAAAATGGTCCTCCATGTCGTTCCGAGTAATGCCTTCTCTCTTGAACGCTTGATCGATCCGTCTGCTGCGGCTCCAGACCAAGCAGATCAGGATGTTCCTTCTCTTCTGCATCCAAGAGGAATTATTGGTAACTGGACACGGTATACTGCTGATGGCTTTCTTCGTGCACAAACTGATTCGGAAGACTGGTGTACGAGTTATACGTTAACGTTCCGTTCTGGCGTCATCGAGGCACTAACTACAAATTCGTATATCGAGGACTCTGAATACATTTCTTCGGGGCACGTTCGGAACTGTCTGGAAGAGGGACTTCCAACATACGAGGAGTTCCTAGTTCATCAAGGCGGTACGTATCCAATATACTGTTTCTTAAGCGTACTCGGGGGGCAGGGACTTCCAGTACAGGAAACTTCCCATCGAAAACCTGATGATCTGGAGAGGATTGACCGAGATGTGGCTCAATTACCAGCAGTTCGGATTGAGTCCTCCCAGACCGATCTCGGTACTATAATCAATGAACTGCTTGATTCCTTATATAATGCGAGCGGAAGGGCTCAGGAGATGAGATCTGAGGATTGAGTATAGTTTTCGGTTGTGCTGCATTTGCGCGCTGTATTCAGTACAACTCTATTAATATCACTAATAACTGACAGAAGAACTTGTGTTAGATTCGCACGAACTACCTAACGGTTGTTTCGGTAGCGAGGATGTCGAATTAATAGAATTTCCACAGAGCCGCTGAAATAGGATCAGTCGTCGGCGCGCGCTTCCGTGCCCGCGAGCATTTCGATGACCTGCATCACGCCCGAGTTGTCGTCCCGGCCTATGTCGTTGCCGACCATCGACTTGTAGAGCTCGTGGGCCAGTTCGGTCTGGGGCATCGGGGCGCCGAACGCCTCGCCCGCGTCGGTGGCGATCCGGAGGTCCTTGTACTGGTACTCGGCGAAGAACCCTGGATCGAAGTCGCCCTGGATCATGTCCGGCGCGCGGTTGTCGAGCGTCCAGCAGCCCGCCGCGCCCCCACTGATGGCGTCGACGACGCTCTCGAGGTCCGCGCCCGCTTGGCTCGCGAACACCAGCGCCTCGCTGACGCCGACCATCTGGGCGGCGACGACGATCTGGTTCGCGGCCTTGGTCGTCTGGCCCGCGCCGCTCGGGCCACAGTGCGTCACCGTCTCGCCCATCACGTCGAGCAGGTCGCGCTGCTCCTCGAGGGCCTCCTCGCTTCCCCCGACCATGATCGAGAGCGTCCCCTCGATCGCTCCCTCCTCACCACCCGAAATCGGTGCGTCGAGCAGTTCAATACCCAATTCCGCGAGCTCCGCGGCAATCTCCTCGGTGACCGTCGGCGAGATCGTCGAGTGATCTATGACAACCATTCCGTCGCTCAGTCCCTCGGTTATCGGACTGTCCTCGTTCTCATCACCGAGGATGATCCGCTCGACGTCCGGCGAGTCGGGGAGACACATGAGAACTACGTCGCTTTCTTCGGCGACACCCGCGGGGGATTCCCCATTCTTGCCGCCGTGCTCGACCAACTCCTCGACGGGGTCCGCAGAACGGTTGTGCCCGACAACGGGATACCCTGCATCGAGGAGGTTTTTCGCCATCGCCAATCCCATGATTCCGAGTCCGACGAAACCGATCGTTTTGTCTGGCATCTCGGCGAATCGTCTCGCGCTAGCAGTAAATACGTTGAGCATCCACACAGAAATCGCCTGCAAAAACCGCAAACAGGTCGGCGGTTCGATCCGTGTTCCGAATTAGCACTCGATGACCATCGGTTATTCCATCGACTCGGCGATCTTCTCGATAGCCAGTACGGCTCTCCAGAGCAGGTACAGCAGTACGCCCGAGAGGATGATTCCGACCCACGCAACGAGCACCGGAAGAATGGGTTGTGCAAGCAGGATCGTGTACAGGAGGCTCAGCCCCACCAATGCCCAAATAGCGAAGACAAGGTATTTGCTCTGATCCGTGTCGAGGAACTCGTTATTTCTGACGAACATGTGATAATAAACACTATGAAATGATAAAATCTTTTGGTTCATGTGTTTGGTAGTGCCACTCTATGTCTGTTTGAGAAAACAGTATTTCAGAAACTAGATTTTTATATTTTCCAGTAATATTATTTATATAGATGTAGGCGGAATACGACCTTGGTTTCTTTTTCGGAAATAAAACGCCAGAACAAGGATTCCGCCGATCATTGGTAGTGCAATGAATGCGATGAAGAATCCAATTGCCCACAAGTCTGCCGTATTCATGTTTCGTTTTTCCCCGTCTTGATAGATCCATATGGCTCCAAGAATCCCTGAAAGAATTCCAATGGATAATGGTAAATGAAGGTCAATCTGAAACATTTTAACGATATTTCATGAATGTTCTAGCCAATTCTGGAAATCAGAGATTATTACTTAGCAGGTCGAACTGTGAATGTTCCATGTATGGGTCAGTTCGTACGCTAACCCCCATGTAGCTTCGGCTTCAAGAGCGACGACATCTTGGTCACCAGAGCAATGTGCGGGATCCGAAACGACGTGGCTACCGGGGTAGAACCAGCTTGTTCCGCTGTTCGGGATGTCGTTTGTCCACGACACAGTAGCGCCCGCATTATTGAGGCCCTGGGTAATGTCTCCGTCCGCGTTGAAGGTCCAACTCAGATCAGCGGACGGCGGGAATCCGATACTAGCGGTTGTGGTACCAGATCCGGTTGTTGACGGATCAGCATCGTGGAGGCTTTCGTTGTTCAGTTGACTGACGCTCCAATCGTGTTCGATGTTGATGTGGCGGTTGTATGGATTAATCGTATCGTCGGTACTCGCAGCGCTTGTTCGAAATGCGTTGCGTTCTTGAGCTGAATCACGAATGCGGTACCGCTCGTAATTGTTGTTCAGTTCCCCCCAGTGGTCGGTTAAGTGAGCCTGATTGTCTCCGATATAACTCCAATCTGGCCCCGCACTGACCGACTGGATCGAAACATCTTGCTGCTCAAGAGAATCTTCCTTGTCATCAGCCTTATCGTGGGCTTCTGCCTCTTTCTCTTCGACTGTTGAACCGTAGTACTGGCTCAAGCTTCCGTGAGAATCGATCCGAGCGAGGTATTCAACGATCTCGTGATCTCCCCCAAATTCAGGCACTGCCCAATCGTTGAGAGAGGACTCGCTTATTCGCGGGTTGCGAGCGACGACTTTTTCAAGACGCTCTCTTGTCTCCTCGAAAGAGAGGGGGCTCTTATACGTTCCCTTTAGGCGAACGATCACGGGTTCATCTTCAGACGCAGCAACAGGAGCGGTGCTTCCGATACCGGCAACCGACATTACTCCGACTGCCTTGAGCAATTTCCGTCGGCTAACACCACCTCCATCAGCATCTGTATGATTGGTGGGCATATATAATCAGAAACCACGTCCTATGTATTAAAACTATTTTTAGTAGAATTGAATCACCGGCAGATAGTGTGTAATATTCTTCCCCACGCTGGACCCGGCAGGAGACAACCCAACCCTTTTCGGTTCGGCCGAAGAACCCGGGGGCATGGCAGAAGACAACGGCGAGAGCGGCGAGCCCGGCGAGGGTGGCGAGGAGGAGAAATCGTTCCGCGAGCGCGTCGAGGAGATCCGCGAGCAGCGCGAGGCCGAGGGCGGGCCCGACGGCGAGGGCGAGGGCTCCCGGGAGGAGCGCCTCGAGGAGATGATGGGCGGCGGCGGTGGCGGCCCCGGCGGCATGGGCGGCAACCCGTTCGCCCAGATGATGGGCGGCATGATGGGCGGCGGCGGTGGCGGCCCCGGCGCGATGGGCGGCGGCCCCGGTGGCGGCGGTCCCGGCGGCGAGGGCGACAACGAGCAGCTCGTGCGCGAGGTCCGTCAGCTGCGCGACGAGGTCCGCGACGTCAATCGACACCTCGAGCGCATCGCCGACTCCCTCGAGGACTGAGGCACCGGGAGCTCCGACCGGCATCGAACACCGCTTTTTCGCGTCCCGTCGTATCCCGTGCCCCGACGAGCCTCCCGGCTACCGATCAGGGTTCGCCGTCACGGGGTCACCGATCGAGTCCCCTCACCGTGTCGAACTTCATAAAGGAAGAGGGGAGCAGAAGAACCATGCAAGGACGGACTCCGGACCCAACGAACACGCCGTACAGCCCCCACCTCCGTGCGATACGGTCGGCGATAGCCGCGCTGGCGCTCGCGGTGCTGGCCGTTCCACTACTCTCCCAGGGGGGCGGCGAGCTCGGGCTCTGGTTCGTGGCGGGCGCGCTCCTCCTGCTCGCCCATGCGTTTGCGGTGCCGGCGTGGGATCGGTACGAGTCGCCCCGATCGCACAAGAGCTAAACGGCCCTGCCGTCCTCTTCGAGGTAGTATGTCCATCGCCCGCGAGCGCATCGACCGACTGGAGGCGCTGGCCCGCGAGGCCGCCGCCGAGGGCGAGGACGACCGGGCCCGCGAGTACGTCGCGCTCGCGCGGCGGATCGCCGAGCGGAACCGCCTTCGGTTCCCCCGGTCGTTCGAGCGGGCGACCTGTAGTCGCTGTGATCGGTACCACCGTCCGGGCCGCAACGCCCGCGTCAGGCTGCAGGACGGCCACGTCGTCGTGACCTGCGAGTGTGGTGCCCACGGCCGATACCCCTATCGCTCGTAGCTTCTCCGTAGCTCGCCCGTACGTCCGCGGATCGAACGTTCAAAGTGTGCCGGCCGTATAGCGGGGGTAATGAGCGACCAGCGAGACGTGCAGGACCTCCGCAAGGAGGCCCACGAAACGGACGTGACGGTGTGGGTCGGTAAGAGCGGGATCGACGCGGTCACCGAGGAGCTCGACGACCAGCTCTCGGCCCGCGAACTGGTGAAGGTGAAGTTCCACCGGGCGGCCCGCGGCGGGACGACGACCGAGGCGCTCGCCGAGGAGCTCGCCGACGCGGTCGACGCTACCCTCGTCGAGACGCGGGGCAACACGGCGGTGTACCACTGATGGTGCTGGAGGGGGTCCTCGTCGATCTCGGGCTCGCGCAGGGTCCGGCGGCCGCGATCGACGGCGCGATCCGCTTTCTCGTCGCGTTCGTCGTCCTCCTGCTGGTCGGGCGCGCGCTCGTCCTGCCGGTCCTCGACCGAGCCTTCGAGAGCCGCGACCTCGATCCCCACGCCCGCCGCCCGCTGCGGAAGCTCGCGTGGTTCGGGCTGCTGTTCGGGATCGTCGCGGTCGCCTTCGGCTTCGCGGGTTACGGGAACTTCCTCACCTCGCTGGCGACGATCGCCGCCGCCGCGGCGCTCGCGATCGGGATCGCGATGCAGTCGGTGATCTCGAACTTCGTCGCCGGCGTCTTCATCTTCACCGAGAAGCCGTTCCGGATCGGCGACTGGATCGAGTGGGATGGCGGCGAGTACTCGGGGATCGTCGAGGACATCAGCCTCCGCGTGACGCGGGTGCGTACCTTCGACAACGAGCTCGTCACCGTCCCGAACTCCGAGCTCACGGACAACGCGGTGAAGAACCCCGTCGCGAAGGACAAGCTCCGACAGAAGTTCGTCTTCGGCGTCGGCTACGACGACGACATCGGGCAGGCGAGCGATATCATCATCGAGGAGGCCGAGGACCACGAGGAGATCCTCGAGAGCCCCGAGCCGACGGTCAGGCTCACGGAGCTCAACGACTCCGACGTCGGCCTGCAGTCGCGCTACTGGATCGCCGACCCCGCCCGCGCGGACTTCGTTCGGATCCGCGGGGAGTACGTCCAACGGGTGAAGGAGCGCTTCGACCGCGAGGCGATCGACATTCCCTACCCGTATCGCACCCTCGAGGGCGGCCTCTCCGTCGAGAGCCTCGATTCGCTCCGCCAGGGCGGCGAACCGGCCGAGTAGGCCACGGCATCTGCAAGTCGAGAACTGATTTAGATACGTATCGCAGTGCGGTGTGGGTGTATGATGCGCTACGTCTGTACCGACTGCGATTGGCACGTCGACTCGGACGGATCGATCGCTGACGACCTCGGCGCGCTGGCCGTCGAGCATCACGTTCGTTTCGGACACCCGGTCGAACTGAGGAACGGCGACCGCCCGCGGGACGAACGGACGGCCGACAATCCGGTCGAGACGTAGCTCGCGGGCGGTTCGTCGTTCTTCGACGGTTCTTATCGCTCGTCCTGGCTGTTGGCGACGCCGCTCGTGATGATCGCCTGGACGCTCTCCTCGACGGTCATGTCGACGTCGATCACCCGCTTCTCGGGGACGTAGATCAGGAAGCCGCCCATCACGGGGTTGGGCGCGAACGGCACGAAGATCGTCAACATCTCGTCGTAACCCGCTGCCGCGACCATCTCCGCGGGCGGCCGTCCCGTCAGGTAGCCGATCGTGTAGGTACCGTCCCGCGGGAACTCGACGAGCTTGACGTCCTGAAAGCTCTCGACGTCGCTCTCGATGAGGATGTCGCTCATTCGGCGGAAGCTGTTGTAGATCGAGCTCACGCCGGGGATCGACTCCATCGCGGCGTGAAAGCCGCCCTCGATGCGCTCGCCGTCGGTGTGCTCGGCGACGAGCCCCACGACGACGATCAGCGCGATCAGGGTGAGGATCGTCGTCAGCTGGACGATCGGGTCGGCGACCTCGACCTCCGCGTAGTCCGCGAGCCAGACCACGGGGTTGAGCGTCTGGGCGACGAAGCTCAGGACGAACCCGAGGACGATCAGCGTGAGGATGAACGGGATCGTGATCGCGGTGCCGGTGATCACCGACTGGCGGAGGCGCTCGCGGAGGGAGGGCCGGCGCTGCGGGGAGGGCATGCCCAGTAAGAATTACCTCATATCTGATATGAATGTCGGTTGCACTCGCCTGGCGGGAACCGAGTGACGTCCGTGGAGACACCGGGTAGTCGTGGTTCTGGTGTGGTCGCTCGGGCGAGCCGCCGGCTGCTCGGAAGAGGTATGCGTATGAATGGTGGACGCCCGGGGTTGCCCGGCGTTCCGGCGCGGGGAGTCCCGGTTGCCTCCTCCACCCCGCGATCCGTCGAGCGACAGGTGTCCGATGGCCCGCTGCTCACTTCCGTGCCTGACGGATTTCCATCGGCCAACCGCGACGGCACGTCCCTGCGGACGCTCGCCGCGGACCGCTGTCCCCGACGGACGAGGTTTCTCAGTTGGCTCCCGGGGCCCGCGCCGGTCGGACCGGACGCGCCCGGGGTTCGGTCCCCGCTGAAGACCGTAGTGCGGGTTTCGAGCAGGGCCTAACTGCCCGACCTAGTCCATTCCTCACTACTCGCGTCGACCATAAGAGGGTTTCGCCTCACCGCCCTCGTGCGCTTTACAGCACGCCCAGCGCCCGCGCGTAGAGACCCGCGGCGACCGCCGTGAGTGCGGAGAAGGCCAGAACGAACCAGCGGTGATACGCGAGCCAGTCCTGGGTGGTGATCCCCGTCACGGCGTCGGGCGTCAGCGAGACGATCCACTCGATCGACATCACGGTCATGAACAGCCCGATCACCAGCGCCGCGCCGGCGATCGTCACCGGGTCCGAGCGTTCGCCGAGCCCCGCCCCGAGGACGACGATCGCGACGGCGGCGAAGACGCCGACGAGCCGCGGACCGAAGAAGCCGGCCTCGTAGTAGATGGCGAGCCCGGTCGCGGCGTCCTCCGGGAGGGCGACGTAGGGCGCGATGACGGCGCCGATGACGGCCAGGCAGGCGGCGATCCCCAGCTGCGGGGCGCGTCGCGTGAGGTCCATATCGGGGGGTTCGGCCGACCGGAACCTAAAGTCGGCGTTCACGGACGAACGTAACACCCACATAGCACCGGAAAAAACGATGGGGTATGGGACTCGGAAGCACCACCAAGAAGATCCAGATGATGGCCGACAAGGCCGAACAGCTCTACGCGCAGCTCAACGAGGTCAAGAAACAGCTCGAGGACCTCCGCACGAAGGTCGACACGACCCACGACACGATCTCCGAGCTCGAGGTCCGCCACCAGCAGAACCGCGCGATCCTCGAGGCGCTCGCCGAGGAGCAGGGGATCGACGTCGAGCAGGTGATCACCGACGCCTCGATCGAGGACGCCGAAAGCCGGACGGGCGACGACGGGCCCGACGCCGCCCCCGACGAGGTCGCTCCGGGCGAGCCTGACGAGCCCGCCGGGACTACCGGAACCGCCGGCGACGACGCCGCCTGAACCGAGACCAGTTAAGTAGCTCCGGCAAGCATTGCCAGTCGATGAGCGCCCCTCCCGTCGACAGCGTTCTGGAGACCGTGGGTCGGACGCCGCTGGTCTCCCTGCAGGCCGCCCCCGATTCGGTCCCCGTCTACGCCAAGCTCGAGTCGTTCAACCCCGGCGCGAGCGTCAAGGACCGCATCGGGAAGTACATGCTCGAACGGATGCTCGAGCGGGGCGACGTCTCGCCGGGCGGGACGGTGATCGAGCCCACCGCCGGCAACACGGGGATCGGGATCGCCGTCGCGGCCGGCCAGCTCGATCTGGACGCCGTCTTCGTCGTCCCCGAGCGATTTAGCGTCGAAAAACAGCAGCTCATGGCCGCGCTCGGTGCCGAGGTGATCAACACGCCCACCAGCGAGGGGATGGGCGGCGCGATCGATCGGGCCCACGAGCTCGCCGAGGAGCTCGACGACAGCGTGGTCCCCCAGCAGTTCGCGAACCCGCTGAACACCGAGGCCCACTACGAGACGACCGCTCCCGAGGTTTACGGGGCGCTGGAGGGCGAGGTCGGTGCGGTCGTCGCCGGCTGCGGGACCGCGGGCACGCTGATGGGCCTTGCGAGGTATGCCCGCGAGCAGGACCCCGGCACCTACATCGGGGCGGTCGAACCCGAGGGCTCGCTGTACGCGACGACCAAAGGGGCCGAAAGTGAGGAGGGCGAGTACAAAACGGAGGGGATCGGCACCCACGACCCCGCGACCAACGAGCTGTTCGAGCCCGAACTGGTCGACGACGTGCTCCAAGTGGGCGACCGGGAGACCCACGACGAGCTCAAACGCCTCGCGAGCGAGGAAGGGCACTTGGTCGCCTCCAGCGCGGGCGCGGCGAGCGTCGCCGCGGTACGAGTGGCCGAGCGGATCGCGGCGGGCGAACTCGAGGTCCCCTACGACAGCGTGGTTACGGTCTTCCCGGACTCGAGCGAGCGATACCTCTCGAAGGGGATCTATCGGGAGTTCGAGGAGTGGGAGGATTAGGGTGCGTGCAGGCGCTGGTGTTCGACCTTCATACAGCGGTCGGGAACGACGTGGATCCCCGCCTCCTCGGCACGGGCTTCGGCGTCGGGATCGGAGATGCCGAGCTGGAGCCAGAGCACCTTGGCGTCGTCGCGTTCGAGGGTCTCGTCGACGATCCCCGCCACCTCCTCGCTCGGGCGGAAGACGTCGACGATGTCGATCTCCTCCTCGACGGCCGAGAGCGAGTCGTAGGCGCGCTCGTCGAGGATTTCGTCAGCGTTCGGGTTGACCGGGATCACGTCATAGCCGTGTTCGGTGAGGTATCTCGGGATCTCGTGGGCGTCCTTGCCCGGGGTTGACGAACAGCCGACGACGGCGACTGTGCGAAGGCCGAGCAGCTCGCGCAACTCGGCATCGCTCTCGACTGGCATACACGGACCGAGTACGCCCCTCGGAATAACGCTTCTGACCGCGGCCGATCCTACGCGATCAGACCGGAACGACGGGCGCGGCCCGCCCGAGGACGAACGCCGCCGCCGCGAGGAACATCCCGTACTTCAGGCGCTTCTGGCCCGCCGTCGGGTCCCGAAAGCTCGTCGCTGCCGCCCAGAGCATCACGGCGTTCGCCGGGAGCACGGCGAGCAGGTAGAGGTCGCCGAGCTCGCCCAACAGGTACGGAAGCGGGCTCGCGAGCACGGCCACGAGGAGACAGGCGATGCCGACCCACAGCGCGGGGCGCTCGCCGATCGCGATGGGCAGCGTGTTCAGCCCCTCCTCGCGGTCGCCCGCGACGTCCTCGACGTCCTTGATCACCTCCCGCGTGAACGTCGAGAGGGCGGCGAGAACGAACAGCACGCCCGGCGCGGCGACGTTTCCCACCGCGGCGCCGCCGAACAGGAAGGTGCTGCCCCCGAGGGCGGCGACGACGGCGTTTCCAACTCCAGGGAGACCCTTGAACAGCTGCGTGTAGGCGACCAGCAGGAGGAGGTTCACGATAGCGATCCCGATCGCCAGCGGCGGGAGGGACAGCGCGAGGACGACGGCCCCGGCGAACAGCGCGAGGCTGAACGCGAGCGCGCCCCGCGGCGAGACGGCTCCTCTAGGAATCGGGCGGCCGGGCTGGTTGATCCGGTCGATCTCCCGGTCGAAGTAGTCGTTGATCGCGTTGCCCGCGCCGGTGGCGAAGACGGTCGCGCCGGCCGCGGCGCCCGCGGCGAGCGGGGCGTCGAGCAGCCCGCCGGCGACGAACGCCCCGATCAGGGTCAGGACACCCGCGACGAGCGCGTTGACCGGCCGTGTGAGCTCGAGCAGCCCCCGCCCCGTCGCCCTGACAGCCATTACTCGCCCTCCACGAGCGGGGGGGATAAAAGGCCCGTCTCAGCCCGACCCCTCGAGCGCCTCGACGAGCGAGGCGGTCTTCGAGACCACCCGTTCGACCAGCGCCTCGCCCGCCTCCGCGCTCGCGGCGGTCGGATCGCCGAGGTTCCCAGTCGGTGTGAGCTCGTCCATCTCCTCGGCCGAGAGCGCCCAGCCGACCTCGTTGTCGCCGAGAGCGTCGTAGTCGGTTAGCGGGAGCGACTCGTCGGGTCCCGCGACCGGCTCCGCCCGGTCCATCTCGACGAGCTCGGGAAAGAGCGCGAGCATCATGCTCGTCTCGAACTCCGAGGCGTGAAAGGACAGCTCGCTCTCGCGGATCTCGCTTGCGACGTCCGCGAAGAGGGTCACGAGGGGAACGTGGAACGCCCGTATCCCGTGGTCGGTTCTGAGGTCCCGGACCACGATCTCGAGCTCGGGGTCCTGGACGAGGTAGTGGCCGTTCACCAGCAACACGTTCTCGATGCCCCACTCGCCGGCCGAGACGCAGACGTCCCGGACGTACCGCCGGAACGTCTCGCTCTCGACGGTGACGGTCCCCGGCTTGAACGTGTGATGGGGACTCACCCCGTAGGGGATCGCGGGCGCGAGCAGGCAGGGGCTCCGCTCGGCGATCCGTCGACAGACCGCCTCGGGCATGAAGGTATCGACACCCAGCGGGAGATGCGGGCCGTGCTGTTCGGTGCTTCCCACGGGGAGCAACAGCGTTCCCGTCTCGTCGGTCGCGGCGTCGAGCTCCTCCCACGTCAGGTCGGCGATGGCGTAGCTCTCGATCACGTCGTTCCCTTCCCGGACCCGGTAATAAGTGATCCTGCCGGGCCAATCAGCGCTTCTCGATCCGGTAGATGACGCCGACGTCGCTCGTCGAGAGGTCGGCCCGGCGCTGGCTCGCCTCGCGATGGGTCTCGAACGGTCCCTCGACCACCGTTTCGCCGGTGAGGATGTAGTAATCCGACACGGATTCCGTTCGCGAACCCCGCGGATAGCCGTTTCGCTCGCCCGATCCCATGCAGGTGCAAGCCGAATTATTAGATATATACAGTGACTTCGTTCATTCCCGTCCGGGACGACGTGGGGCGTTCATCCGCAGCCTCGTTACTGCCCCCGTCCCCGGAACATCGAACACACTCATACCGCTATCCATGGGCCACTCACAACGACAGTCGGAACCGAAGGGGGAACTGCGTCCACAATCAACGGCCGTCGACGAGCCGCCCACGAACGAGAACGGCGAGTACGTCTGTAGTCGCCGTTGTGCGAACGGAACGCGCTGCATGATCACGGTCTCGCTCCCGAACATATCGTGTCACCAGCACGATCAGTCGAAGCCAATCGTCACCGAGGAGTGAGCGAAAGGGGGACCCGCGACCCTCGGCCCGATCGAGGCGACGGGACTCGCGCGCCACATACATAGGCCTCGACCCCCTATCGAACGGTATGACGAGCGAAACTGCGACGTTCGGCGGCGGCTGTTTCTGGTGTACCGAGGCCGCGATGAAGGAACTGGAGGGTGTCAGGTCGGTCACCTCGGGCTACGCCGGCGGCGAAACCGCGGACCCGAGCTACGAGGCGGTCTGTTCGGGAAGCACGGGCCACGCGGAGGTCGTCCAGGTCGAGTACGACCCCGGGACGATCACCTACGACGAACTGCTCGAGGTCTTCTTCGCGACCCACGACCCGACCCAGCTGAACCGCCAGGGCCCCGACGTCGGCAGCCAGTACCGATCGATCGTGCTCGCCCACGACGACGAGCAGCGCGAGCAGGCGGCGGCCTACATCGAGGCGCTCAACGAGGAGTACAGCGACGACGTCGTGACCGAGCTCGAACCGCTCGAACGGTTCTGGGCGGCCGAGGAGCACCACCAGGACTACTTCGAGAAGAACCCCACCGACGCCTACTGCCGGATGCACGCCCAGCCGAAGGTCGAGAAGGTCCGCGAACGGTTCCAGAGCAAGCTCCAGCAGGCCTGACCCGGGCGATTTCCCGGCGCGTGCATCGTTTTCCAGCCCTACCCATCTGGACCTCGGGCCGTCCCCCTCCTTTCGACGGCCCGTCACCTCGTTGTCGTCCTATCGGCATCGACACCGTTCTCGATCCGTTCCCTGCCACTCTTCGACTACGGTCCCACCTAATCCATTCCGTATATATAGTCGAAACAAAATTATCGGAATAGATAAATAAGAAAG
This sequence comes from Halalkalicoccus tibetensis, assembly GCF_037996645.1. Taxonomy (NCBI): domain Archaea; kingdom Methanobacteriati; phylum Methanobacteriota; class Halobacteria; order Halobacteriales; family Halalkalicoccaceae; genus Halalkalicoccus; species Halalkalicoccus tibetensis. The sequence continues at coordinate 180,402 of NZ_JBBMXV010000004.1, forward strand.
GAGTCAATAGGCTGCCATGCAACGGAGGAAATTCCTACTGACGACCGGCGCGGCGACCACGGCGCTCCTCGCGGGTTGCACCGGCGACGACGAGGAGGAAGACGACGCCGACCTCGACGACGCCGAGGCCGAAGCCGCCGAGGACGAGGACGGAAACGGTGGGGACGAGGAGGAAGAAGGGGACGGAGGGGACGAAGAGGACGACATCGACCCCGAGGAGGCCCTCGAGGACGAGGACACCGAATCGACGGTCGAAGGGTTAGAGCTCGTCGAACACGAGCTCGTCTCGGACGAGTTCAGCGCCCAGGTCGAGGGCGTCGTCGCGAACGAGACGGGCGAGGAGCTCGGCTACGTCGAGGTCGGCGTCGTCCTCTACAACGAGGAGGAACAGCGTATCGGGGACTCCTTTACCAACACGACGGACCTCCCCGACGGCCAGGAGTGGGCCTTCGAGGTCCTGCTGACGGAGGACGCCGACGACATCGACGACTACGACATCACGGTGACCGACAGCGCGTTCTGAACCGATCGGGCCGTAGGGGGTCTTCGGGGACACACGGTCCGACGGTCGATCGATCAGCGATCTCGGCAGCCGAATCAGTGCCGTACGAACCCGAATCGATCACATCGGAGAACGCCGTCGAGCTCTTACCGTGACGGTTCCGGGGAGAGCCACCGTGTCCGATCGACCCGGTCCGCCGTGACTACCGACGGCCGAACTTCCAGACCGCGGACGACCCGGCCACAGTCATGACCAGCCCGGCGACCGCGGACGCGATGATCCCCAGCTCCAGACCGGCGGTGAGGCTCTCGCCCGCCACGATGACGATGAACCCACCCAGCGCGGCAATGGCACCGGCAGTCGTCTTTCGCCACTCCATCCAGGCGAGAAGTCCCACCAGTGCCGCGACCGAGACGGTGACGAGACCGTCGGAGTCGATCCCCCAGAGGGACGGACCGACGTGCGTCCAGACGAGGAACCCGCTCGTCAACGCCCCGACGGACGCCACGAGTACGGACTGTCGCTCCGTCGATGCGGTCTCCAAGCTGGCGTCGGACTGACGGCCGTCTTTCGTGTTCACGATCGAGTCACCCTCCACTGGCCACGCGAGACCGATAACGCCTGTGTTGTCGCCTGTTGCTCATTCGTTACTCAGGTCGGACGCCTCGAACTGCTGACGGTCCTGGTGATCGTCACGCCGAGCTTCTGCCGGTCGAAGCCGATCGAAACGGGGTCAGATCGCCAATCATTATACACCTCGTGTGACACACCGTTGAACTTCACCCCCGCCTACCGAGTCCGCTCTGTGTGGCTACTCTCGGATACCGACATCTCTTCGATACTTCCCTACGGTTTGGCTCCTGCCGATCGCACGAAGGCGACGACCCGGAACATGGAACGACTTTGGATCAATCGACGGTTTCGTGGGTTCTTTTATAGGGCTCCCGACGCCGTCGTTTGGATTCAGTTCGATAGGAAAACGCATGGGCGCTGCAGGATTTGAACCCGCGGCAGCTTGGTCCGAAGCCAAGTACTCTGTCCAGACTGAGCTAAGCGCCCGACACCTCCGATTCGGGGCTGGCGTTGATAAGTCCCGCGATTCTCTCAGAGATACGCCAGCCACCCGGCGAGCATCAGCACCACGCCGATCCCCATCCCGCTGTAGTTGATCATCCCGCTTGGGGTCATCAGCTCGCTGTAGACGATCAGCGGTATCGCCACGACGATCAGCGAACGGATCACCCATTTTCGCCGGCTCGAACCGCCCGACGTAGCGTCCGCCTCCAGATCCCGTCTGCTCGCCATCAGCTCGCCCGCCCGCTGTACACAGTCGTGTTCCGTCGAAAGTCGCCCCTCGATCCGCTCGCGCCACTCGCGCTCCTCGGCGTCCCTCGCATGGACGGCCGCTCGATCGCTCATCACCCCCCGTTCCCCTTCACCGTGCTTAACCCTTTGTCAGACGTATAGAAAGTTTGTGACACGTTCCTCGTCGTTTTTATCCCTGTCCTTGGAATGTCCGGCAGGGGCTATAAAGGGCTCTCTCGTGTAGCATCGGGTATGGTACTCGGATCGATCGTCGCGTTCGTCGTTGCACTGCTCGTCGGTGGGTTGGCGATCTACCTCAGCGCCAACGTCGTCATGGACGTCCAGGACTACAGCCACGCCGTGATCACGGCGCTCGTGGGGGCCATCGCCTGGGGGCTGACCGCCTGGATCCCGCTGTTCGGACCGATCCTCGCGCTGATCGTCTGGATCGGCGTGATCAACTGGCGCTACCCCGGCGGCTGGGTCGACGCCGCGATCATCGGCGTCATCGCGTGGCTCGCCGCGCTCGCGCTGCTGTTCGTGCTCAACAGCGTTCTGGGCCTCGGCGTCGGCGCGTTCGGCGTCCCGGGCGCCTAATCGGCCCGTAGTTCTTCGTTCACCAGTTCGACGGCGTCGCGGACCGCTCCGATCGAGGAGAGGTATCCGGCGCCGACGCTCGCCTTGAGCGCGAGCGCCGCCCGTCCCCGCAGCACGGTCGGGCCGACCTGCGCGACCGCGCCGTCGCCGATACTGACGAGCCAGCCCGGCGAGTCGAACGAGAAACGCTCGGGCCGGGGACTGAAGCCGCCCGATCCGCCCCCGACCAGCGCCGCGAGGCTCTTCGCGACCACGCGGGCTTCGCGGATCGCCGCCTGCGCGCTCGCGGGGACGGGCTCGCCGTCGTCGTCGATCACGCGGGCAGTGTCGCCGACGACGAAAGTCCGCGAATCGAGCCGCAGGTCGCTTCGGACCCCGGGGCGCTCGCCGCCGAAGGCGCTCGGCCCGCGGATGCCGCCGGTCCAGACGAAGGTATCGTAGGGGATCGACCCGTCGGCCGTCTCGACGGCGTTTTCGGTCGCGCGCTCGACGGTCGTCCCCGTCCGCACGTCGACGCCCCGCGATCCGAGCTCCTCCGCGACCGCCGCCCGGAAGTTCGCCGGGAAGTTCGGGGCCACGCTGTCGAACCGTTCGAGCAGGACCACCGAGAGCTCCCGGTCCATCGCGGCGATCTCGCCCGCGACCTGCACGCCCGAGAGCCCCGCTCCGCCGACGACCACTCGCGACCTACCCTCGACGCTCGCGCGGATCGCTTCGGCGTGTTCGAGGCGCTTCAGCGGGATCGAGAACTCCTCGACGCCCGGCAGGCCGTAGTAGTTCGTTTCGGCGCCGAGACAGACCGCCGCGTAGTCGTACTCGATATCGCCGTCGGACGTGTGGATCACGCGCGCGTCGCGGTCAACCGCCTCGACGGTCGCCTCCCGGACCTCCACCCGATCGAACAGCGAGTCGAGCGAGAGGCTGATCGCGTCCGCGAGGTCGGGCCGGCGGATCACGCGATGGAGCTCGTGTTGGATCAGGTGGTCGGGGTCCCGGTCGACGAGAACGATCCCGGCGTCCGGGAGCTCCCCTTCGAGGCGCTTCGCGAGCGTGACACCGGCGTAGCCCGCCCCACAGACGACGATTCGCATACGCTCGATACGGAGGGCGGGCTAAAAGAGGTGGTCGTCGACCGTCCGGGCTGGGCCACCCACTTCCCAGACGTGGGTCTCGACGCCCGCCTTCGCTACTTCGTCTTCGACCCGCTCGACGTGCTCCTCGGTGGTGTTGACGTAGACGCTCGCGCCCGTGTCAGTCGAGTAGTAGACCGGCACGCCCTCCTCGCGGAGCTCGCGCACGCGATTGAATATCTCGATCGTCTCGGGCTGCCAGTAGACCCAACCCGCGGGTCCGGTCATGGTCGTCGCCGCGAGCGAGAGCGAGTCGTGTTCGGCGAGCTCGAAGGTCCGCTCGAAGTCGCCCTCCCGAAGCGCGTCGCGCAGTTCGGCGATCTGGCCGTGCATGTGGGCCATCCGCGCCTGGAACATGTGGCTGTCGGCGGCTTCTTCATGAGCTTGCTCTGTCTCCTTATACGAGGGGACGAGCCCGCCGACGATCCGCAGCTCCTCCTCGAGCTCGGTCTCGATCCGCTCGGAGCGACAGTCCTCGTCGTTCAACCCGGTATGGAGGTGGCTGAACGCACCCGTGACCGCGCGCGCAGCCGACGACGAACCCCGGCGGGCGACTGTCGAGATCTCGGGCCGCGAGAGGTCGAGCTCCGCGGCCGCACAGAGCGCCATCGCCGCCGCGGCGAAGCCCGACGACGAGGAGCCGAAGCCGACGTTCGACTGAAAGGAGTTCTCGCTTTCGAGGCGCACCCGGTCGTCGAACCCGCCGAGCTCGCGGACGCGATCGACCACCATCTCGACGCGCTCGCGGCCCCGTCCCGTGAGCTCCTCGCCGCCGACGACGTAGACGTCCTCATCGGCGCCGAACTCCGCGGTCGTCTTCGTGTGGCTCGGCGCGGTACAGACGCTGATCGAGTCGTGATACGGCAGCCTGAGCTCCGGGTCGCGCATCCCGTGGTACTTCGCGAGCCCCTGGATAGGATGGGCGATCGCGGTCGCTTTCTTCATACCACGACCGGCGGGTGACTGGCGCATAAACGCTGTGTTGTCCGACCGGCGCGGATCGAACCGCTCAACACGCCAGCCCCTCGACTCCCGGTATGGGAACCCGACTGGACTCGCCGGAGGCGCAGGCCGCGGAGGTCGTCGACCGCCTCTCCGTTGAGTACCCCGATACGACCATCTCGCTTCGTTTCTCGAACCGGCTCGAACTCCTCATCGCGGTGATCCTCTCGGCCCAGTGTACCGACGAGCGGGTCAACCAGGAGACCGAACACCTCTTCGCGAAGTACGACGGGCCCGAGGAGTACGCGAACGCCGATCAGGAGGAGCTCGCCGAGGACCTCAGCTCGATCACCTACTACAACAACAAGGCGGGCTACATCCGCGAGGCCTGCGGGATCATCGTCGAGGAGCACGACGGCGAGGTGCCCGACACGATGAGCAAGCTGACCGATCTACCGGGCGTCGGCAGGAAGACCGCGAACGTCGTGCTCCAGCACGGTCACGAGCTCGTCGAGGGCGTCGTCGTCGACACCCACGTCCAGCGCCTGACCCGTCGGCTCGGGATCACCGAGGAGCGCTCGCCCGAGAAGATCGAACGGGTGCTGATGGAGCTACTCGCGCGCGAGGACTGGCAGGATTTCACCCACCTGTGTATCAGCCACGGCCGGGCGACCTGCACCGCGAGGAACCCGGACTGTTCGGAGTGCGTCCTCGAGGACGTCTGTCCCTCCTCGAAGCTCGACAGCGAGGTGGACCTCGCGAGCGGCGAGGCCTGGTGAGCCGGCGCGGGCGGGCCGAACCGTTTTCATCCTCCGTCGAGAAGGCGAGGGTGTCATGACTGAATCAGACGAACACGGCCGGGACGTCGAACTCGAGAAGGAAAAGGACGAGGAAGAGGAGGCCGACGTCGACGAGGAAATCGCCGAGAAGGACGAGGAGGAGCTCCAACGCCAGCAGGAGGAGGAAGTCGAGGAGAAGCTCGACGCTGAGGACGAACAGCGCGAGGCCGCCGCCGAGGAGACGGCCAACCCCGACGCCCACCGCGACGAGCGACCGTACAACAACGGCTGACCCGGTCTCAGACCGCCGGTAGGACGTAGTTCAGCGCGAACTGGGCGACCCCCAGGACGTACGCGACCAGCCAGCACAGCACGTAGCCGATCACGCCGACGCGCAGCCGGAAGCGCCACGCGCCCATGTTCTCGTGGAGGTCGTCGATGTCAACCTCCTGTCCGGGGTCGCCGTAGAGGTCGTGGCCGTACTTAGCTTGGAAGATCCGGACGATGCCGGTGAGCGCGAACAGGAGGAAGGCGTAGGCCTGGACGCCGAAGACGGCGTGCATCGCCTGGACCCCGGTGAGCTGATCGAGCAGGCGCGGGGCCATCCAGAGCACGACCGGCCCCGTCGTCAGTACGAGACCGGTGACGATGTATTTGAGGTGGCGCGTCAGCACCGCCCAGGTCACCGGCTCGTTCTCGACGATGATCCACGCCCCGTAGAGGTAGAACGGGAAGCTCACCGTCACCGACACCAGGGCGATCGTCGCCCACACGGCTGCCTCGACCATCACTGGCGCTTGGCGTGGGGGCGCGTTAAGCGGCCCGGATCCGCCCGTCCCGGAACACGTATGCCTGCGCCGGTCCAACCGCCGGGCAATGGCTGACGGTCGATCCTCGAGCGACGAGGGGACCCGGAGCGACGAGCCCGAGCGACCGCCGCTCGACGAGGACGTCGACTTCGACGACTTCGGGCCCGAGGACATGGCGCGGATGGACGCCGACGACTGGGAGGCGGCGTTCGATCCCGACTCCTGGATCACCGGCCGGGAGCTGATCGATCGGGTCGAGGCCGACCTTCAGCGGCGGATCGCCGATCGGGACGTCTTCGCGGTGCTCGAACGCTTCGAGGACCCTCCACGGATGCTCGCCTACTCGGACGAGGGGTACGCCATCGTCTACCCCGACGGCAGCGTCGAGGGCCGGGGGACGGTGGTCCGGGACGTGAAGCCGACGGTCGCGCTCTGCTCGATGGACGACTACGAGGTGCCCGACCCGCCCGAGGAGTGGTCGCTGCCCGATCCGCAGGAGGTCCCGGAGGGCAGCGGCGACCTCGGCAACAAGATGCTACAGGTAATCGCCTTCGGGCTGTTGCTCGCGGGGATCGCCGCCTTCGTCGGGCTGTTCGTCGGCGACGTGGGTGATTCGGCGGTGATCGTCCTGGTCGTCTCGATCCTGTTCGTCATCGCGAGCGTCTTCCTCTTCCTGGTCGTCGCCAACGCACGCCTTTCGGATCGCTTCCGCGCCGTCGAATACCGCAACCGCCTCCGTGCGGCGGGCGCCGAGTCGGGCGAGCGCCCGGAGTTCGTCCCCGTCGAGGACGGTGAACTCGTCCCGCTCGAGGAGGGTCGAGAGGGCGCCGAATAGGACGCCTCGTCCGGTCCCCGCGAGCATCCCGAGTCAGCGTCATCGGTGGGTTTAAGCGAACACGGTCCTGAATCCTGCCTGTATGAAGAGGCGGGAGTTTATCACGGCGGCGGGTGTCGGGAGCGCCGCGACAGCGGTCGGTGCGACCGGCGCCGTCGGTACCGCGGCCGCCCAGGAAGACGAGGAGCCCGACTGGGGCGAGTTCGTCGAGGACGCGCCGAACTTCGACGAGACCGAAGACCTGCGCGGCGAGGAAGAGGTCGAAGTGACCGTCGGCGCCGGCGACGGCCTCCAGTTCGAGCCGGCGGCGATCTGGGTCGATCCGGGGACGAACGTCGTCTGGGAGTGGACCGGCGACGGCGGTGGCCACAACGTCGCGAGCACCGAGGGCGAGGAGTTCGAGACCGACGTCACCGACGAGGCCGGCTTCACTTTCGAGCACACCTTCGAGGAGGAGGACCAGATCAACGAGTACGAGTGTACGCCACACACCGCTCAGGACATGCACGGCGGGGTCGCCGTCGGCGACGGCGTCGAGACCCGGGAGGTGGCCGACGAGGGCGTCGTCGAGGACCCCACCGAGATGGGCGTCCAGATCCAGGAGCACTACGTCGGGATCGGGGCGATCCTCATGATCACCGTCTCGCTGGTGTTCACGTTCTTCGTCCTGAAGTACGGCGAGTCGCCACACGCGAAAGGGGGTAACTAAATGTCATCATCAGGAAGCACGTACGGCGATATCCACCGGTACGAGCCGGCCCGCGAGAGCACCGTCGCCGTCATCGGAATCGTCCTCCTGACGCTCCTCGAGGTCGTGTTGGTCGGCCTGTTCACCTACGGGCTCGTGATGGCCTGGGGGACGACCCAAATCGGCAACATCTATCTCGGGCTGCTGCTCGCACTGATCTTCATCGATCTGGCGTTCATCCTTGTGCTCTATCGCAAGGAGTTCCTCCCCGACGTGATGATCGTCAAGAAGCGACGCCGGAAGTGGGAGGACCTCTACGTCCGCGAGGAGCAGGCCGAAGGACAGGAGTTCGCTGACGGCGCACTGGAACACTTCAAACGCGCGGTCTACCCGTACTACAAGAAGAACTAATAATGTCAACAGAAGAAGACAAATATCCGGTCGAATCCGACCGCCGACGGTTCGTCAAGGGCGTCGTCGGCGCGGCGGCGATCGCCGGCATCGGTTCGACGGGCGCAGCGGCAGTCAACACCGCCACCCCGCCGACGGGGACCGGCGGCGGCGTCATCGACTTCATGGGGATCGAGCGAACGGGCGGTCCGGCCCCCCGTGGAATGCCGATCATCCCGGTCGAGATCGACGACGACGGCACCATCAGCGGTCGGTGGCCCGAGGTACAGGAAGTCGAGGTCGAGGGTCAAACGGAGTTCATCGCCGAGGAGGAGCTCGGCGGGCTCACCTACTCCTCGCAGTGGTACCAGTACTGCGGGAAACAGACCTCGCCGGCGCTGCTCCCCCAGGCCCAGCAGAACAACGAGTTCCTCTCCTCGCCCCAGTCGCAGTACGAGTGGCAGGGCGAGCTCGGCGAGGACGAAGCCTTGAACCTCGATCACTTCGACGACTACGAGGAGTGGGGCAACGAGATCGGCGACGACGGCGTCGGCAAGCCCGCCGCCGCGACGTGGCGCTCTGACGGCCTCGACGGCGGGGACGTCCTCGAAGTGATCGTCATCCGCAGCACGGCGATCGAGGAAGCGGCCGAGGAGGACGAGTTCCTCGAGGCCGCAACAGAGGAGGGCGTGTTTGCGTTCCTCAACGTCTGTACGCACTTCTGTTGCATCCCCGGGTTCAAGGTCTCGGAGACCGCCGACAACATCGGCGCTGGAGACAGCGTCTTCTGTCAGTGCCACCAGTCGGTCTACGACCCCTTCTCGATCTTCGAGCAGTCGTTCATCTCGTTCCCGCAGCCCGACGACGTCGAGGAGCCCGAGGGTGGCGGCGACGACGAGGAGGACGGCGATGGCGAAGAGGAAGAAGGCGGTGAAGACGAGGAGGGTGGTGAGGAAGAAGGTGGCGGCGACGAGGACGGCGGCGGTGATGAAGAGGAAGAAGGCGGAGAGGAAGGCGACGACGAGGTCGGCGAAGAAGGCGGCGGCGAAGGAGCCGACGAGGGAGACGAAGAGGACGCCGCCCAAGGCGGGGATGACGGTGCCGAGGGCGCCGAAGGTGCCGCGGGAGGCGGCGGAGAGGACGATAACGGCGGGGAATCGGGTCTATGAGCCTCGAACGCAAGGACGAGCACGATCACCGCGGCTGGATGCAGGAGCGGGATCTGACCCCCATCGAGCAGGGCTATCTGATGACCCTGATGTGGCTCGACAAGCGCTTTCGCATCGTCGACTATCTGGAGCTGCTGGAGACGATGTACTACCGGGTCAACCTCCAGATGCCCAAGAGCCACACCGAGCAGTACAACCTCGACAACAAGTTCTGGTACTGGTACCCGCTGTACTCGCTGGGGGCGTTCTCGACGATCGCATATATCGTCGCGGCGGTGACGGGGGCCTTACTGGGCTTCTACTACGCGCCCTCGACCGCCGACGGGATGGAGGAGACCGTCGCGTACGACGACGTCGTCTTCATCATGCAGGACCTGAACTTCGGGTACTTCCTCCGGAGTCTGCATCGGTGGTCCGCCCAGATCATGACCGCGGCGGTGTTCCTGCACATGCTGCGGGTCTACTTCACGGGCTCGTACAAGGAGCCCCGGGAGGTCAACTGGCTGATCGGGATCGTCCTGATCAGTCTGACGATGGTGTTCGGCTACACGGGCTACCTGCTGCCCTGGAGCCAGCTGTCGTACTGGGCCGGCCAGATCGGCGTCGAGATGGCGCTGTCGATCCCCTTCATCGGCGAGTGGATCGCGCAGCTGATCTTCGGCGGGTTCAGCCTCGACGCATCGACACTCCAGCGGATGTACATCCTGCACGTGTTCATCCTGCCGTTCGTGGTGACGGCGCTGATCGCCATCCACATCGGCATCGTCTGGATGCAGGGAATCGCGGAGCCACACTGATCGACAATGAGCGAAGAAAACGACACACAGACCGACGGGGGAGAGCCCCAGACCGATGGTGGCGGCGGCGTTCCGGCCGTTCCGCCGGACGACGAGACGCCCACCTGGCGCGAGCGTAAGGAACGAACCCAGGGCCTCTCGCGGCTGACCTACGAGTACTTCGAGCGCTCGCGGCGCGAGGACGAGGACCTCAGGCGCGAGTCGACGTACGTCGAGCGCGACGTGCTCGCCTTCCCGACCTGGCCCCACGAGACCATCCGGAACCTCGCACTGACGTGCTTCTTCCTCGGCATGATGTTCTTCGTGGCCGCGGCGCTGCCGCCGCACATGCCGTCGCCGGCGGACCCGAGCTCGACGCCCGAGGTCATCCTGCCCGACTGGTATCTCTACTGGTCGTTCGGCCTGCTGCACCTCGACCCGATCAATCCCGAACTCGCCATTCTCGGCGGCGAGAAGCTGATGAGCGACCGCGTCTACGGCGTGATGGCGAACATCGTCGTCGTCAGCTTCATCGCGATCGTCCCCTTCCTCAACAAGGGGAGCGCCCGTCGGCCCGTCGAGGAGCCATTCTGGGCGGCGCTCGGCGTCGCCGGGATCGTCCTCGCGATCACGCTCGCCGCGCTGCCGCTACAGGACCTGATCGATTTCATCGCGACGGACCTGCTGTTCAACCTGGCGTTCTTCCTGCCGCTGATCGCCTTCTTCATCAGCTACGCGATCCTGAAGACGATGCGCGAGGGCTACATGTACTCGCTCAACCGGCGGTACTACCGGCTCCGACCGCCGAGGTAATACGGCTCCCCGCCTAACCTCACAGCATGTCGGAGTCGTCACCGGAACCGTCGGACGACGGGGTCGTCGTCCCGATGCGCGTCTACAAGACCGTCACCGTGTTCTCGACGCTGTTCGCGGTCGTCGGCGTTGTCGGGGGGTTCGTTCTGCTCGACGTCGCCACCAACCGCGCACAGGCCGATCTCGGGGACGTGAACCCGCTGCTCGCGCTGCTGGGCGTGGCACTGATCGTCGTTTCGGCGGCCACCTACGCCTTTTCGACTCGCTTCCGGGCTGCGGAAATGGGAAACGCTAAAGAGAGCGAGGACGAAGAATCGAACAATGGCTGACGAGTTCATGAAAGGGTTCGGGATCCTGATGGGGTCCGGACTGCTCTGGTTCACGATCGCGTCGTGGTTCAACACCCCCGGGTTCGAGGACACGCAGCTGATCGCGCCCAATCCGGACGACGTCGGCCTCTACGCCGAGGTCCTGATCGCGGTCAAGGACATCGCCTTCTGGTTCGCGATCCTCGGCGCGCTCACCTTCTGGATCGTCATCCCCGCCGCCCGCGAGGGCCGCCGCGCCTACGAGGAGCGCCAGCGGAACGCCGACTAACCGCTCGTTCCCGACGGCCACGGTCCTCGACCGTCGGCGGATCGGCGCCGACGGCCTGACCAGCGATTCCCGGTCACTGTCCCGGGACCGATGGTTCCGCCGTGTTCTCCGTTCCATCCTCTCTTCTCCATCACACTCTATATCGTTCGCACTCCTTCCCGTATCTATACCAGCGAGTAGCGAGTCGATGCCGATCGAGCCAACGGCCCGTCAGTCCGTCAGACGTGGCACTTGGGACTCGCGTCCGGGGACAGGTCAACGCGAACACGGGACGCTTTGCGGTCGAGGGATGAGAAGAAGGCGGAACGAAAACGCGGTTGACAAAGACCTTTCAAAGGTGCGACGGACGAGACTGGAGACTGAACGCGGGACGCGAGAACGAGAGTCCGGGGTAGCTCGCCGCGAGTCGACCGGGACGCTCAAATGACGGGCGTCCAGAACGCGCCGAACGCCGTGAAGAGCGCCGCGAACCCGCCGTAGATGACGACGAACAGCGTCGCGCCGATGGCGGCCTTCGGGGCCTCGAGCGGGCGGTCGGTGCGGGCCTCGACCAGGCGCGACTCGAACTCAAAGAAGTCCGAGATGAACGCCGCCAGGGCGAAAGACGCGAGCGCGACGCCGAAGTGTAGGTCCACAAGGACGTAGTAGAACGTCGCGAAGACGAGCGCGAGCGTCGTCAGTTCGTGGAGGGTGTGCCGCTCGATCCCGTCGGCTCCGTGCTCTTCGGCCTGTGAGACGTGCGAACGGTGCGCGAGGAGTCTCGTCACGAGGTTTGCGAGCGCGAGAGCGAAGACGATGAACGGGATCGCGAACGCGAGCGCCCCGTCGATCGCCTCGAGCTGCAGGGGTAGCATATGCGGATAACGGTCGTTCGTCCATTAGAGTGTTTCCAATTCTCGTCCCCGCGGATGGAGCGTCCGCATGCGACCCCCGACGGTCAATCCGACGCTCCGGCCGGCCTCGACGGAGCCATGGTTGGTTCCGTCGACAAGCAGCGACACGGCGCCCTCCTCGCGAAGCACCGACAGCGAGAGCCCTCCCGACTCCAGCACCCAGTGGCCCGACTGGGTGTGGAAGGGGGCGATCGGAACGGCACAGACCACCGCCGCCGTCGGCGAGAGCCTCGGTCCGCCCGCCGCGGCGGCGTAGCCGAGGCTCCCCGCGGGGGTCGCGACCACGATCCCATCCGCCCGGAAGGACGCGACACGCTCGCCGCGGGCGTCCCCGATCGCGTACTCCGAGATCCGCGCCGGCTCGCTGGTGACGAGGGCGACGTCGAACAGCGCGCTCGCCACTGACTCGTCGCCCATCGAGACGTCCAACAGCGGGCGATCGTACTCGCGACCGTCCGCGAGGGCCTCGCGGATCGCCGCCCGATCGTCTACGCCGGGTCCGATCCCGGTATCAAGCGCCAACACCGGGGCCGACGGACGGCCCGTGGCGACCTCGAGGAGGTCGTCCTCGCCGGCGGTGACGATGGCCGACGCGTCGCTCGCTATCGACGTCGGCGTCGTCCGATTGACGGCATGGCCCGCCCCCTCGATCGTCTCGATCACCCGCTCGGGAACCCCGACGGCGGAGACCGTCACCGCCGGCTCACCCGGGATCGATCGCACATGTCACCGGCTACGCCCCGCAGGCCAAAAGCCCCCGGGATCACTCGTCGTAGGGCCAGTCGCCGATCACGCGCATGCCGGTCGCCTGATCCTCCGCCTCGAGCGCCGCCGCGATCTCCTCGGGCGAACGGTGCTCAACGCTCACGTCCTCGCGCGCGAGCTCGACGACGAGCTCCGTGAGCACGATCGCCTGCTCGCGCAGGTCCCGAACGTCGACCTTCTCGAGGGTGTCGGCGAACGTGTGGCCCCAGCCGCGACCCTGCTCGCCGGTGTCGCTCATGACGTGATAGCCCGGCACGCCCCACTTCACGAACGGCCAGTGGTCGCTGTGGGGACCCATCCGCGGAATCGTCCTCACTGGATGGGAGAAGCGCTCCGCGACCCGCTCGGCCGCCGCTTCGAGTTCGGGGAAGCCGTGGGTGTAGAACTCGAGCGTGCGCCCCCGGACGACGCCGTCGCTGTTGACGATCGCTTTTATCGAACCGTGCTCGGCGTTCGCGGCGTGGTGTTCCGAGCCCACCAGTCCCACCTCCTCGGCGCCGTAGACGACGAACTCCACGCGGGTCTCGAGCTCGTCCGATCGCTCGGAGAGGGCGTTCGCGATCTCGACGACCATCGCGGTCCCCGCCCCGTTGTCCGCGGCGCCCTCCGCGATGTCGTGGGCGTCGACGTGGCCCGTCACGAGGATCGCCTCGTCGGTGTCGGGGCCCATTTCGGCGTGAACGTTGTAGCTCGTCGCGTCGTCGATCCCCGCCTCGACCGAGACGGTCAGCTCCGCGCCGTCGAACCGCCGGGCGAGGCGCGCGCCGACCTCGCTGCTGACGCCTACTGCCGGAACGTCGCCGATCGGGTCCGCCTCGGTTCCCACGCTCCCCGTCGGCGGCAGACAGCCCTCGACGTGGTTGCGATAAATGAAGGCGGCCGCGCCGCCCTCGACCGCGTAGTAGTACTTCTCGCGGCGGTGGATGTAGCGGTCGAAGTAGTCGGGGACGTCGCTTCGGACCATCACGACCTTCCCCTCGATCTCCGCCTCCTCGAAGTCCTCGGGCAGCCCGTAGCCCAGATCGACCAGCTCGCCGCTCGCGTCCTCGCTCGGGCTGCGGGGCAGCGCGATGCAGTCCTGTACCGTCCCCCCGGCCCGGATCTCGCTGTCTTCCCGGACCCAGCCCTGGATGGGGAACGCCTCGAGGCGTGCGTCCCGCGCGCCCGCTTCTGCGAGCGCGTCGCGAGTCAGCTCCGCGCCGCGGCGCTCGCCCTCGGTGCCCGCCATCCGGTCCTCGAGGTCGACGAGCGCCTCTAAGTGATCCCATCCGGCGTCGCTCGTGAACGTCCGTCCGATCCACTCTGTCATACGCTGGCGTGGACCGGACTATGGCCTAAGCGTTTCGTTTCGAAACTCCGCCGATCAGTTCCGATACACGAGGAAACAGCTATGATCTGATAGAACGTCGGACAGGTCATGTTACTGTTCGGCCTCTCTGCGTTCTGCCTCCTGATCGGCTGCTGGGTAGCGGTAAGTGCAAAGCGGGCTGGCGGCCCATCGCCGGCTGCCCGCGGGCTGGGCGTCGCGGCGGTGCTGTTCGTGTCGCCCTTCGTCGTGTTCTTCGCGGTCGGTTCGATGCTCACCGGCACTCTCGCCGCGGTGCTCATGGCGATCCCGGTTGCACTGCTCGGGTTCGGCGCGTACGTGTTCGCGACGGGGACGGTGCCGACGAAACTGCGTGCCCTTCGATAGTCGCTTCGGCCGGTCTCTCGTAGACCTCAAACCCCTGATCGGATGCGAACCGAGCGCGCGGAGCGCGCTCGGAGGTTTTTGCGCCCAGCGCGGGACCAGCGGTCCCGCGGGCCGTGCGAACGGGCGCTTCGCGCCCGTGAGCAGAGAGCGGTTCGGTCGCTTTGCGACCGAATCCCGAGTCGGAAAAAGGTGCGTTTAGAGGATCCGTTTGCCGAGCGCGCTCGCGGCGAGCTCGACGGCGAGGCTCGCGGTCTCGTTCTCGGTATCGAGGATGGGGTTCACCTCCACCACTTCGAGCGAGCGCAGCGACCCCTCGCGTGCGACCATCTCGAGGGCGGCGTGGGCCTCGCGGTAGGTGACGCCACCGCGGACGGGCGTGCCGACGCCGGGGGCTTCCTTGGGGTCGAGCCAGTCGAGGTCGAGGCTGGCGTGGATCCCGTCGGTGTCGTCGCCGGCCACCGCGAGGGCGTCCTCCGTGACGGCGGTGATCCCCCGTTCGTCGATGTCGGACATCGTGTAGGCGGTGACGGGGCTGTCGCGGATCGCGAGGCGTTCCTCCTCGTCGAGGCTCCGGAGGCCGACCAGGGCGACGTTTTCGGGGTCGACGCCGGGCGCGTTCGCCCAGGGAGTATCGACAAAGGAGCCGTGGCCCAGCGCCGCGGCCATCGGCATCCCGTGGACGTTGCCGCTGGGGGAGGTCTCGGGGGTGTTGAAGTCGCCGTGGGCGTCGAACCAGAGCACGCCGACGTCCGCGTCGCGGCTCGACCCCTGGATCGAGCCGATGGCGATCGAGTGATCGCCGCCCAGGACCAGCGGGAACTCCCCCGCCGCGCAGGCCTCCGCGACCGACCTCGAGAGTCGCTCGCAGACGTCGCGTACCTCCTTGAGGAACTTCGCGGAACCGGCCCGGGGCTGCTCGGCATCCGGGTCCCGCTCCTCGGCGCGTGGGACGCTCAGGTCGCCGTGATCGAGACATTCCACGTCGCCGGTAGCCAGTCCCTCCGCGAGCCCGGCGTACCTGATCGCCGAGGGACCCATGTCCACGCCACGGCGATCGGCGCCGTAATCGAGCGGCGCGCCGATGATCCTGATCCGTTCGGTCATGCCCGTTCAATCGCATATATATGAATTAAGTCTGCGGATTTGTCCTCGGATTCACTAGACATTACCGGTGTATACCACCGGCGGGTCACGGTTCGAACCGGTCTGCCAACGTATTCGTCGCATTTAAGCGAACCTGTCCCGAACGTAACGGTATGTCATCGATCGAACTCACGCCGAGTCAGAAGACGATCCTCACCGCGTTGATCAACCTCCATCGTGAGGCCGAGGACGCGGTGAAGGGCGAGGAGATCGCGGGGGAGGTCGACCGCAACCCCGGAACGATCCGCAACCAGATGCAGAGCCTGAAGGCGCTCCAACTGGTCGAGGGCGTCCCCGGGCCGAAGGGCGGCTACAAGCCGACCGCGACCGCCTACGAGACGCTCGACGTCCAGCAGATGGACGAGCCCGCGGCGGTACCCCTCGAACACGAGGGCGAGCCGGTCGAGGACGTCAACATCGAGGAGATCAACCTCTCGAACGTCCACCACCCCGAGCTCTGTCGGGCGGAGATCCACATCCAGGGCTCGGTCCGCGAGTACCACGAGGGTGACTCGGTCACCGTCGGCCCGACGCCGCTCTCGAAGCTCCTGATCGAAGGGACCCTCGACGGAAAGGACGACACCAACAACATCCTCATCCTCCAGATCGACTCGATGGAAGCGCCCGTCGGCGAGCCGTCTCACTGAGGTCTGTCAACGTCCCACACTCCGGTTCGGGTTTCAACAGCTTTGTATCAGTGGCTCGCCGAGTGGCCCATATGACAGAGCAGGTCGTCGTGCTCGGGGCCGGGTACGCCGGTGCGGGCGCCATCCCAGAACTCGAAAACGAGCTGAGCGACGCACAGATCACGTGGATCTCGGATACTGACTACCATCTCGTCCTCCACGAGTCCCACCGCGTGATCCGCGATCCCTCCGTGCGAGAGCACGTCACGATCCCCGTCGACGAGATCAAGTCGCCCTCCACGCGCTTCATCGAGGGCGAGGTGACCGACCTCGACACCGACGACCGGGTCGTCACCCTCGCCGACGACACCGAGGTCGACTACGACTACGTGTTGGTCGCGCTCGGCTCCTCGACGGCCTACTACGGCATCCCCGGGCTCGACGAGCACTCGCTCACCCTCAAGAACCTCGACGACGCCCTCGGGATCCACGAGGCGGTCAAGGAGGCCGCACGCGAGGCCACCCGCGACGAGCCCGCACAGGTCGCGATTGGCGGCGCGGGACTCTCGGGTATCCAGAGCGCCGGCGAGGTCGCGGAGTTCCGCGACAAGCACAACGCGCCCATCGAGATCTCGCTGATCGAGGCGCTTCCGGAGATCATGCCCGGCCAGGACCCCGAGCTCCAGGGCGCGGTCAAGAAGCGCCTGCTCGACGCCGACATCGAGATCATGACCGACGATCCCATCACGGAGGCCGACGAGGACGCGATCCACTTCGACCAGGGCGAACCGCTGGAGTACGACGTCTTCGTCTGGACCGGCGGCATCACCGGCCGGGAGTGCCTCGAGAACGCGAACGTCGAGAAGGAGCACAACCGGATCGTCGCCGAGTCGACCTTCCAGACCGACGACGAGCGCGTCTTCGCCATCGGCGACTCGGCGATCGTCGATCAGGGCGAGAGCCCCGCACCGCCGACCGCACAGGCCGCCTGGCAGGCCGCCGAGCTCGTCGGCGAGAACATCGCCCGCGCGAGCGAGGGTCGCCCGCTGAAGACCTGGACGTTCGAGGACAAGGGGACGCTCATCTCGATCGGCGACCGGGCGGTCGCGCACAACGTCCAGGCGATGCCGATCAACACCTTCGGCTGGTTCGGCGCCGAGACCCTGAAGAAAGCCGTCGCGGCCCGATGGATCAAGGACGTCTCCTCGGCGAAGCGCGCGAAGCGCGCCTGGAAGTATCTCTAGCAACGGATCTTTTTACTCGTCGGGTTCGCGCTTCGCGCGAACCGCTCTCTGCTCACGGGCGCGAAGCGCCCGTTCGCACGGCCCGCGGGACCGCTGGTCCCGCGCTGGGCGCAAAAATCTCCTCCAAAAAATCGCGGCTCGCTCCCCTCGTTCGCTCGCCGCGTCCGCGGTTACGATGTCGGGCTCACTCAGTCCAGACTCAGCCCCGCGTGCCACCGCTCGGCACCCGTCTCCGCCTTCACCTCGTCCATCCGCGCCAGCAGCTTCACCGCGAGCGAGGCGGTCTCGCTGGCCTTTCCCTCGCCCTCCGTGCGGAACTCGCCGGTAACGCGGTTGGCGTAGACCGAACAGACCGCGCCCGCGCGCAGCCCGTAGACGTTCGCGATCGTGAGGATCGTGCTCGCCTCCATCTCGATGTTCTTCACGTTCGCCTCCCGGAGCTCCTCGACGAGGTCGGCGCTCCCGGCGGCCTCGAACCCCTCGAACCCCGGTCGCCCTTGCCCCGCGTAGAAGGAGTCGGCGCTCATCGTGATCCCGGTGTGGTGGTCGTAGCCCAGCCGCTCGGCCGCGGCGATCAGCGCACAGACCACCTCGTGGTCGGCGCTCGCGGAGTAGTCCTCGCGGACGTACTCGTCGCTGGTGCCCTCCTGTCTGACCCCACCGGTAGTGATCACCAGATCGCCGACGTCCATCCCTTCCTGGATCGCGCCACACGAGCCCACTCGGATGAACGTATCGGCGCCGATCCGCGCGAGCTCCTCGACGGCGATGGCAGCGGAGGGTCCGCCGATCCCCGTCGAGGTCACGCTGATCGGCGCGCCGTCGTAGCTCCCGGTCAGTGTACGGTACTCCCGGTGGTTCCCTTTCTCCTCGAAATCGTCCCAGAACTCCGCGATCGTCCCGACGCGTCCGGGGTTGCCCGGGAGGAGAACCGAGGGCGCGACGTCGTCGGGCCCGACCTCGATGTGGTACTGTTCGTCGGCGTTGGGGTCCTCGCTGTCGTCGGCCGGCATGGGCCGAGGATTCGCGTTCACGGCGCAAATAACCGCGCCATTCGACGTCGCCTACTCCAGATGCTCCCGGGTGATCGTGTTCGGCAGCAGCTCCCCGAGGGTGTACTTCTCGTAGCCCTCCTCACCGTCGCAGACGATCGGGAACCCCTCGCGACAGAACTCCGCGAGCGTCTGTCTGCACATCCCGCAGGGGGTGACGCCGTCGCGCTTGCTCGAGCTCACGGCGAGCCTGGCGAAGCCACGATGCCCGGTCGCGATCGCCTGCGAGAGGGCGACCTCCTCGGCGTGGAGGCTGTTGGAGTAGTTGGCGTTCTCGATGTTACAGCCGGTGAACACGGTGCCGTCCTCGGTCTCGAGGGCCGCCCCGACCCGGTACTCCGAGTAGGGCACGTGGGCGTGTTCCTGTGCCTCACGGGCGGCCTGAACGAGGTCCTCGATCTCCATGGCTCACGTACGGACGGGGGGTTGATAAACGCCTACTCGTCGACCGCCGCCTCGATGACCGCCGTCGCCTCCTCGATCAGCCGTTCGACCTCGTCGCTCTCGGCGTAGAGGCGGACGTACGGTTCGGTCCCGCTGGGGCGGACGAGGATCCACGAGCCGTCGGGCCACTCCAACCGGACCCCGTAGGCGGTATCGACCGCCGCGTCGGGGAACGCCTCGGGCAGCGCGCTCTCGAGGCGGCCCATCGTGCGCTCCTTGAGTGCGTCGGGGCAGTCGACGGCGACCTTCCGGTAGGGGCGTTCGGTCACCGGCTCGCGAAGCGAGCCGACCCCGCCGGCCTCGCCGACCAGCCGGGCCAGGACGGCGGCGCTCGCGACGCCGTCGATCCAGCCGCCGAAGGCGGGGTGGATGTGCTTCCAGGGTTCGGCGGCGAAGACGACGTCGCCGCCCGATTCGCGAACGCGGGCGATCCCCTCGTGGAGCGCGCCCAGCCGGACGCGCTCGACCCGGCCGCCCGCGGCGTCGACGCGCTCGTCGATCCGCGCGGAGGCGTTGGGCGTCGTGACGACGACGGGGTCGGTTCCCTCGAACTCCCGGACGTAGCGCTCGGCGAGGATCGCCAGTATCGTGTCCTCGTGGACCACCTCACCGTCCCCGTCGACGACCACGATCCGGTCGGCGTCGCCGTCGTGGCCGATCCCGACGTCGTGGGGACCGTCGGCGACGAACGCCCGGAGGTCCGACAGCGTCTCGGGGGTCGGCTTGCTGCCCCGGCCCGGGAAGTGGCCGTCGACGTTCGCGTTCAGCGTCGTGACCGCGGCGCCGAGGCTCGTCAACACCTGCGGGGTCGCGAGGCTCGCCATCCCGTTCCCGCAGTCGACGGCGATCCGCAGTCCCTCCGCGCTCTCGCCGAGCCCGCGGGCGTACTCGACGACCGCGCGCCGGTAGCGATCGAGGGCGTCGCGCTCGATCGAGTCGCCCCATTCGTCCCACTCGGCCGGGCCCGTTCCCGCGGCGAGGGACTCCTCGACGTCCGTCTCGGCCCCGCGATCGAACTCGACGCCGTCCGCGAAGAGCTTGATGCCGTTGTCGGCGGGCGGGTTGTGCGAGGCGGTGAGCATCACGCCGTAGCGCCCCTGCGAGGCGAAGGCCACCGTCGGGGTGGGGACGACGCCGATCCGGATCACCCGGCTGCCGGCGCTCTCGAGGCCGGCGGCCATCGCGTCGGCGAGCGCGGTCCCCGTCTCGCGCCCGTCGCGTCCCAGAACGACCGTTCGATCCTCCCGACCGACGGCTTGTCCGACGGCGAGACAGACGGAAGGGGTGACCCGGTCGCGTGCGGGCCCGCGGATACCCGCGGTTCCGAACTGGATCATATAGCGGCGCTTTCGCCGGCAGGCATATAGGTCCCGCCCATTAGAGCTCGACGCCGCTGGGGATCAGGCTGTGCTGGCGAAGCAGGTTCCCCTCCTCGTCGTAGACGAGGAACGTCGACTTCTCGTAGGTGATGAGCTCCTCGCCCTCGACGCGGATCAGCACGCGGTAGCGCTCGTCGGACTCCGATTCCTTGCCGTAGGCGCGCGCGGCGCGGATGAACCGGAGGACGTCCTCGGCCTCCTCGTTCAGCTCGAGGACGAAGTCCCCGGTGGTTCGATTGGTGACGCTCACGACCCCGGTCGTCCCCGGCGCCTCGACGTCGCCCTGGAGCCGGAGCGCGACGTCGGTCTGGCTCGCGGAGAGGCGTTCGCCGTCGAAGCCGGTCAGGCGCTCCTCGAGCTCGTCGACCGGGCCCTCGAAGTCGATGACGACCGTCGGCGTCGCTGGCTCACCCCCTTCGTCCACCCAGTCGATCCCCCGCACGTCGAGCGTGAAATACTCGCGCCTCATCGATTACCGGAGCGTACGAACCGCGAGGCCATGAACGTAACGCCGGCCCCCTCAAGGGTATCGGGACGGGCACCGCCGTTCTCCCGGCGCTCGACCGGAGCGGGTTTGGCACGCGGCGTCCGATCCCCTCCCATGGACGACCCGCGGACCGTCCGCGAGACCTACGACCGGATCGCGAGCCACTTCGCGTCGACCCGCGAACACGCCTGGCCCGAGGTCGAACGGTTCCTCGCGGACCACGAGGGCCGGCTCGGCCTCGATCTGGGCTGTGCGAACGGACGCCACGCCCAGCTGCTCGCAGGACGGGTCGATCGCGTCGTCGGCGTGGACGTCAGCCGCGGGCTGCTCGAGGAGGCCCGAACCCGATCGCGCGAGCGGGGCTTCGACGCCGAGCTCCTGCAGGGCGACGCGGCCCGCATCCCCCTTCGGGACGACCGGGTCGACCTCGCGGTCTACATCGCGACGATCCACCACCTGCGCGACCGCGAGCAGCGGGTCCGGAGCCTCGACGAGCTCGCACGGATCCTCGCACCCGGGGGTCGGGCGCTGGTGAGCGCCTGGAGCACGGTCCATCGGAAGTTCGACCGCGGGGAGGGGTTCGACACGACGGTCGACTGGACGTTACCCGGCGGGGAGACGGTGCCGCGGTTCTACCACATCTACGCGCCCGAGGAGTTCGAGGCCGACGTCGAGGACAGCGCGCTCGTGGCCGAGTCGTTCGAGGTCTCGAGCGGGAACTGCTACGCGGTGGTGGGAAAGAAACAGTAAGGCCCTTAACCGGGGCAGGGCTACTGCGTGATAGCTGCGTTCGCCCGTTCGCGCCGGATCGGCGCGGGCGAAGCGCCGGTGTCCCCGTGAACGAAGTGAACGGGGGCTCGGCGCAAGCGAACGGAGTGAGCTTGCGCCGGTGGTCTAGCGGTATGACTATGGCCTTCCAAGCCATCGACCCGGGTTCAACTCCCGGCCGGCGCATTTTCCGAGCGTAATCGGCGAGCAGCCGGCTGGCCGTAAGCGTCGGAGGGAATCGGGACGCCGTGGCACGTTCGCGCGTGGCGCAGCACACTATTTAACCGTCCGCCACACATACGAGTACCCATGAGCGAAGAAGGCGGCCGAAAGAACCTCCGCATGCCCGACGACGACGAGATGTTCGCCGTCGTCACCGACATGCTCGGTGGCGGGCGCGTCAGACTCCAGTGTAACGACGGGAAGGAACGCATGGGCCGGATCCCCGGCCGGATGCGCTTTCGGACCTGGATCAACGAGGACGACGTCGTCCTGATCGAGCCCTGGGACTGGCAGGACGAGAAGGCGGACATCGAATGGCGATACGACAGCCAGGACGCCGCCCAGCTGCGGCGCGAAGGCCACATCGACTGACGACCTTTTCGAAGCATACCGACACGACCAGCGGCGCCGCCGGAAGGATCATGCCCCAGGGTTTTGAGCGTCGGGATCGTCGTTCCCTCCATGGACGAGATGGACGTTCCCGATCCGGAGCTCGGCATGGCGACGATCGTCTTCGAGACGCCCGACGGCGAGACCGACCAGTTCACCGTCGAGAACGAGTACATCATCTATTTCCAGGACCACTGGCAGGTCAAGGCCGGCGAGGACGACGACGGTAACGACGTCGTCCGGCGGATCCCCAAGGAGAAGGTCTTCTACGTCGAGCGTTCCGTCGAGGAGTTCCAGGACCGCATCGACGCGCTGCTCGACCGGGCGAAGGACCGCTTCGACCTCGACAACCTGAACCTCGGGTAGACCACTCGGCGCGACCATGCACCGCCGTACCGCGCTTCGAACGGGGGCCGCGCTGTTCTGCGGGACGACGCTCGCCGGCTGTCTCGACACCCTCGGCTCCGAGTCGGCCTGGCGGGACCTCGTCATCGACCGGCCCGACGAGATCTACGTCCCCCCGAAGGCCGACGGGATGGTCGTCTGGGCCAACGAGACGAACGGAGAGAGCGAGGAAGGCGGGCGCGAATACGCGCTCGCGCTCTCGGCGACCCGCCCGCACCGCTTCTGGACGGTCACGGGCAGGGAAACCAACCAGATCTCGATGCGCGACGCCCACTCGGCACACCTGATGGTCTCGGTCTGGGAGCCCGAGTCGGGTCGGCTCCTCCCGGCGGAGGTCCGGATCTCGATCGAGCGCAGCGGCGAGTCCGTCCTCGACCGGACGCTCTGGCCGATGCTCTCCCAGCGGATGGGGTTTCACTACGGCGACAACGTCGCACTGCCCGACGCCGGCGAATATCGGGCCTCGGTCCGGGTGCTCCCGCTGGGGATCGCCTACCGAGGCGGGTTCGAGGGCGGCTTCGAGCCCGCGTCCTTCGACCTCGGGTTCGAGTACGACCCGGACGGGATCGAGGCCCTCGACCTGACGGTCCACGAGGAGTCCCGGCGCGGCCGGTCCGGCGCGGTCGAGCCGATGGAGGGCGATCACGGGCACGGGCACGAGGACGGCGACGGGAACGACCACGAGGACCACGACGGTCCCTCACACCCCCCGGTTCCGATCGCGCCGCCCGCAGAGGCGTTCCCCACGGTCGTCGGTGAGGAGCAAGCCGGCGACTATCGGCTCGTCGTCGCGACGGCCGACCACGAGGAGGGGACCTACCTGATCGCCTCGCCGCGGACCCCCTACAACGGGTTCCCGTTGCCGTTCTGTTCGCTGTCGGCAGAGGTCGATCGCGGGTCGTCGGGCGCCGAGTCGGTGTCGCTCGCCGAGGCGACCGATCCCGAGTTCGGCCACCACTACGGCGCGGTGGTCGAATCCTTTTCGGGGGCCGAGCTGACTGTCGGCGTCGAGTCACCCCCACAGATCACGCGCCACGAGGGATACGAGACCGCCTTCTTCGATCTCCCCGAGCTCAGTCTGCGGGCTCCGTAGCGGGTTCACGGGGGTCGCCGCGCCGATCCGCGAGCCGGAGGACCAGCAGCCCGGCCCCGAGCATCAGCAGGCTGACGGCGACCCAGTGGGGGTTCCAGGCTTCGGTACCGTGAACCACGTTGTGCAGATCGAGCAGGTAGTGGTTGACGACGCCGTCGAAGACGTTGAAGACGCCCGCGCCGACCAGCGAGGCGCCGACGACGACCAGCGAGGACAGCGGCCGGGTCGCACGGTTCGCGGTCCGCCAGAGCATCGCCGCGCCGACGGTCGCGACCAGCAACATTCCCATCGAGAACAGCCCGTCGAACATGACGTTCGTCCGCAGCCCGTCGTAGGTCAGCGGGTCGTAGTACCCCGAGAGCAGGTGATGGGTC
Source organism: Halalkalicoccus tibetensis (assembly GCF_037996645.1). Lineage (NCBI taxonomy): Archaea > Methanobacteriati > Methanobacteriota > Halobacteria > Halobacteriales > Halalkalicoccaceae > Halalkalicoccus > Halalkalicoccus tibetensis. The sequence goes on from NZ_JBBMXV010000004.1 coordinate 204,712, forward strand.
TGGAAGATCTGATGGAAGATCATCACGTCGATCAGCGCGCCGAACCCGAAGCCGAAGACGCCGCCCCACAACAGCAGTGAACGGCGATGGCCGTCTGTATCGCTCATGGGCGGGGTTTGCGGGTCAGTCCCAAAAGCGTGTGCCCGGAGCGCGCAACCCCGATCAGGGGATGAGCGTCACCGGCAGGTCGCTCTCCTCGATGACCGCCTCCGAGGCGCTGCCGACGACGAACCGCTCGAGGCGGTTGCTGGTCGCCCGCCCCATCACGACGTGGTCGTAGCCCCGCTCTTCGGCGATCCCGATGACCCGCTGGCCGACCTTCCGGGCCGCTCCCGACTCCGTGACGACCTCGGTCTCGATCAGCTCGGGCTCGGCGTCAAGGCCCGCTTCAGCGATCGCCGCGCGCGCCCGCTCGAACAGCTCGTCGGTGGCGTCGGTGCGTTCGGCGGCGAAGTGGATCACGGCGAGGCCGGCGTCGAAGCCGCGTGCGAACTCGATGCCGAAGCGGAGCGCGTCGAAGCTGCTGTCCGAGCCGTCGATCGGGACGAGGATCTGCATATCCCGTCACACGCGCCCCGGGTAAAAAGTGGGCAGGCTTTCGGCTCCCCGGCCCCATCATTCCCCATGGGCTGTGAACTCTGCGGGCGTGCGGTCGAGACTACGACCCACCACCTGATCCCGAAGAACCGCAAGGATAGCCCGACGGTCCAGCTGTGTCAGCCCTGCCACAAGCAGGTCCACGCGACGTTCACCAACCACGAGCTCAAACAGGAGTACGACACGATCGAGGCGCTGCGCGAGGCCGATCGCCTGCAGTCGTTCGTCGAGTGGATCAGCAAGACCGACAAGACCGACGTTCAGGTCGACGAGAGCGATCGGGTCCGGCGGTGGCGGGGATAGCGGCCGATCGCTCAGTCCTCATCGTGACGGGGAACGCGAGCCGGCGCGGTGAAGCCGCGCCGGGATTTTTTGGAGGAGTAAAAAGGTCCGTTCTCAGAACCCGAAGACCGGGACGAACCGGAAGACGAGGTACGCGCCGACGGTCGCGAGCACCGGCACGAAGTTCTGGACGACGATCACCCGCGCGGTCGTGGTCGGGTCGAAGAGGTCGGACGTTCGGGGCAGGTCCTCGGGGCGCTCGTCGCCGATCGGGGGCAGCTCCTCGCCCTCGGTGTCGGCCGCGAGCGCCCCCACCGAAACCTGGCCCTCGCCGGCGACGGTTTCCGAGGCGGTCGCGGTGCGGGTCGCCCGTCCCCAGCCCAGCCCGATGATGCTCATCGTCGAGACGACGACCAGCTGGACGGGGATGCCGATCGCCGACAGCAGGGTGACGATCGTCGCCGAGACGACCATGACGACGACGGCCGCCGTCAGCGGCAGGTTCGTGATGTCGTTGCCCATCGTCTCGAGGGTCCGCCGGGCGATGGTGAACGCGCCGATGGTGACGGCGATCCCCGCGATGAGCACGCCCCAGCTCATCGAGAGGGCGCCGCTTCCCACCAGCGGCGCGACGGCGTTGGCGACGTTCGACGCGCCCGAGCTGAACGCCATGTAACAGCCGATGGCGACGACGATCAGCGAGCCGGTGACCTCGCGGCGATCGGCGTCGTCGGCGGCGCGGATCCGCGGGATCGACGAGCCCCGATCGACGATCCACAGGTTCGTCTCCCGTTTCGAGATGGCGACCCACTCGTTGATCCGGGCGTAGAAGTACCGCCCGATCACGCCGCTGACCCAGAAGGCGACGACGGGCGCGACGATCCACCACGAGACGATCTCGCCCATCGTCGCCCAGTCGAGCGTCCCGGTCGCGATCCCCAGCCCGGCGATCGACCCCACGGCCGTCATCGACGTCGAGGCGGGAACCCCGAAGACGTTGCCCGCGAACAGGGCCAGCCCGATGAAGAACAGCACGGCGATCCCCGTCTCGAGGGTCAGTATCGTTCCCGGGACGAGGTCCTCGCCGAGGGTCTCGACGACCGCCGGGCCGATGAGCCAGCCCCCGACGAAGAAGAACACCGACATGAGCGCCGCCGCGCCGAGCTTCGAGACGACGTTCGCGCCGACTGCCGGCCCAAAGGAGACGCCGGTGGTCGATCCGCCGATGTTGTATCCGACGAAGACGGCGACGACGATCCCGATGACGAGGAGTGCCTCGACCACGACGGAACCAACGGACGGTCGTGATATAAGGGATACTACTCGGGATCAGAGCTCGATGCGCTGGACGAGCTCGTTCTCGCTTCTGGTGTTGAGCGCGACGATCCGGATGAACTCCTCGAGCCCCGAGTCGTCGAGCTTCGCCTTCAGCAGGCTATCGACCTGGTAGACGCCCGCCGCGTCGGTCATCTCGATGGCGACGTGGACCGGGACGTCCTCGCCCTCCTGGAGGGAGACGCGCTGGATCGCCTGGCTCGAGACGGTGTTGATCCCGCGTCCGCCGCGCTCATAGGGGTTTCTCGAACGGCCCCGTTCCATGTCGAGGCCGTCACAGACCCGGATGACGCCCGCCTCGCGGGTCAGGGGGACCTCCTCGGTGTGGTGACAGAGGATCGCGTGCAGCACCTCGCCCTTCACTCGTACCTGCTCGCCGAGGTCGTAGAACTCCGGAAGGATCCGGTCGAGGACGTCCGCGGCCAGCGGGATCGAGTAGTAGGCGTGGTCCGAGCGGTGGACGACGTGGCCGATGTCGTGGAGCTTCGCGGCCAGCGCGATGATCACCGGCTCGTCCTCCTCGGCCAGCCCCTGGTCGCGTGCCCCGTTGAACTCGACGCCGCCGCGCTTGAGCAGGTCGTAGAGACAGAGCGCGCGGTTCAGCACGATCTCGATGTGTTTCGACCCGTGATCGTTGTAGCGCATCCGGGTGACCGGGTTGACGTTCTGGGCCTCGAGATAGACCCGGATCTCCTCGTCGTTCTCGACGTAGGAGAGCACCTCGTTGAGCTTCTCGTCGGGGAAGGCGTGCTCCGCGTCGGGGTCGTACTGTCTGTTTTCGGTCGTCTCGGCCATACTCCCGTTCCGTTCGCGAGGTAGAAAAACCCCCTTCAGGCGGCGTCGCCCGCGGCCTCCGCGACCTCGTCGTAGTCGGGCTCGGCGCCGGGGTCGTCGCTCACCCATGCGTAGGTGACCTCGCCGTCGGCGTCGAGGACGAAGACGGCGCGCTTCGCGACGCCGTGATAACCCATCTCCTCGAAGTCCATCTCCGCGTCGTAGGCGTCGATGATCTCCTTGTTCGTGTCGCTGACGAGGCCGAACTCCAGACCCTCCTGCTCGCGGAACTCGTTGAGCGCGAAGGGGGTGTCGACGCTCACCCCGTAGAGGGTCGCGCCGCTCTCCTGGAGGCGGTCGAGGTCGCCCTGGAGCGTGTTCATCTCGGAGGTACAGACGCTCGTGAACGCGCCGGGGAAGAAGGCCAGTACGACGGGGCCGTCCCCGAGGTTCTCGGAGAGCGTGAACGGCTCGACGTCGCCGTTCGCGAGCGGTGCGGTGAAGTCGGGGGCTGCGTCGCCTACGTCTACCATATCAGGGCCAACGACCGCCGGCCGGAAACAGGTTGTGTTCGCGGCGAGCCCCGTTCCGAGGCTCAGTCCGCTCGGGCCAGCGCCGCCGGCGGTTCGCCCTCCAGTTCGCCGCGGTCGTGGGGCGCCTCGAAGTCCAGATCCGGCCCGCGCGCGATGATCCGCGTGGGAGTGACGTCCGGGTGGGTGGTGTAGTAGTGTTCCTTGATGTGGTCCATGTCCACCGTCTCGGCGACGCCGGGGGTCTGGTACAGGTCGCGCAGATACGGCCAGAGGTTCTCGTAGTCCCGGATCTGCATCACGTTACACATGAAGTGGGTGTGATAGACCTGATCGAATCGAACGAGGGTGGTGAACATGCAGACGTCGGCATCGGTGAGGCGGTCCCCGGCGAGGTAGCGCTGCTCTCCGAGGACCGAATCCCAGTGGTCGAGCGCCGAGAAGAGGTCGTCGATGGCCTCGTCGTAAGCCTCCTGTGAGCCCGCAAAGCCCGCCCGGTAGACCCCGTTGTTGATCGGCTCGTAGATTGCGTCGATGATCTCGTCGACCTCCTCGCGATAGCCTTCGGGATAGAGGTCGACGTCGCGGGTCGCCTGCTCCTCGAACTCGGTGTCGAGCATCCGCAGGACCTCGCGGGACTCGTTGTTGACGATGGTCCCTTCCTCCTCGTCCCAGAGCACCGGGACGGTCACCCGGGCGGTGACGTCGGGGTCGGCCTGCACGTAGAGCTCCCGGAGGTAGTCGGCGCCCAGCACCGGATCCTCGGTACAGCCCTCCTTCTCGGGGCTGAACTGCCAGCCGTCCTCGTCGCGGAAGGGATCGACCACCGAGACGGAAATCGCGTCCTCCAGGCCCTTCAGCGAGCGCGCGATCAGGGTCCGGTGGGCCCATGGGCAGGCATAGGAGACGTAGAGGCGGTAGCGGCCGGCCTCGGCGGGGAACTCCTCGCCGATCCAGTCGCGGAAGGTGGTCTCCTGGCGCTCGAACGCGCCGTCGTCGTTCGTCGTCTCGTAGGCGTCGGTGCGCCACTCGCCGTCGACCAGTTGGTTCACGTGAACTCTACGGCTCGGAGATATAAAACCGCTCAGCCCGCGTCCGGGACGGAGGTTATCACGTACCACTCGTCCCACTCCTCCTCGCTTTCGGGCCGCGAGCGGCGCTCGACCTCGACGCCGTAGGCGGTCTCGTCGGCGTGGTCGGCACAGACCGGCCGTACCTCGTCGTCGACGCCCCGGACGTAGATCCCGCCGCGCGGGTCGATCTCGTCGTCGCAGTCCTGACAAGCGATCGAGGGCGGGAGGGTCCGGCCGATCAGCTCCATGGTCGGCGTTGGCCCGCCACCGTGATAAGTGATGGTCACTACCGCGCCCGTCAGTTCACTCCAGCGCGTCCAGCCGGAATTCGAAGGCCGCGACGGGGAGCTCGAGGTCGTGTTCGACGAGAACGGCGGGGTGGATCTCGCCGACGATTCCGGCTTCCTCGCCGTCGAGCACGACCGAGGCCGCCCGTCCGTCGATGAAGGAGGGGTGCTCGGTCGGCGGCGTCTCCAGCTCGACGTCGAAGCTCCGCGCGAGCGCCTGCAGGCGGCCCTTGGTGTCCTCGTAGGAGGCGTCGGTCCGCGCGAGAACGCCGGCCACCGTGCGCCGCTCGGCGACGCCCGTCTCTGTCGAGTCGTCGAGCTCGGCGGCGAAGCCGACCTCCGCGAGGTCCTGGGGGTAGGATCGATGCGTGTTGTTCTCGAGGACCATCAGCAGCGAGGGCAGCGCCCACGTGCGGACGATCGTGTAGTCCTCGCTGTAGGGCTCGCGGATGGTCGCGGGCTCGCCGGCGCCGAGGACGCCCTCGCCGGGCTCTATGCCCATCCGTTCCGCATTCTCGGCCTCGTTGGTGAGGTGGAAGTTGAGCGTGTCCTCGAAGCCGAGCCCGACCAGGACGTTCCGCGTTGCGTCCTCCAGCCGAGTCCGTTCATGGCGCCCGCCGACGGTGCTCACGTCGGGGTAGCTGGGGATCAGCCCGTCGAAGCCGTAGGCCCGGCCCACGTCGTCGATCAGGTCCACCGGATGGAGGACGTCGACGCGATAGGGCGGGATCTCGACGTCGTAGGCGGTCTCCTCGCCGAGTACCTGGGTCGCGGACAGCCCCGAGCGCTCGAAGCAGTCGATGAGCGTCTCGGGGTCGAACTCCATGCCGAGCATCCGCTCGATGCGGTCGTGGGAGACGCGCTTTTCACGAACTTCGAAATCCGGCCTGAGCAGCGTGCCGTCGGGGTGCTCGACCTCGACCTCCTCGATCGTCGCGCCGCGGGCCGACAGCGCGTAGCAGACGATCGCGCACATCCGGTCGATCGTCCACTGGTCGGTGCCCGTGAGCTCGACGAACAGCTCCCGCGAGTCCGTCGAGACCTCCGTGCGCCGCCCGTTGATCACCGGCGGGAACGAAAAGAGGCCGAGCTCGTCGTAGATCGCCGGATACCGGTCGTAATCCTCGACGAGGTCGGCGTACTCCCGTCCCGTGGCGTGGTCCTCGAGCACCTCCGCGGGCGTGAGCTCGCGGTCGGAATCGAGGGGGACGAACCGTGGCTCGTCGGGCTCGACGCCCGTATACCGGATCGACGGGCCGGCCTCCTCCGAGAGGGACTTACCCTTCAGCATCGTCAGGTCGTGGATGCCGATCGCGCCCTTCGCGCGTTTCCGGCCCATCGTCGCGTGGAGCTTCTCCTGGAGCTGGATCAGCGAGTCTAGCCCCGCCTCGTCGAGGTCGACCCCGCGGATCACCGCGCCGGTGACGTAGGGTCGCTCCTCGGGAACGTCGTCGATCTCGATCGTCCAGTCGGGGTCGTTCGTCGGCGGGACGTAGGTGCCCCGCTCCTCGCCGTAGTGATACCTGAGCGAGCGCGCGACCCCCTCGACCGAGAGGCGATCGAGCCGGTCGGGCGCGAACTCGAACTGGAGCTCGCCCTCCTCCGTCTCGCCCTCGTACTCCAGGCCCAATCCGAACAGGTCGTCCTTCAGCCGGTCGTCGTCCTTGTCGGTGCCCGTGAGCTGTCGCAGTTCGTCGGGATCGATGTCGACGACGGGCATCAGTAGGTCACCTCCGCGTTCCGGAGGAACTCGATGTCCGCAAGCGTCCCATGGAGGTCGCGGATGTCCTCGGCGCCGGTGATGAGCATCGCGAGGCGTTCGAGGGCCAGTCCCCAGGCCATCACGTCACACTCGACGCCGAGCGGCTCGAGCACCTCGGGGCGGAACATCCCCGAGTTCCCGATCTCGATCAGCTCGCCCGTCTCGGGGTGGTGGCCGAACAGCTCGAAGCTCGGCTCGGTGTAGGGGTTGTAGTGGGGCTTGAACTGCAGGTCGGTGATGCCGAAGCGCTCGTAGAACTCGGTGAAGGTGCCCTTCAGATCCCGTACTGATAGATCGTCGGCCATCACCCAGCCCTCGATCTGGAAGAACTCCAGCAGGTGGGTCGGATCGAGCGTGTCGTTTCGATACACCTTCTCGACCGAGAAGTAGCGCTGGGGCGGTTCGAGCTCGCCGACCGCCTCGCCGGAGAGGTAGCGCATCGACAGCGAGGTGGTGTGGCCCCGCAGGTCCATCCCGCGGGCGACCTCCTCGGTCCACGGCGAGTGATACCCGTCGCCGTCCGCGCCGACGCCTTCCAAGTGGGCCGAGCGCACGCGTTCGAGGAGCTCCTCGGGGAGTTCGTCGGCCTCGTCGGGCCGCTCGAGGGCGAACTGGTCCCAGTGCGTTCTCGCGGGGTGGTCCTGGGGCATGAACAGCGCGTCGTTGATCCAGAACTCCGAGTCGACGTGCGGGCCGTCCATCTCCTCGAAGCCCATCCCGACCAGGACGTCCTTTACGCGGTCCGCGGTCTGGCGGAGGACGTGCTTCTTCCCGCCGACTACTTCGGCGGCGTCTGCCTCGACGTTGTACTCGGCGAACTCCACCTCCTCCCACTCGCCGGTCGTGAGCAGTTCGGGGGTGAGCTGGCCCACCGTCTCGCTCTCCTCGATCCCCTCCATCAGCGCGGTGACGCCCGCGTCCGTCAGCGTCACCGAGCGGACCGTCGACTCGCGGCGGGAGACGAGGTCGCGCCGATCGAGGGTCGACAGCACCAACTCGTCGGTCACGGGCTCGCCGGCGTCGATCAGCGCCAACGCGTCGGCCTCCTCGTCCTCCTCGCGATCGGTCGCCGAGAGCTCGCCCGAGTCGATCTCGCCGTATCCCTTCCGGGCGTAGTTCGACAGCGCGATGTCGACCTCGCCGCCTTCGAGGCCCGATCGACCGATGACCTCGCCCATCGGGACGGGTTCCTCGTCGGCGTCGAGCTCGAGGGCGGCCTCGTGGAGCCGTCGCTCGGGCAGTCCCATCTCGGCGTACTGCTCGCCCTCCTCGGTCAGCGAGACGCCTTCGATCGCCTCCTCGGAGACCTCGAGCAGCCCCTCCTCCTCGAGCGCGAAGACCGCGCCGGTGACGGTTTCCGGTTTTTCGCCGAGCTCCTCGGCGAGCTGTGCAATCGTGCGCTCCTCGGTGGCGCTTGCCGCCTCGAGGACCGCCGCTTGTGTCGATGGCAGTCGCATTCGTTGTGTGAGTGGTCGCAAAGCAGTCGTTTAGCGGTTCCGGACTCCGCGGGCTCGTCGAGCGGACGCGGCTATTCGAGGAAGTCCGGCTCGGTGCGCTTCTGGCCGACCTCGCTGCCGAGGTGGTCGCGGAACTCGACCGGCGAGACGTCGTCGCGCTCGCGCTCGAAGCGATCCCGGACCGAGACCGTGCCGGCCTCCTCCTCGTTGCCCCCGACGATCAGCATGTATGGAACGCGGTCGTCGTGCGCTGTTTGAATCTTCTTGCCGATGGTCCACGATCGGTCCTCGATCCCCACGCGGAACTCCGAGAGTTCGTCCTTGACCTCCTCGGCGTACGCGACGTTGTCGTCGCTGATCGGCAGGATCCGCACCTGCTCGGGCGCGAGCCACGTCGGGAAGTTCCCGTTGAAGTGCTCGATCATCACGCCCATGAACCGCTCGAAGCTTCCTAACAGAGCCCGGTGGACCATCACGGGGCGGTGTTCCTCGTTGTCCTCGCCCGTGTAGGTGAGATCGAGGCGCTCGGGGATGTTGAAGTCGAGCTGGACGGTGCCGATCGTCCACTCCCGTCCGAGGGTGTCCCGGGCGTCGAGGCCGATCTTCGGGCCGTAGAAGGCCGCCTCGCCCTCCTCGACGTCGTAGTCGAGGCCCTCGTTCTCGAGGGACTCCCGCAGGGCCTCGGTGGCCTCCGACCAGACCTCGTCGCTTCCCACTGCCGTCTCGCCCTTCGTCTCGAGCTTGTAGATGACCTCGAGGTCGAACTCGGTGTAGATCTCCTCGATAACGCGCAGCGTCTCGGTGATCTCGCGCTCGATCTGGTCGGGGCGGATGAAGGCGTGGCCGTCGTCCTGGGTCATGCCCCGGACCCTGAGCAGCCCCGAGAGCTCGCCCGACTGCTCGTTGCGATAGACGTTGCCGAACTCCGAGAACCGCACGGGCAGATCCCGATAGGAGCGGATCTGCTGGTCGAAGATGTAGGCGTGGTTCGCACAGTTCATCGGCTTCAGGCCGTACTCGGTGCCCTCGCCCTCCGACGTCCCGGGGCTCTCCTGCTCCCAGGCGAACATCTCGCCCTGCTCGGTGAACGTCTCGTAGTGGCCCGTCGGTTTCCAGAGCTCGGCCTTGTTGAGCTCGGGCGTCCTGACTTCTTCGTAGCCCAGCTCGTCGTTCTGCTCGCGGATGTACTCCTCCAGTTCCCGGCGGATCGTCATCCCGTTGGGGTGGTAGTGGGGACAGCCCGGCGCGTGGTCGGGCACCGAGAAGAGGTCCATCTCGCGGCCGATCTTGCGGTGGTCGCGCTCCTTGGCCTGCTCGCGGCGCTCGAGGAACTCCTCGAGTTCCGACTCGCTGGGGAACGCCGTGCCGTACACACGAGTCAGCATCTCGTTGTCCTCGGTGCCGCGCCAGTAGGCCCCCGAGATCTCGAGCAGGGCGAACCCGCCGATCTCGCCGGTCGACTCGACGTGCGGGCCCCGACAGAGGTCGCGGAACTCCGCCTGCTCGTAGAAGCTCACGGGGTCCTCGCCGACGACCTCCTCCTCCAGGATATCGCGCTTGAACGGGTTGTCCTCGTAGTACTCGAAGGCCTCCTCGCGACTCATCTCGACGCGCTCGATCGGGACGTCGGCCTCGATGATCTCCTCGGCCTCGGCACTGATCTCTTCGAGGTCGGCCTCGTCGAGATCGACGCCGGTAACGTCGTAGTAGAAGCCGTCGTCGGTCCACGGACCGATGGTGAGCTTCGCGTCGGGATGGAGGCGCTGGAGGGCCTGGGCGAAGACGTGGGCTGCCGTGTGGCGCAGCGCGTCGACGTACTCGTCGCTGCCGTCGGTGACGATCTCGATCTCGACGTCCCCCTCGATCGGGTGTTCCTTGGCGACGAACTCGCCGTCGACGACGCCGGCGACGGTGTCGCGCCCGAGACCGGGGCCGATCTCGTAGGCGACGTCCTCGACCGTCGAACCGGCCTCGACGGCGAGCTCGGAGCCGTCGGGGAGGGTTACGGTGACGCTCATACCTACCCTGAACCGGGGCGGCGTAAATAAGCGTTCATCCGACCCGTAGACGGCACCGCTGTCCCCTCCTCCGGCCCCACGGCGTCCGTTCGCGGCGATCCGTGACGCAAGCGAGGCCATGGGCGACGACACGGATTATATACGCACACCGAAAGACTAATTCCATATCTATTAGAGTAATAATTATGGTACGATCGAAGCGCCATGCGGTACTGACCGTTCTCGTCTGTCTGACTGTTCTTCTGGCCGGTTGTTCGGGCTGGGGAACCGACGGGCCGGTGGACGAGGAGGCCGAGTCGAACGGGAGCGATGACCTCGAGGAAGCCGACGCCGAGGCCGACGACGACGGAACGGCCGACGGATCGGACGATGTCGGAGCCGACGGGGCTGACGACGCCGACACCGACGACGGCGAACTACCGGAGTCCGGAACCGATGACGAGGATAGCGACGTGACGGACGACGAGACGGACGCCCCCGAGGGCGATTCCGACGGGGAGACCGGTGCTGACGACGGCGATGATGCCAGCGTCGACGACGGTGACGCGGAGGAGGGCGACGAGGCTGATGAGGGCGAGGGTGATGGAACAGACGGCGATGAGGCTGACGACGCCGATGGAGGCGACGCCGACGAGAACGACGGCTCCACGCTCACCGTCGAGACCGCCGACGTCGTCACCGACGAGCCGGTCGACGCCGACGTGATCTCGCTCGCGCAGGACGGCGAGACGGTCGACGAGGCGAGCGGCGAATCGGCGACCTTCGAGGGCCTCGCGGACGGCGAGTACGACCTCGAGCTCCACGACAGCTTCGGCGACTGGGCCTACGGCGACACGATCACGATCGACGGCGAGGACGCGACGCACGTCGCCGAGATCGACCAAGGCCACACCTACTGGCCCGGCGTCGAAGTGACGATCGTCGACGGCGACGGCGAGCCCGTCGAGGGCGAGATGGTGACAATCGACGGCGAGGAGTTCGTGACCGGGCCTGACGGCACCGTCGAGGAGGAGATCGAGTCGAGCTACACCGACGAACGGGAGTTCGTCGTCGAGTACGGCGAGCAAAGCGAGACCGTCGAGACCGATTGGGAGACCTGGGACGGGGAACCCGAGACCGTGACGTTCGAGACCGAGGACGGTGACGCGGACGGCGACGCCGCATTGGCGATCGCGGCGTAGACCGCGGCGTTCGGATATCCCTTTTCGCTGGCCATTCGGCGGCTGGAAGCCTCACGACGGAGACCGGCCGAGGCGTGAGAATACCCCTCACAGAGGGATTCTTCCGAGCCTGGGCGAGGCAAAAAGCCTATAACTCAGACGGGGTTACCGACTACTAGGATGACAGTACAATTTGCCCCGTTGTTCGGGCCGATCCCTGGCGGGATCGAACTGGCAGTGATCGTGCTCATCGCGATCCTGCTTTTCGGTGCGAACAAGATCCCGAAGCTCGCCCGTTCGACCGGGCAGGCGATGGGTGAGTTCCAGAAAGGCCGCGAGGAGATCGACCAGGAGCTCAAGGAGATGCGCGACGGCGCGACCCAGACCGAGGACGAGCCCGAACCCGAGATCGGCGAGGACGAGGAGCCCGAGATCGGCGCCGACGAACCCACCGCCGAGATGGAGTCCGACACCGGGGCCGACCTCGAGACCGAGACGAGCACCGAGACCGACGAGAACCGATAACAGTTTTTCCCTCCCCACGCCACGTCCGAACGGGGCGTGTGGCCTAGCGGATAGGGCGGAAGGTTCCTAACCTTCAGACCGCGGGTTCGAATCCCGTCACGCCCGCTCACTTCGTTCGCGGGCGTTCCTGACTGCCGCTCGCGTTCGCTCGCGGCAGTCCCGCCACGCCCGCTCGTAATAAAGTTAGAGCAACTACTCACAATTAACGAAGTGTCTTCGCACGCATCAGTTTTCGCCGAAAAGATACCTATTTTGCTTTCTTTCTAGTATAGCAGCTAAGTGTATTCCATCAAAATATATATCTTCAAACTCAGTCATCACATAATCCTCAAACCACTCGTAAAGTGACTCCATTGAGGTATAATAATCTACAATCAATTGTTCTAACGGTAACCCACCGTCTCTTGAGTTCTCATTGATGATGCACTTCGAAGAAGAGCTCCATTTATCGCTCTGTAGCAACTTTTCAGTCTTCACGCCGATTTCTCGCTCCATAGTGATTGTTCCATCACGCATCTCCCCTTGCTCGTTTCCGGATAGCGCAGAGGGGAAGTCATGCACGAATACTGTACGTAGGTCTTTGAAGAACGGGCCGAGTGTAAGGAGGTTGTTCAGTTGCTTCGTCTTCTTATCATGCGCTTTTCTCAACTCAATCTCCGGACGCAACTCTTCTAACCTTGGGATAACATGGTCGAGAAGATGCTCTTCGCGGTTTTTAGATGAGACAACGAAATTACTGAGATGCCGTAGAATATCCATGGCGGAATCATCGAGTTTGTTGCTGCCAATCAAATATTCTGATGAGGTGTAGTTTCTGACCTCCGTAATGAGGGCGTTATAATTCTCGTCAACGATGTAGTTTGATCGATTTAGTGTACGCAGGTGGTCAAGTACCTCGCTCCATTCATGGTTGTTGAGTTCTTTCTTGAGAGTGACGAATTCTCGGTATTCTTCATCAGTAAGCTTCTCTTTTCGTTGTTCTATTTGGTGTAACGTGAGAATATTTGGCATTGTATTATGGATAGAATTAGATCGTATTGAAATTTCTCCATTGATTCATATCAGCCGAAATGTATGTAGTGAAAATTTACATGTAGTATTATGATTGATGATGCGACGGTAGCCCTCATAACTGCTGTTCTGGGTAACTGTATTTTCCGGAAGCTGTCTTCTTCGTGATATGCAACACCGATGCAATCCTTCTGTGTCCTAAAAACCTCATTTACAGTAGAGCGCGATGAACGCCCCGCCACGCCGATGAAAAACGAAACCGCGAGAAACGGTTGCCGCTCGGCTCTACTTCCCGAGGATCTGTGAGACGAGCGTTCGGAACCGCAGCGGGTGCTCCGCCGTCGTTTTCCCGTTGTACCCGTCCATCGCCGCGCCCGCGTTCTCGATGTGCTGCGTCTGCCGTGTGTGCTGTGTTCGACTCATAGTTACTCGTCCTATACTACCTCCCTTAGAGACTTAACTATTTTTAGAGATAACAATCATCCAAAAACGCCGACCCGTCCGTTGTGGTCTCTATCTACTGGTATGGTACCGCACGCCGACCGTAGGGAACGACGACACGGTCGAAAAACTTTTTTACATATATGTTTTCTATATGTTCAATGTCAACTGACGATGCCGACGGGAGCGCCGAGGGTCCCGTTTCACCGAGGGGGCTTGTGGGCGCGGAGACGGACGTCGGCGATCGTCCGGAGGGTATCGAGGCGTCGATCGCCGCGGGCGCCGCTGACGCCGCGTTGCTCGCCGACTATCTCGACCCCGACGAGCTCGTCGTCAAGGACTGCTACGCGTGGGAGCACGTCAAGCGCAAGTACCACTACGCGGACGACGGCTCCGTTCCTATGGGCTCCAATGGCGAGCTGATCCCGTTCGACCCCGCGGCACTGCTGGGGTTCGATCCCGAGCGAACCGGGGACCGCCTCCGTGAAGGGGCCGCCGCAGCCGACGCGCTCGCCGATCTCGTCGACGAGCGGACAGTCGACGTGAACCTGGGGATCGACGAGGACGCCTTCTTCGCGCCGGGGGGCGAGCCCGCCCTCACGACGCGCTACGACCTCGAGAAGGCGGTGCCGATGGCGAAGAAACGCCAGTTCAAGGAGGTCGAGCGCTACTGGGTGAACGAGCCCTACGCGTTCGTGATCGTCTTTCACTCCCGGACGGAGAACGAGACCAAGTACTACGCGATCGAACCGCATCTCGACCCGATCGAAACCGAGCTCGCCGAGTTCCTCACCGGGAAGCTCAGGACCGCGATCAAGTACACCGACGACGCCGGCGTCGGAAGCGAGGCCGAACGCAGGGCGGTGATCGAACGCGAGACGCGCCGGCTGCTCGATCGCTACGACCTGATCGAGCGCCACGACGCCGGGCTGATCGGTCGAGTGCGGTCGCTCCTCGGGCGGGGCGAGGGGACCGAGCCCGTCCCCGCGACCGGGGTCCGCCCGGAGCCGGTCGTCCTCGCCGAGGACCCCGAGACGGTGACCGAAGCCCAGATCACGAAGCTGCTCTACTACCTCAAGCGCGACTTCATCGGCTACGAGCGGATCGACCCGATCAAACACGACATCAACGTCGAGGACATCAGCTGTGACGGCTACGACTCGCCCGTCTTCGTCTACCACACCGACTACGAGCAGATCATCACCAACGTCCGCCACGGCCGCGAGCGCCTCGACGACTTCGTCGTGAAGCTCGCCCAGCGCTCGGGCAAGGGGATCTCCAAACGTCGCCCGCAGGTCGACGCCACGCTGCCCGACGGCTCGCGCGCCCAGCTCACGCTCGGCCGCGAGGTGAGCGATCACGGCACCAACTACACGATCCGGCAGTTCAAGGACGTCCCGTTCACGCCGATCGACCTGATCAACTGGCACACCTTCTCGCTCGAACAGATGGCCTTCCTCTGGCTCGCCATCGAGAACCACAAGAGCGTGCTGTTCGCGGGCGGCACCGCCAGCGGGAAGACCACCGCCCTGAACGCCGTCTCGCTGTTCATCCCCTCGAACGCGAAGATCGTCTCGATCGAGGACACCCGCGAGGTCGAGCTGCCCCAGCGAAACTGGATCGCCTCCGTCACGAGGCCCTCCTTCGCCGAGGACGGCGGGGGCGACGTCGACGAGTTCGACCTGCTCGAGGCCGCGCTGCGCCAGCGGCCCGACTACATCGTGATGGGCGAGATCCGCGGCGAGGAGGGGCGCACGCTGTTTCAGGTCATGTCGACCGGCCACACCACCTACACCACCTTCCACGCCGACTCGGTGGGCGAGGTGCTGAAACGGTTCACGACCGACCCGATCAACGTCTCGAAGACGATGTTCACGGCGCTCGACCTCGTCGCGGTCCAGACCTCGACCCGGGTCCGGGGGAGGAAGGTCCGCCGGAACAAGTCGCTCACCGAGATCAACCACTACGACCCGGAGCACGACGAGATCAACGTCAGGGACGTCTACCGGTGGCGCTCCGAGTCCGACGCGTTCCTCGAGGTCGGCGACTCGAACACCCTCGAGGAGATCCGCTTCGACCGCGGCTGGAGCCACGAGGAGCTGCGCGAACAGCTGTTCGTCCGCCGGGTCGTCCTGGCCTACCTCATCGACGAGGGACTCGACGAGTACCGCCAGGTCGCCGCGACCCTCCAGGCGTTCATCAACGATCCCGAGACGATCCTCGAGCTGATCGCGAACGACGAGCTGGCGGCGGGTCTCGAGGACCTCCGCTCGATGGAGAGCGTCCTGATCGACGTCGATCCCGAGACCGAGGCGCTGGTCCCCCGGCCCGAGCCCGACGAGGCGACCGCCGAGCTCGCTAAGGAGGTCCTCGAGCGGGCCGACGACCGGCTGTTCGCGGACCACCGCGGGACGGCGCGGTCGCTCGGGGACGCGCTCGCGGCCGAGTCGGGGCGGGGCGACGAGGGGCCCGCCCCGTGAGCCTCGCGCTCGGGGACGCCGCCACCGACCGCCTCGGCGACGCCTTCTACCCCCTCTATCGCCTGCTGTTCGGCGAAGAGAGCCAGTTCGCCGCGGAGTTCGCGACGACGCTCGAACGGGCCAGAATGAGCGACACCGTCGAGCACTACCTCTCGCGCGCGCTCGCCTACGGCGTGCTCGCGGGCGGGGCGCTGTGGATCCTCGGCCTCCTGCTGGGCTACGCGCTGTTCGCGACCGGGCTCGTCTCGCCCCCGATCGTCGGCGTCCCGATCTCGGATCAGCGCCTGATCGACCTCATCGTCGCCGCGCGGATCCCCTCGCTGGTCGCCGGGACCGGTCTCCTGCTGGGATCGGTCGGCTTCGCCCTCGGGTTCGGGACGCTCGTCGCGCTCCCCTACTCGCGGGCCGGGGCGCGGAGACGGGAGATCGACATGCTGCTCGCCGATTCGGTCTCGTTCATGTACGCGCTGTCGGTCGGCGGGCTCGATCAGCTGGAGATCGTCGAGGCGATGGCGGCGGCCGACGACACCTACGGCGAAGTCAGCAAGGAGTTCCAGAGCATCGTCGCCGAAACGGAGTACTTCGACACGGACTACCGGACCGCGATCAGGAACCAGGCGCTCGAGACGCCCTCCGACGAACTGGGCCAGTTCCTGACGGACATGCTCTCGATCATGAACTCCGGCGGGGACATGACGCGCTTTCTCGAAGACAAGAAGGACAAACACATGCGCACCGCGAAACAGCAGGAGGAGCTCACCCTCGAGACCCTTGAGCTGTTCGGCGAGATGTACATGACCCTCTCGCTGTTCCCCCTCCTGTTGATCATCCTGCTGGTGATCATGAGCATGCTCGGCGAGGCCTCGGAGTTCATGCTGTACGCGACGGTCTACGCGCTGATCCCCCTGGTCGGCGTCGCCTTCCTCGTGCTCGTCTCGACGGTGAAACGCGACGAGCCCGGCGACGGCTATCTCCACGCCGAGGACGGGGGCGCCGATCCGGAGGAAGGGAACCCGCTGTTCGACCTCGGGCTGGTCGAGCGCTACGCCGGCTCGTTCGGCGTGTTCGATCGGATCGAGCACAACGAGGGGACCCACAGGACCGGCCGGCTCCTGCGTCGCCCGCACCACTTCTTCCGGGACTACCCCGCCTACACGCTGGCTCTGACGGTCCCGGCCGCGCTCGCGCTCGTCGGCGCCGCCGTCGTCGGCGGGGCCGCGCCGCTGTCGTGGGGCGGGCTGGTCGACGCGCCCGTCTGGGGTACCTTCGTCTGGATCTACCTCCCGATATACGTCGTCTGCGTCCCGCTCGCGGTCTTCCGGGAGTGGAACGTCCGCTCGCGGACCGCGATCACCGGCTCGCTCTCGGATACCCTCCGGAAGCTCTCGAGCGCGAACGACACCGGGATGACGCTGCTCGAGTCGATCCGGGTCGTCGCCGACACCTCCTCCGGGAAGCTCGCCCGCGAACTCGAGGTCATGCACGCGAAGGTCGCCTACGGGACGAGCCTGAAGGGCGCCCTGATCGAGTTCAACAACCGCTATCACATCCCGCGACTCGCCCGGACGGTCAAGCTGATCACCGAGGCCCAGACGGCCTCGAGCCGGATCACGCCGGTGCTCACGACTGCGGCCCAGGCGAGCGAGAACCAGGACGACATCGCCCGCGAGCGGAGATCCAGAACGCGGATGCAGGTCGTGATCATCGTGATGACCTACCTCACCCTGCTGGCGGTGATGGCGGTTCTGAAGTCCCAGTTCCTCGACGTGATGGGCGGGCTCGACACCGGTGGGGCCGGGGCGGCGGGCGGGGGCGGCGCCGGGTTCGAGGGTGTCGACGCCGGGCTGCTCTCGTTGCTGTTCTTCCACGCGGTGACGCTCCAGGCGATCCTTTCGGGGCTCATCAGCGGCTACATGCGCGACGCGGAGATCCTGAGCGGGGTCAAGTACGTCGTCGTCCTGATGACGATCGCGCTCTGCGTCTGGACGGTGGTGGGCTGATGACCGGATCGAACGGGACGGGGAGGACGGATGGGATCGACGAGCGCGGGCAGACGGAGCTCGTCGGGGTCGTCCTGCTGATCGGGCTGACGATCATCGGGACGACCGCCATCGTCGCGTTCGGGACGGCGACGATCGCCGACTCGCGGGAGGCCTCGGAGCTCCGGAGCACCGAGCACGCGATGACGCTGTTCGACTCGAAGGCCGCGAACGTCGCGCTCGGCGAATCGCCCGTCCGGTCGGTGCAGTTCGGCCGGACCGGCGGCCAGTTCGAGGTGCGCGAGGACGTCGGATCGATGCGCATCGAACACCACACCGAGGGAGAGGAGGAGCCGGTCGAGTGGGAGGGCTGTGGGACCGAGCGCGGCGTCTGTGAGGTCGACCTCGGGGCGATGGTCTACACCCACGGCGGGGCCGAGATCGCCTACCAGGGTGGCGGCGTCTGGCGCCACGAGGGCGGCGGGACGACGATGGTCTCCCCGCCGGAGTTCCACTACCGCGGCGAGACGCTGACGCTCCCGGTCGTCGCGACCAGCGGCGAGGGCTCCGCGGGCGGTGGCCCGATGGCCACGCTCCGACCGGGCTCCGAGGACGGCTCGGCGCCGGCCTACGCCGGCGCGATCGAGAACGGCACCGTCTCGGTCACCGTCGAGAGCCCCTACTACCGGGGCTGGGAGCGGTACTTCGAGGAGCGGACCAACGGGAACGTCAGCGTGGACCGGGAGGCCGAATCGGCGACCGTCGAGCTGGTCTCGACCGAGACCCAGGGCGAGTTCACCATGTCCGGCAACGGCGACGAGATACGGATACGCGGGCTCGTCGAGGAGGAATCGGTGAACGAGTTCGACCTCACGCTCTACCCGAACGTGCCCGGACAGGGGGCGAGCGGGCGGAGCTTCAACCCGTTCGAGTGGGGGTTCTCCGACCCCGACTCCTCGTTCGACCTGCTGCTCTGGAACGACGGCGACGACGTCGGGATCGAGGTCACCGACGCCGACGGCGGGGAGACGTGGCGAAACGACGCGGCGTTCGCGATCGAGGAGGACGAACACGGCGACGAGTACGTGGAGGTCGTTCTGGTCCCCGAGGGGGACGGGCCGATGCTCGAGGGCGATGCGAGCGGCGAGGAGCGCCCGCTCGGCGAGGTCGTCGGCTCGGAGCTGTACGCGGCGGGGCCGAACGTCGATCTCGAGATCTACGACCAGGGACAGGGCGGGGGATCGGGCAGCGACCGGGTCGACTACGAGGTCGCGTTCGGCTACATCGACTACGAGAGCTCCGGGCAGTTCATCGCCTACCTGCACGTCACCGAGAACGAAGTCGAAGTGCGCCTCAGCTGAACGCGACGTCGAGGCTGTCCTTGGTCACGTACACCCGGTCGGTCTCGAACGTACAGGCGACGTTCGTCCCCGACGTCTCACAGCTCGAACCGTCGTCGAGCGACCGGAGGGTCCGCTCCCAGGCGTCTGTCCGGTCGGTTTCCACCTCGATGGTCACGGTATGACTCCCGTCGGTCGCCGTCCGGGTGACCGTGTTCCGGTGGTCCGTGCGGACGAGTACCGTCCGATCCCCGCTCACCGGCGCCGAGCGGACGCCCGAGACGTCCGTGAGGTGGATCATCGCGCGGTCCCCGTCGATCGACATCCGCGGGTCGCGAACCGCGACGGTTCCCGGCGCCGACTCCCTGAGGACCGCCCCGTTGCTGTAGACGATATCGGTCCCCATGTTCGAGTCGTAGACGACCTCCCCCGTCGAGACGATCGGCTCGCCGCCGTCGACGCTGACGGCGATCCGATCGCGGCTCTCGACGCGCAGTCCCGCGTCGGCGAGTTTGACCTCCGTCGCCCGGCTCGGGGCGTCCCGATGGGTGATCGCCTCGACGTTGTCCGCGAGTACGTCGAAGGCGCGCTCGGCGTTGTTCACGCGCTCGGCGTCGCGCGCGTCGGTCAACCCCGCCATCCCGGTGACGTAGACGACCCCGAGGGTCGTCACGACAAGCGCGAAGATCAACACGAACCCGAGCGCCTCGCTCACCCCGCGATCAGCCATTTCGCACCTCGATAGCGCCCCCGTCGAACCCGATCACGACGGTGCCGCCGGCGATCGGGCCCGGTTCCACCGCCACGTCGCGCTCCGTGGTGAACCGGACCGACACCGGCCCGTCGAGCCGGTCGCTTCGCAGCTCGATCCGCTGTGTCGCCTCCCCATCCTCGTCGGGCTCCCCGGCGACCCCGATGGAGTAGCTCCCCCCGCCGACCACGGTAGGAAGGTCCCGCTCGAGCTCGACCGCCTGTCCGCTCCGCGAGAGACGGTCGACGGTCATGAGGTCCGCCGCGAGGCGCTCGCCGTGGACGGTCAGTTCCTCGGCGGTCGCCCGCTCGCGCTGGGTGTCGACGACGGAGCCGGCGGTGACGAACAGTCCCGAGATCAGGACCGCCGTGATCGCGAGCGTGAGGGTGTAGCCGAGCGCGGTCGAGACGCCCCGATCGGACCGGCTCATACCCGCCCCTCCCCGGTGACGGCGATCTCCCCGGAACGATACGTCAGCTCCGCGTTCTCGTAGGTGACCTCGATCGTCGCCCCCGTGATCGCCTCGTCGCCCTCGATGCCCAGGACGTCGACCCGGACGGACGAGCCCGAACGCAGCTCGTGGGCGAGGACCTGCTCGGTCCAGGCGTCGAGCTCCGCCTCGAACGTCCCCGCGTCCGTCCCCGAGGAGGTCATCGTGGCGACGTGGTCGACGGCGAGCGCCTCGGCCGCGAGCGCGTCGCGCTCGCCGACGTCGGCCGTGCGCGTCCCGACGGTCTCCGTGTAGATGACGCCGTTGAGCACGAGCGCGAGGACGACGAACGTGACCGCGATCGTCAGTCCGGCTACCAGAAGAAGCTGGCCCCGATCGTGCACTACATCCGCCACACGACCACCTCCACCTCGACGACCGCGTAGAACGACTCCTCGTTGGTGTTCTCGACGTAGAACTCGTCGGTCTCGCCCAGTTCGTCGTCAGTCGGACCCCCCTCGTCGTAGAACGGGTCCTCGCCGTAGAGGGTGCGGAGGCGGGTCGCGCTCACGGCGTGGTCGCTTGGCTCGCCGGCGTGGACGATTCGCTGTCGCTCGACGGACCCCTCGCCGTCGACGTGGTCGACGTGGAGGTTGTACGCGACCCCGCGGTCGGAGAACGCCCCCGTGAGCCGATCGCCGAGATCGGTGTCGAGCTCGCCCGGGGCGTAGTGGTCGTCGTCCTCGCCCTCGAGACCGTGGAAGGTGCCCTCCGCGTCGTTCCAGTACAGCACCGTTTCCTCCAACTCCCCCGCCCCGTCGGCCGCGCGGAGGACGTCCTCGGCGGCGGCCCGCTGTTGGTTCTCGATGTGCTGGCTCGACGTGCTGGCCGAGAGCGGCGTGACCGCGGTGACCTGCATGGCGAACAGGAGGCTCGCGATCAGGATCACCGCCGCCGCGAACGCCTCGAGGGTGTGGGCCTGGGCGCGCATCACCAGACCTCCACGACGAGGCGGTGGGCCTCCCCGTCGTAGGTCACCGTCCGCTCGGCCACCGTCACGTCGGCCGATTCCGGCGGTGTCGGACCGCGTTCGTGGTCGGTCCCGTCGATCGCGACGTTGAGCCGCGCCGGCTCCGAGACACCCAGCTCGGCGACGAACTCCCCGCTGTCGTCCGATCCGCCGAAGAACTCCTCGACCTCGCTTTCGTCGAGCACGCCCGGCTCGTCCGCCAGGGCGTCGTCCGCGAGATGCGTCGCGGTTCGGTCGGCGACGGCCGGATGGGCCGACTGGCTGGCGCCAAAGGGCACGATCATCTCCGGGACCAGCGCGAAGACGAACCCCACCACCATCAGGAACATCGCGGCCCCGACGAGGAAGTCGATCGTCAGCTGTGCCCGTTCGTCGGTTCGCCACCGGCCCGAACGGCCGGCCCCTGCCCGCGTATCGCCGTCGTCGCTCACTACGTTCTTATTATATTGAGAATATAAAAATACTATGAATTAAGTGATGTCGGGGCGAGCGCGGAGTAAACAGCGTCATTACCGAGGGCGCCCACTGGACGACCGAATGGCGAAATGGAAATGTGACCAGTGTGGAACCGTCCACCGGCGCAACCCGAACAAGTGTCGTTCCTGCGGGAACACCGTTCTGAGCCCGTATCACGGCGATGAAGGCGGGAGCCCGCTCGACGACCCCCGGGTGCGCTACGGGCTGATCGCGCTCGCGGTACTGCTCGTCGTCGTCCTGGTGGTCGCCCTGCTTTAGTCGTCGGTCGGGGCCCCGCGGGGCCCGTACGAGCGGCTGATGACCTTCCACTTGCCGGTCGAGAACCGGTAGTAGTTGATCACCGCGGGGACGGCCGTCTCGGCGACGAACGCGAGGTAGAGCCCCCAGAGCCCGAGCGGCGTGACGGCCCCGAGATAGGCGAGCGGGATCGAGAAGCCGAACATGCCGAGCGCCTGGCTGTAGAAGGGCCAGCGGGTGTCGCCGCTGGCGTCGAGCGGGCCGGCCGCGCCCTTCGAGACGCCCTGAAGGATCGTGGCCACGCAGGCCGCATAGACCAGCGAGACCGCGATCGGGACGGTCGAGGAGGCGGGATCGTCGACGAACGCGAGCACGATCGGCTCGGCGAACAGGAAGATCAGCGCCGCCGAGACCACGTAGACCGCGACCGCGAAGCGGACGATCTCGTGGCCGTAGGCCTCGGCGATACCCTCGTGGTCCTCGCCGAGCTCCTGACCGACCAAACTCGAGGAGGCAAGCCCGAAGCCCCAGCCGGGCGTGTTCATGATGCCCCAGATCCGCCGGGCGACGACGTACGCCGCGACGGTGTTCTGGCCGAAGAGGTCGACGATCAAGAGCAGGGGGAACTCCGCGACCGTCCAGACGAGGTTCCGGCCCATCACGGGCAGCCCGATCGAGACCAGCTGGCGGAGCGTCCCGACGTCGGCGTACGCCCCCGTCGGCGAGACGGTGACGGGGAACTCGCCCATGCCCGGGAACCGGCCGGCGACGAGTCCGACGGCGAACATCCCGGCGACGACGACGTTCGAGAGCACGGTCCCGATCGCCGCGCCGACGACGCCCAGCTCGAGCCCGAAGATCAACACGGCGTTGATCCCGATGTTCGCGACCGCGCCGCTGGCGCGCGCGAGCATCGCGGTGTAGGCGTCGTCGCTCCCGACGAGCGTCCGGCTGCCGATCAGGTTGAGCGCCGCGAAGGGCACCCCGAGCGAGGCGATCCGGAGGTACTGTCCGCCCAGCTCGATCGCCTCGGGGTCGTTGCTGATCAGCGCGATCAGCTCCGTCGAGAACAGCCAGAACGTCGCGGTGAGCGGGAGGGTCAGCAGCACGACCAGCAGCGCGCTCGATCGGACCGCCCGCCCCAGCTCGCCGTGGGCGTCGGCGCCGAACGACTGGGAGACCAGCGCGATCGTCCCGCCGGCGACCCCGCCGCCGACGGCGAACGCGAGCCCCCAGTAGGCGCCCGCGAACCCGACGCCGGCGATCGCCCCGGAGCCGACGGCGACCCCGACCATCGCCACGTCGACCGCGTTCTTCGACATCCGGGCGATACCCGTAACTACGCGCGGCCACGCGAGGTCGGTGATCCGACGGACGCGGTGGCGGTCGATCAGGCCGGCCCAGGAGAGCGCCAGCCCGACCCAGAGGATGAGCAGCTTGACCGGGTTCGGGACACGACTCACAGAACTCGTCCGTTCTAACGGCTTGGGCCCAAAAGCCCTTGTTTACGCGGCAGTCGCGACCGGTTTCAGGGTGGCTCGCACACACATGACCGTCGTCCTCCCGCGTGCCGGATCCGACGAAACGGATTTCACGGGGTGTGCTATATCACGTCACACCTTCGGACGGTCCGGTCACGAGCATCGATGCCGTTCGAGATCGGTTCTCGTCGGACGTTCGTCGCGACGTTCCGCGAACGGGTTCAGGCCCCACGTGTGCCGGATCCCGGCAGTCCGGGCGCGATAAACGGGATCCCCGTCCGGGAGGACGCATCAGAGGCGAACGGTTGCCGTCCCAGGGGAGCTCATCCAGTTCAGCCATGGGAAGGTCCGATCCGGATCGGGGACAGATGGGCTCCGTCGTGAAGAGTAATCAGTGTTATCACTCGAAAATACGCACGTGTTCCCGATATCGCTCCGCGATCGGTCCTCTCGACCCGACGCGTGAGCCGACGGCTACCGAGGCCCCGAACTATAAGGGATCACGTCCACATTCCCTCCCATGGCAGACGTCTCGACGGAGTCCGAGAAGACCCGCGCGGAAGTCGCCGAGTACCTCCGGGAGTTCGCCGACGAGCTCAGCCCGCGAGGGGAGGGCGCGACCGACGACGATCGGGACCGTTCGCGGATGGGCAAGGACCGAACGGGGACCGAGGACGCCCGGACGGGCGACGCCGGAACGGGAGATGCCCGGGAGGCCGGCGACCGAACGACCGACGACCGGACTGCCACCGATCGGAAGGTGACGGTCATCGCCGGGAACGAGAGCGCGACGATCGTCCCCCCGGAGACCCTCTCGTTCGGGGTTGAGGTCGACTCGGAGGACTCGCTGCTCGGGGGTCCCACCGGCGAGCGCGGCGTGACGTTCTCGCTCGGCTGGTCGTCCGACGACGTCGAGACGGACGACGAGCTCGACGTCGAATAGCGCCCTTCGAACCGTCGATCAGACCGCGACGGGAAACGACGACGCCGTCGCTTCCACTGGTCGGCCGTAGCGTCGGGCTGTCGGACGAACGAAGCGAGTCGGGTGGACTCGACGGGATTTGAACCCGTTGAGTCTCTCCTGCGGGGGTATTTTATCAACCAGAATATAGATATTATGCGAAAAAATAGTACAAAAATACGCAATAATTATACTAAGCGAGTTAAATCCCAACCGGCATTTGCCGTCTACGTTTTAGTATCATCAATTATCTCGTTCTATACTAGTTGCGGTGGGTTATTACATCTATATAATTCTAGACCATACTAGCAGTGTTAAACGGTGTACTTTATGTGGGTTGGTCACAAGGACTAATTATTCCAGGCATGGATTTAGACTCTGAAGACGAATTGGGGGACGCTTTCAAGAAAAATCCAGTATTTATTGCTAGTGCCGCTACAATTCTTTTTCTTGGAGTCATTCTTGGTGTACTTCTACCAGGAATTGGCGGCGGTATAGTATTCCTTTTGGTCATTCTCGGATTTATAGTACTTATCTTTCTATGGGACAAGAATATTGAACTCCCAGATCACGAGAAATCACATAGTGAGTACCCAAAATCCTATACTAAATCTCGTGAATATGAGGGATACAATGTCACAATTTCCGTTGAGGAGTGGATAGGTGGAGAACATAACAAGAATATTAAGCGGAGAGTCAGTGCAACCGCAACGGATGTAGACAATACTCTTGTTACAGAAGTAGATGATACACGTACAATCGGACGTGTGATACAAACAACGATTGACGAGACAGTTAATGCAGAGGAATTGAATCATTCTCGGTCCGACCAAACACACGATGTTGTTGAATCGGTCTATGATGACATTATTACCTATGAAGCGACAGGTTCCTCTGAAGACACAACAGAATTAGATTCAGCACTTGATGTGGTATTCGGTGAGAAAGAACCGTGAAGTGGCACTGCATAGAGGCGTTATTCAATTTCGTGCTACACCAATATTGTAATTCAATCCCCGATTATGACTATTCAATAGGGGGAAGTGATGTCATAAATTAACTAATGGCTGTTAGCCAAGCTGGCTATCCAATTCGTTCCAGAACTTCCTTCCGGTCTTATATGGGTGTTTGGTCATATCGCAGGTGGCTGGGGGACTCTTGTGTCTCAATTGGCTCTGTGCTGCTTTTAGGCCTCTCTCTGCGGTCATGTATGCCCCAAGGGAGTGGTTCTCGGCCCAAAAGTGACGAATCCGTCCGTCTCAGAGTCCGTACCTTTCGGTGTGGGACCCTGATTACGACGGAGGAATGGTAGTGGACTCGCCGGGATTTGAACCCGGGGCCTCTCCCATGCCAAGGGAGTGATCTACCACTGATCTACGAGCCCTCGTACTTCCCGGTATCCGGGGTAGAATGATAAACGCTTCGAACCCCGGTCGGGCTGTGTCCCTCGTAGGCTCGATACCGCGCTGGAAGGGCCGACCTCAGATCTGCTCCCCGGCGCTCACCACGCCGATCCCCAGGGTCAGCGAGACGGCCAGCAGGAGCACGAACTCCAGGATGTGGGAGCTTCCCGCGAGCACCGGGAGCTCCATCGGGACGATGTCGGACGTGATCACCGCTACGAGGAGATAAGCGCCGAACAGCGCGGCCGCAGCCGAGAAGAACCCCGCTTTCGTCGAGACCATGTCCCGACCGTAGCCGGGCCAGCCACTAAAGCCCACGGGGTTTCTCCCGTACCGGGCCGTCTTCGGGCCTCCGACGCCCGTCGGGAACGTGCAAGCGAAGACCTTAATCGTCTCGCTGTTCGCACACTTACTACGGCGTTCACGGACCGATCACTGACCGTATCGGCGCCCGAACAGAGCGAACGGCGACCACAACGGACCACACGGATCGACCCGAGATACCTGTTACTCACCAAGTAAACGGACAACACGACCCACACACCGGGGCTTCCGTTCGAACATCGCTCGACAGTGTACCGGACGGTACCAACCATGGCGCTCTGAACGACGAAACGACATCACCAGATAGGCCACGTCCGATGTCCCACGCGCCGGCTCGTACGGCTCCTCGAGGGACGGCTCCGTCCTTAATTGTGTTATTTTATCACGATACCTAACGCATCTTATAATAAGACGTATATATCCCTGTCCGGTAACTGGGTCCATGAGACTCTCGAGGCGGAGAGCCCTGAAGTCGGCGGGGGCCCTCGGCGCGATCGGACTTGCCGGGTGTACGGGCGACGATGACGACGAGAACGGCGACTCGGGGACGATGCGGGTCGCGACCGCCTACGCCGAGGACTCGCCGGTCCCGCTCGCCCAGCAGGAGTTCGTCGAGAACGTCGAGGAAGCGACCGACGGCGAGCTCGAGCCCGACCTCTACCCGGGCGGGCAGCTGACCTCGGGGCCCGATCTCGGTTCCCAGCTCCAGGGCGGGAGCGTGGAGGTCGGCTCGCTGTCCTACTCGAACCTCTCGCCGTACGCCGACATCATGGACATCGTCAACCTCCCCTATTTCGCCGGGGACTTCGAGTCCTTCCTGAACCTGATCACCAGCGACGTCTGGGAGGAGGTGGCCCATGAGGAGCTGCGCCAGCAGGGGTTCGAGCCGCTCTACACCTGGATGAGCAGCCCGCGGGCGGTCGGCGTCCGCGAGGAGGTCGGCGGGGCCGTCGAGTCGATCGACGACGTCGCGGGGCTCGACATCCGGATCGCGGCCTCGGACATCGGCGAGCAGACCTGGGATCTGGCGGGCGCGAACGCGGTCCCCGTCGACTGGGGCGAGACCGCCCAGGCCCTCGAGGAAGGCGTCGTCGACGGGCTGCACGTCTCGGTCCCGCCGCTCGCTGCCTACGGGTTCGAGGACAGCCTCGGCTCGATCACGGTCATCGATCAGGTGATGGACGTCGGCATCTTCGTCGCGAGCCGGGACTGGTTCGACGACCTCGAAGAGGACGTCCAGGAGGACATCCACGAGGCCGCAGAAGAGACCTTCGAGTACCAGCTCGACGGCCTCGTCGAGATGGCCGAGGAGTCCGAGCAGGTCTTCGAGGAGGCGGGCGTCGAGATCAACGAGCTCGACGATGCGGCCCTCGAGGAGTGGGAGGAGGCCACCGGCTACCAGCGCTCGGAGTGGGACGACTGGAAGACGGATCTCGCGGGCGACATGGAGACGTTCGAGGCCTTGGAGGAGGCGACCGAGCAGGAGAGCGACTACGAAGTCCCCGGCTACGACGCGTAACCGGACGGACCGATCCACCTCATTTTCCCCACACACGATGGACTACGATACCCTGTACGAGAAGTCGAAGGGCGTCCTCGGGAGCCTGGAGCTGTACCTGTTGATCAGCCTCTACATCTACCTGATCGTGATCGTCAACATCGAGATCATCCGTCGGTTCATCCTCGATAGCTCGTCGGTCTGGGGCCAGGAATCGGCCCAGTTCATGTACATCTACCTGACCTGGCTCGGCGTCAGCTGGGGGGTCCACAAGCGGGTCCACGTCCGGATCGACGTCCTCCATACGTTCATCTCGGAGCGCGCACGGGGGATCCTCTACGTGCTGAGCGGGATCGGGCTGCTCGTGTTCTCGCTGTACGCGATCCGTTGGACCCTGCCGCTCATCGAGACCTCCCTGGAGTTCGGCTCCGAGACGCCGGGGATGCGGGTCAACCAGGCGTACTTCCAGGCGGCGATCCCGATCGCGTTCACCCTGACGGTGATCCGGACCCTCCAGTGGCTCTATCGGGACCTCCGTGACCTCTCGGCGGGCGACCCGATCGACGACGGCACCCAGCTGTTCCGCACCGACGACGAAGACCAAGCCGACCGAACGATCTGACCATGGAGCTACTCGCCGGATTCCTCGCGCTGATCGTACTGCTCGCGCTCGGATTTCCGATCTTCGTCGCCATCGGGCTGAGCTGTGTCGTCTTCCTCCAGATGGGGGTGCTCGATCCACAGATCTTCGGGGAGACGATGTTCTCCGGGCTCAACGAGTTCGCCTTCCTCGCGATCCCGCTGTTCATCCTGACGGGGACGGCGATCGTCGAGACGGGGATGTCCCAGCGCCTGCTCGATCTGAGCCTGGAGCTGTTCGGCTCGCTGAAGACCGGGATCGGCACCTCGGTCTCCTTCGGCAGCGGCATCTTCGCGACCATCAGCGGCTCGAACGCCGCCGACTCGGCCGCGATCGGGCGGATGGCGCTCGGCCCGCTCGAACAGGTGGGCTACGACCGGACCTACGCCTCGGCGATGATCGCGAGCGGCTCGGCCACCGGGATCCTCATCCCGCCGAGCATCTCCTACATCATCGCCGGGATCGCGCTGGGGGTGTCGGTCTCCCAGCTGTTCCTCGCGACGTTCGTCCCGGGAGCGATCCTCCTGACGGGCGTGATCCTGGTCAACGTCGTGATCAACAGGACGCGGGGCTACGAGACCGACAACCGCGAACACCAGGGGTTCGACGCGAGCGATGCGGCCGCCGCCCTCTGGCGCGCGAAGTTCGCCCTGTTCGTTCCGTTTCTCATCCTCGGCGGGATCTACTCGGGGGTGTTCACGGCGACCGAGGCTGCGATCGCCGCGGTCACGGTGATCTTCGTCATCGGCGCGCTCACCGGGACGATGTCGCTGTCCTCCTATAGTCGGGTGCTCGAGGAGAGCGCGCTGGTCAACGGGATGATCGCGCCCATCATCGCGACGGCGCTGATCTTCGGCGACATCCTCACGCTCAACCAAATCCCCCAGATGGTCGCCGAGACGGTGACGACGCTCTCGACGAGCTACGTCGTGATGATCCTGCTCATGCTCGTGGTCTTCTTCGTCGCCGGCGCGACGATGGAGCTGGGGCCGAACATCCTGATCCTCGGGCCGCTGTTCCTGCCGCTGGCCCAGGAGTTCGGGATGGACCCGATCCACTACACGATCTTCATGATGTGTGCGTTCGGGATCGGCTTCATTACCCCGCCGATCGGGATCAACCTCTACGTGCTCTCGGGGATCAGCGGCGAGTCCGTCATGGA
Source organism: Halalkalicoccus tibetensis (assembly GCF_037996645.1). Classification (NCBI taxonomy): domain Archaea; kingdom Methanobacteriati; phylum Methanobacteriota; class Halobacteria; order Halobacteriales; family Halalkalicoccaceae; genus Halalkalicoccus; species Halalkalicoccus tibetensis. Next base: position 234,157 of record NZ_JBBMXV010000004.1, read on the forward strand.
CATCTCGCGGGAGGCCGTCCCGTTCATGCTCGTCATGCTGCTTCTGGTGCTGGTCATCGGGCTGGTGCCGGAGCTCTCGCTGGTCTTCTTCTAAGGCCTTCCGGGCCCGCTCCGGGACGAGTCACAACCCTTTAGCCCGCGCATGAACGAACCCGAGTGGGAACAGCACGGCCGCAAATCCGACTCGCCACGGACACTTATCCCGTGGCTCTGGGATTGCGGTAGTGCACGAAAAGTGCCGTCTGCGGTCTGTGCGGTTCCTATCCTCAACAATGGCACGAATGCATACACGCCGCCGCGGCTCGTCCGGTTCGGACCGGCCGGCGGCAGACGAACCACCGGAGTGGAGCGACGTCGACGCGAGCGAGATCGAATCGCGCGTCGTCGAGCTCGCAGAGCAGGGTCACGACCCCAGCCAGATCGGCATGAAACTGCGCGATGAGGGCGTCAAGGGGACCCCGATCCCGAACGTCAAACTCGCGACCGGCAAGAAGGTCGGCGAGATCCTCGAGGAGAACGACGCCTCGCCCGAGGTCCCCGAGGACCTCCGGAACCTGATGGAGCGGGCGATCCGCCTGCGCGAGCACATGCAGGACAACCAGCAGGACGCCCAGAACAAACGCGCCCTGCAGAACACGGAGGCGAAGGTCCGCCGTCTCGTCAACTACTACCGTGGCGACGAGATGCCCGCGGACTTCCGCTACACCTACCAGAACGCCCAGGAACTCCTCGAGTAATGGCCGCCACGGGTCGATCGGAGCATGATCTCGCCGCGGCGCTCACGGAGTCCGGCTTCGTCCGGATAGCCCCGCGTGCGGACGGCGACGCGATCGCCGCCGCCGGGCTGCTCTTGCGGGCGCTCGCGGCCCGATCGATCCCGTTTCAGGCCCGCGTCGTCCCGCCGACCGACGAGCCGTCCGCCGCGGCGACCCTGCCGGTCGGCTTCCCCGACGGGCTCGCGCCCGCGGACCGACCGATCAGCGCCGCCGCGGCCGACCTCGTCCGCGAGCTCGGCTGCGAGCCCGATCCCGGCCTCGTGCTCGCGGGCTGTCTGCTCGGGGGCGACCCCGACGCGGCCGGCGTCGAGCTCGACCGACGACGGGGCGTGGGGATCCCCACGGCCGACCTGGCCGACGGGCTGGCCCACTCGACGCTCGTTCACGCCGAGTTCTCGGGCGACGAGACGGCCGTCGCCGCGGCGCTCGCCGAGCTGGTCGACGACGACCGGGCGGTCGCGTCGCTGGCGGCGCTCGAAACCGTCGGCTCCGACGGGGCGAGCGAACGCGCCGCGGCCGCCATCGAGCGGGCGCTGCGCCCGCACCCGACCCCCGAGGGCCCCTTCGAGACCGCAGAAGGCCTCGCGGACGTGCTCGACTGCCTCGCGGGCGACGCGCCGGGGCTCGCCCTCGCGCTCGCGATGGGCCACGACGTCCGGGTCGACGCGCTCGAAGCGTGGCGAACCCACTCGACGGCCGCCCACGAGGCGGTCCGGGCGGCCGACACCGGCCGGTACGACGGCCTGTTCGTCGCCCGGATCGCAGAGGGGCCGGTCGGAACGGTCGCGCGCCTGCTCAGGGACTTCCGCTCGCCCGAGCCCGTCGTCCTCGTCATCGGGGACGACGAGGCGGGGGCGGCCGGCCTCACCGACGGGATCGGCGACGCGGTGATCGAGGCCGCCGAGGCGGTCGGCGGGACGGGCGGCGCCACCCCGTCGCGGGGTCTCGCCCGCTTCGACTGCCCGCCCGAGGCGTTCCTCGAGTCGTTCCGGGAGGCGATGGCATGAGACGGATCACGATCCGAACGACCCACGACGAGCCCGAGCGGGTCGCGCGAGCGGTCGGCCCGGACAACACGCCCGAGATGACGACGCGGAGCGACGACGACCGGGTGGTGACGACGATCGAGCGCGAGTCGACGGGCGGCCTGCGGACGACCGCGGACGACTACGTCGTGAACCTGACGGTGGCCGACGAAGTGGTACAGCTTTCAGACCGAACCGATGAACACAAACCATGAGTGAACGATCAGTTTCCCGACAGCAGCAACAGAAACGGTGGTACACCGTGCACGCGCCCGAGCAGTTCGACCGGGCCGAGCTCGGCCAGTCACCCGCGAACGAACCCGAACAGCTCCTCGGGCGTAACCTCGAGACCACGCTCGGCGAGCTCAACAACAACGCGAGCGAGAACAACATCAAGCTCACGTTCAAGATCAACGACGTGGGCAGCGACAGCGCGTACACGGAGTTCACGAAACAGGAACTCACGCGCGACTACCTGCGCAGCCTCGTCCGCCGTGGCGCCTCGAAGATCGACGCCTACGTCACGGTGATGACGACCGACGACTACCGCGTGCAGGTCCAGCCCGTCGCCTTCACCACGAAGAAGGCCGATCACAGCCAGGAGCACGCCATCCGAAAGCGGATGATCGAGATGGTGCGCGAGGCCGGCGAGGAGCGCACCTTCTCGGGGCTCGTCGACAGCGTGATCGAGGGACGGCTCTCGAGCGCGATCTACGGCGAGGCCAAGACGATCTACCCGCTCCGACGGGTGGAGATCCAGAAGCTCACCCTCGAAGCCCGACCCGAGGAGGTCGCCGAGGAGGAGGCGACCGCCGTCGACGTCGACGAGGAGGACGTCGAGGCGTAATCGGCAATCGACGCTCGATCCGATCCGCTATTCTTCGACGACGATCCGGCCGATCATCCCGCCGCGTTCGTGCGGGACGCAGTAGTAGTCGTGCTCGCCGGGCACCTCGAAGGTGTGCTCGAACCGGTCGCCGGTGTAGATCGAGCCCTCGCGGTCGTCGTACCACGCCATCCGGGCGTCGTTCTCGGTCTCGAACCCGCCGGTGGCGAAGAAGCCCGCACCCTCCGGTTGGCCGCCGTCGTAGGCGGTGACCGTGTGGGCGCGCGAGCCGGTGTTCTCCCAGATCACCGTATCGCCGGCCTCGACAGTGTAGGACTCGGGCAGGAACTCGTGGGCGCTCATACCGATGTCGTGGTCCTCGGTGAGGTCCGCGATGGCGGTACAGCCCCCCAGGCCGGCGATGGTGCCGCTCCCGGCGAGCGCGAGGAACGTACGCCGTTTCATGGTTCGATGTCGGCACCCCGGAGCCTATAGGCTGTCGATCACCGGCAAGGGTGGGGACGTCGCGGCACCGTTACCGATCCCTTCACACGGATTCACAATCGATAAAAGGACGCTGTGAGAGCGGGGGGTATGGAGCTCGCGCCCCGCTTCGTCGGCCGGCTGGGGATCGCCGACGCGGTGACCGTCGGCAACGCCGCGCTCGGCTTCCTGGCGGCGGCGGTCGCGGCGGTCGACGTCCGGGTCGCGGCGCAGTTCGTCCTGCTTGCGGCAGTGCTCGACGGGCTCGACGGCGTGCTCGCACGGCGCTACGGCGGCACGCCGGCCGGCCCGCATCTCGACTCGCTCGCCGACGTCGCCTCCTTCGGCGTCGCGCCCGCCATGCTGGTGATCGCGGTCGCAGAGGACGCGGCCGAGGGCGCACCGGAGGCGGCCGTCGCCTTTGGGATCCCCGCGCTGTTCGTCGCGATGGCGGTCGTCCGGCTGGGGCTGTACACGGCCTACGACGCGGAACGGACGACGACGCTGGGCGCGCCGAGCACGCTCGCCGCGACGGCGCTGGGCGCGGCGGTGCTCGCGGGGGTCGAGGAGCCCGCTGCGGTGCTCGCGATCACGGCCGCGTTCTGTTATCTGATGGTCTCGCCGATCGAGTATCCCGACCTGCTCGCGCGCGACGCGCTGTTGATGGGGGTGATCCACGTGCTCGCGGTCGTGATCCCGGGCTTCCAGGGCGGGCTGTTCCCCGTCGCCCTGCTGACGCTCGCGCTCGCGTATCTCGTCCTCGGGCCGCGCTTCTACTGGGGGGAGGCCGAGCGGCGCCGCGAGGAAGGGAAACGCTCATAGGCCGCTCGGCCGGACCCCACTGTATGAGCGAGGACGCCCCCGACGAGAACGAGGCGGCTCCCGAGGAGGAGCCCCCGGCGGACGACGAGGCGGCCGAACAGGAGGACGCCGAGCCGGAGCCAGAGCCCGATACCGAGGGCGAGAACGGTGAGGAGGTCGCCGAAGAGGAGGAAGACCCGGACGACGAAGGGGCCGACGAGGAGGAAGGAGCTGACGAGGACGAGGCCAGCGAGGACGACGAAGGCGAGGAGGGCGACGACCTGCCCGTCGAGCCGCTGACCGAGGAGACGCTCACCGAGCGCCTCGACGGCGCGGAGGCCGCCCTCGAGGAGGCAGAGACCGAGGACGACCTCGACGACGTCTCGGCGACGCTCGTCTCGATCGGCGACGACCTCGAGGAGGCCGACCTGCCCGAGCCCGACGAGGACGACGAGGACGCGGAAGACCCCCGTGAGGCCCTCGAGGAACGTCTCGACGGGCTCCAGGACGAGCTCGAAGAGCAGCGCGGCCCCTACAGCGAGGACGTCATCGAGGGGATCGAGGAGGCCGGAACGACCATCGACGAGACCCGCTGGACCGAGACGGGCGAGGCCGAGCTCGTCGAGCCCGTCGAGTCGTTCGTCGAGACCGTAAACGACGTCCTCGGGGTCCATCTCGGGCTCGGCGGCGAGGAGCCCGACGCTCTCGTTGCGATCCTCGAGTCGGCCGCAGTAGCGGTCGGCGACGCCGAGCTCCACCCCGACGAGGACGGCGAGGAGATCGCAACGCTGCTCGAGGCCGTCGAGGAGCTCCAGGCGGCGCTCAACGACGCCGAGGAGTGGGACGACCTCAGCACCCGCCAGAAGCTCGCCGCCCACGGCTTCTACGACGTGCTCGACCATCGCAAGGACTTCCCGCCCGAGTGGCACGCGCTCAAGGTCTACGAGAAGCGCGGCGAGCCCGAACCCATCCTGCTCGCGCTCGAGCAGCTCGGCTCGGAGTTCATGGAACGCCACTGCATCGAGTCGCTCACCCGGATGGGCGACGAGGCGGCACTGGACGCGATGACCCAGCGCGCGAACAAGCGCGACAAGCCCGCGATCAAGGCGCTCGGGAAGATCGGCAGCGAGGAGTCCGTCGAGATGCTCTCGGAGTACATCGAGGGCGACAGCGACCCGAAGCTCCAGCTCGTGACGCTCAAGGCGCTCGGCGAGATCGGCAGCGAGGAGGCCACCCAGGCCGTCGCCGACCGCTTGGTCGCGGACAACGACGAGGTCCGAAGCCGGGCGGCCCGCGCGCTTGGCCTGATCGGGGACACCCGGGCGATCGAGCCGCTCTCGGACCTCCTCGCCGACGACGACTCCGACACCGTGCGCGCGAGCGCCGCATGGGCGCTCAACCAGATCGGCACCGAGAAGGCCCTCGACGCCGTCGAGCCCTATGCCGACGACCGTGCGTTCCTCGTACAGGCCGAGGCCGAGAAGGTCGCCTGACGGGGACGAAGCTTCTTATACGGGGACGGGGCCAACCGGGGCGTGCCCCGGTCGCGCCCCGCCGTCGCCGCTCGCCTGCTCGCTCTCGTTCTCCTGCTCGGTAGCGCTGCGGCTCTCGGAGCGGCCGCGACGGCCGATCCGTCCGAAACCACCATCGTCGAGGTCTATCCCAACACGAACCACGCGGGTAACGCCGGGGAGTACCTCGTCGTCGAGTTCCCCGACGACGGCGACCTCGCCGAGTACTCGCTGACCGACGGCAAGACGACGACGCCGCTCGGCGACGATACCGTCTCGGGAGCCGTCGCGTTCAGTCGCGCGCCCGACCTCACTAGAGGGAAGGTCGCCCACCCGGTCTACGAGCTGCCCGAACACTTCGCGATGGCCTAGACCGGCGAGACCATCCGCCTCCAGCGCGACGGCCGGACTGTCGACGAGACCACCTACGAGAGCGCCTCACAGGGCGAGCGGTGGCTCCGGACCGACGAGGGATGGGGATGGGAAAAGCGCGGGGCGACCGACTTCGAGGCCCGCGACCTCCCCGCCGAGCGCGCGACGGGGTTCACCCTCCCCGACAGCCCCGAGGTCCCGCTCGACACCCTCGGGGATGCCGACGACCGGCTCTATCTCGGCGGCTACTCCCTCGAATCCGAGCGAACGGTCGAGGAGCTGCTCGCGGCCCATGACCGGGGCGTCGAAGTGCGCGTGCTCGTCGACGGCACGCCCGTCGGCGGCCAGAGCGAGACCGAGGCCGAGGCGCTCGACCGGCTCGCGGCGGCGGGCGTCGACGTCCGGGTGTTCGACGGACCCCCGACTCGATACCGGTTTCACCACCCCAAGTACGCCGTCGTCGACGATCGCGCGCTCGTCATGACCGAGAACTGGAAGCCCGCCGGCACGGGCGGGGCGTCGAGCCGCGGCTGGGGCCTCCTCGTCGAGGGAAGGGAGGTCGCCGACGAGCTGGCGACCGTCTTCGAGGCCGACGCGGGCTGGGAGGACACCGCCGCGTGGGACCGCTCGCTCGCCGGAACGTTGGTCGAGGCGGAGGCCGAAAGCGCCGGTTTCCCGGGCGAGTTCGACCCCGTGACGGCCGAGGTCGACTCGGTCCGACTGGTGGTCGCGCCCGACAACGCCGAGGAAGAGACGCTCTCACTACTCGCAAGCGCCGAGGAGTCGATCCTGGTCAAGCAGCCGACGATCGCCGACGACCACGCGTTCCTCCGGGAGGTCGTGGCGGCGGCCGAACGGGGCGTCGAGGTCCGGGTCCTGCTCGACTCGACGTGGTACGTCGAGGACGAAAACGAGGAACTCGTCCGCTGGCTCGACGATCAGGCCGAGTCGGGCGGCCTCCCGATCGAGGCCCGGCTGGTCGAGCCCGACGGCTTCGAGAAGCTCCACGCGAAGGGGATCGTCGTCGACGACCGGACCACGATGGTCGGGAGCATCAACTGGAACGCGAACTCGGTGGAGAACAACCGGGAAGTGGCGCTGATCGTCGAGAGCGAGGCGATCGCGAGCCAGTTCGCCGCGGTCTTCGAGGCCGACTGGGCGGGCGAGGACGGTCGCTGGTCGTTCCCGGTCGGAGTCGGCCTCGGGGTCGCCGCCGCGGCCGCCGGCGCCGTCCTGGTCGGGTCGCGGCTGGTCCGCTTCGACTAGCGATCGGTGACCGTCTCGGCGCTCGAGAGCGCCTCGTCGATCTCCGCGTCGCCCATCTTCTCGACCAGCGCGTCGAGCACTTCCTCGCGCATGCCCGCGACGAACTTGATCGACCCGACGACCAGATGGCCGCCGCCGGCGACGCCGGCGCCGTCGATCTCCTCGACGAGTTCGCTCACCATTCGGGGGATGTCGAGGCGCACGCCGTCGGACCGGAGGACGGCGAAGTCGGGACCGTAGCCGATCGTGATGACGGGGTCGCCCGTCTCCTCGACGACCCGGTCGTGGATCTCGCCGGTGGTCGTGCCGGGTGCGGGGAACGTGAAGCGGTGGGCGTGGTTCTCGACGTCGATCCGACAGAGGTGTGCACCGTTGTCTAAGCGCTCACGTTCGACGTGGGGCATCGCGGCCTCGAGCTGTTCGTCGATGTCGCGCCGGGCGCGCTCGGCGAGGAACGAGACGAGCTCGGCGTGACGGTCGGTGTCGCTGCCGACGTCGAGCACGTCGGCGATGAGCGACCGGCCGGCGCTGTAGCGCAGCCAGTGGGCGGCGTAGTCGAGCGCCTCGCTGACGTCCCGGAGCTCGTTCTCGTCGTAGCCCTCCTCGCGGGCCAGCTCGAGGTAGTCGTCCATCGCGTCGGCCTTCGAGCGGTCGGCGATGCCCGCGACCGCGGGGACGTGCCGGAGCTCGTCGGTGATCGTCGGGTCGATCATCCGCGCGAGCTCGACACAGAGCATCCCCGTGGTGATGCGGTAGTCCTCGCCGTGGAGATACGGGTTAACGTGGGCCGCGAGCAGCTCCTCTACGGCCTCCGGGTCGGGGTGGTGGTGGTCGACCGCGGCGATCGGGATGTCGTAGTGGGCCAACGTCTCGTAGGCCGGAACGTCCTCCTCGGTGCTCCCGTTGTCGAGCATCAACAGGAGGGGGAGCTTCTGGCCGTGGCGCGCCCGATCGCCGAGCGCGTAGTTGAGATCGCGCGTGGCGTCCTCCATCTCGTAGAAGGGCGCCTTGCTCGGCAGCCGTTTGAGGAGGTGCTGGGCTGCGTCGGGGTCCTCGTGGGTCGCCTCGATGAACCGCTCGATCGCGAGCGCGACGGGGACGGCGGCGCACATCCCGTCGCCGTCGGCGTGATGACGCATCCGGATGGGACGCCCCTCCAGAACCATCCGCCGGATCAGCCGCGCGACCTCCTCGAGTCCCGAGAGCATGGGTTCGAGGGCGTCCCACTCGATCAGCGGGTCGATCCCGTGGGGTTCGGATCGCTCCGCGAGGGCCTCGGCGAGGCGGTCCTCGGCGGCCGTCCTCGTCTCGCCCTCGAGCGTCGATAGCTCCTCGACCTCGACCTGTAGGGCGCCCTCGCGCTCCTCGACGCCTCCCGAGACGTGGACGAGGTCGCCGACCTCGATCTCGGGATGCGACCGAACGCCCGCCCCCTCGAAGGCCGTACAGGGGACGACGCCGTTCTCGTCGCGGACCTGAAAGATCGTCGGGCCGCCGGTCTGTTTGATCTGGACGACCTCGCCCTCGAGATGGACCGACTCGCCCGTGGCGAGGTCGCTGGTCTGGGTGGTCTCGTAGCTGTGTTCGATCTCCTTGGTCCTCGCCGATTCGGGGTCGATCGGGGCCGGCGAGAAGGCGATATCGCCGTTCTCGCGGACCTGATCGAGCGTGACGACCAGCCGGTCGCCGACCTCGTAGTCGGCGTCGCCCTCGAGCGTCGATTCGTGGACGAGACCGGAGACTTCCTCCGAGAGATCGACGAAGACGCCGTATTCGACCACGCCATTGACCGTCGCGAGATAGGGAGTGTCGGGATCGAGGTCCTCGACCGTACACGCTGCACGGAGCTCATAGACGACTTCGTCGTCGCCCGCGAGCTCAGAGTTCGCTGTCATTACGGCCCCTTTTGGGGGCGCCCGGTTTAACCGTTATCAAGCGCGCTCGGGGTTTCGCAACCGTTAGTACGCGCCGGCGGCCAGACGTGGGTATGGGACTGTTCCGGTCGCTGTTCCGATCCAGCGAGATCATCGGCATCGCGGCCGACACCCTCGACTTCGCGCTCTCGGCCTCGGAGGAGACCCACCCCGACGAGTACATGGGGATGCTCCGGGGCGAGGACGCCCGCAAACTCGGGCTCGATCGCGACGGCACCGTCGTCACCGACGTGCTCGTGATTCCCGGGACCGAATCCGGCCCCACCAGTGCGACCGTGAAAACGAACATGATCCCCAACGACCTCTCTGGGGTCGGCTCGATTCACTCGCATCCCAACGGCGTCCTCGAACCCAGCGACGCCGACCTACGCACCTTCGGCAGCGGCTCGGTCCACGTCATCATCGGCGCACCCTACCGGCGGAACTGTTGGAAGGCGTTCGACTCGAAGGGCGAACCCCGCGAGCTCGACGTTCTCGACGTCTCGCTGCCCGAGGAGCGCTTCTTCGACTTCGACCAGCAGGACATCGACCGCGAGCTCAAGGAGGAGGACCGCCGGCGATGGTGAGGGCGCTCGCACAGGGCACCTTCGACCTCCTGCATCCCGGCCACGTCCACTACCTCGAGGAGGCCGCCCGGATGGGCGAGGAACTGCACGTCATCGTCGCTCGGAGTGCGAACGTCACCCACAAGGACCCCCCGCTGCTCGACGGCCGCCAGCGCCGGGACATGGTCGGGGCCCTGGAGGCCGTCGACCGCGCCCACCTCGGCCACGAGTCGGACATCTTCGCCCCCATCGAGCGGATTGACCCCGACGTGATCGTGCTGGGCCACGACCAGCACCACGACGAGGCGGCGATCGAGCGCGCGCTCGCCGACCGGGGGATCGACTGCGAGGTGCGCCGGGCCTCCCCGCGCGAGCCGGCCCATGACGACGAACTGCTCTCGACGGGCCGGATCATCGACCGGATCCGCGAGCGGCGCTGCTAACGGACTTTTTTATCGGAGGTCCTCACTCACTTCGTTCGCTCGAACCCCCGACAAAAACCTCCACTAAAAAGGCCGGCGCGGCGGAGCCGCGCCGGGCCGCCACCACCATGATCAGCCAGTTCTCGGTTTCGGTGATACGTTGAAGTGGCTGCCGAGCCTACTACCACCATGTTCCGAGCCATCCTCCCCGAAGGCGAGTTCGACTGTGAAAGCTACGAGCAGACCGATCAGGGCGTCGAGCTCTACACGGGGGACGGGGAGCTGATCGCGTTCGTCCCCTACGCGAACCTCGTCGCGATCCTCAACGAGGAGGTCGAGTCGGCCGACGATCGATCGGTCTTCTAGAGCGAGAGTCCGCGGATCGCGACCGCCTCACCCTCCTCGACGCGGCCGATCACCCGGCCGTCGGTCCCCTCGGCGAGCGCCTCGGCCGCCCCCTCCTCGGGGACCGCCGCGACGAATCCCGTCCCCATGTTGAACGTGCGGTGCATCTCCTCGTCGGAGACCCCCGCCGACCGAACGAACTCGAAGACCGGCTGGGCCGGGTAGGGGTCGTCGATCTCATAGCGAAGATCGCCGAGGCGCTTGAGGTTCGTCCACCCGCCGCCGGTGATATGGGCCGCACCGCGGACGCCGTGTGATCGCATCGGCTCCAAGAGATCCGTATAGAGGCGGGTGGGCTCCAGCAACGCCTCGCCGACGGTCTCGTAGCCGTCGTGGGGGAACGGGTCGTCGTAGCCCCCCTCGCGGGTCGCGGCCTCGCGGGCCAGCGTCAGCCCGTTGGAGTGGATTCCCGACGAACGCCATCCCACGAGCGTGTCGCCCGGCTCCGCGCTCCCCTCGAAGACCGCGTCCTTGGGCGCGAGGCCCGCGCAGGTGCCCGCGAGGTCCAGTCCCCGAACGACCTCGGGCATCACGGCCGTCTCGCCGCCGACCAGCGCGAGGCCAGCTTCCTCGGCACCCGCCGAAAGCCCCTCGCCGACCTGTTCTGCGACCCCCTCGTCGGGCTCGTCGACCGCGATGTAGTCGACGAACGCGACCGGCTCGACGCCGGCGGCCACGAGGTCGTTCGCGTTCATCGCGATGCAGTCGATCCCGATCGTCGAGTAGTCGTTGAGGGCTTCGGCGACCAGCAGTTTCGTTCCCACGCCGTCGGTCGCGAGCGCGAGGTACCGGTCGCCGATGTCGAGCAGGCCCGCGTAGTCGCCCTCGCTCTGGCCGACCGCCGAGACCAGCGCCGCCGTCGCGGCCTCGCTGTCGGCGATGTCGACGCCGGCTCCCGAATAAGTGAGCTCCCCGTCGGCGCCCGCGTCCGTGTCCTCGTTCTCGCTCATGGCCGAGTGCGCGCGCGGTGCGGCCAAAAGCCCACCGTTTCGCCCCTCGAGCCCCCGCTCCCGATACGCGTTTGCGTCCCGACGCCCTACGCTCCCCCATGGGACGCCGCACGCTCGCCACCCTGCTCGGGCTGTTCGTGCTGGCGGGGTATCTCGCGGCCGCCTACCTCCTCTACCGCGGCCTGGTCACGATTCTCGGGGCGATCGACCCGCTCACGCTCCTCGTGGCGCTGCTCGCCGGCACCCTCCTCTCGGGCTATCTGAGCTACCGCTTCGGCACCCGGGGGCTGCTCCGGAGCCTCGATTCGCGACCCCTCGAACGTGCACAGGCACCCTGGCTCCACCGCCGGATCGACGCGCTCGCCGGGTCGATGGCCCTCGAGCGCCCGGACGTGTTCGTGGCGTCGCTCGGCGCGCCCAACGCCCTCGCGATGGGCAGCTCCCGACGGGGCGCGCTCGTCCTCGACGTCGGGCTCGTCCGGCTGCTCGACGCCGACGAGCTGACCGCGATCGTCGCCCACGAGCTCGCACACCTCGAGAGCGACGACGGGCTCGTCCGTACGCTGGTCTACGCGTCGGTCCAGACCCTGCTGGGCGCCGCGCTCGTCGTCGCGGCACCGTTCGCGCTCGCGCTCACCGGCGTCGGCCACGGGCTGGCGCTGATCACTGGTTGGCGGGAGAACCCGGCTCTCAGGATCCGGGCGGCGCTCGGCGCTGCGGTCGGCCTGGTCGTCCTCCTGGTGGCGGCGCTCGCCCGGGCCCGCTCGCGCCGGCGCGAGATCGCCGCAGACGACCGCGCGGCGGAGGTAACCGATGACCCGCTCGCGCTCGCGCGGGCGCTACGCAGGATCGAACACGCCTCACAGCCCCGCGTGGGCCCGTTTCGGATCCCCGTCGAACACGAGGAGAGGCCGATCGAGCGGGTGCTCTCGACGCATCCCTCGACGGACGAGCGCGTCGAACGGCTGGCCGAAAGCGCTCGCGGGAGGACGGGACGGCGGGTGCGAATCGAATAGTCACTCAAACGGGTGCGAATCGAATAGTCACTCAAGGCCCACCGCCCGCCAGCGCATCAGCAGGTACCACCCTCCGACGAACATCGCGAACCCCGGGAGCAGCGCGGCGACGGCGTACCATCGCCGCCACCGAGTCCAGGTCCCGTCCTTGAGGATGGCATAGGGAAGCCCGGCCCACGCGATCAGCATCGAGAGCCCGCCGTCAGCGCCGCCGAGCATGGCGGCGATCGGCCACAGCGCCGTGGTCGCCGCGACCCACTGCCAGCGCTCGCCGGGGAGCCGCGAGTCGAGCGGCCCCTCGTCCTCGCGGGCCGCCGTTCCCGCCTTCGCCGTCGATCCACGATCGGCTGTCGTTTCCCCGATCGAACCCGCTTCGATCGACTCGTCGGGCGATCCGAAGCTCGGTGTCGACGTCCGCGACTCCACCTCCGCCTCCGCTTCCGAATCCGATTCGGGCTCGGGATTCGGTTCGACTCCTGGGCCGGGCTCGGGTTCCGGTTCGCGGATCGCGGGGACGTACCGCTCGACGAGACCCGTCGCGTCGAGCCCCTCGACCAGGCCCGCGAGGTCGTCGCCGTCGACGAGCTTCACGTTGAGCTGGTGGGCCAGCTCCCGTGCCTGGCCCGAGAAACCGTTGGTCGTCACCACCAGCACCTTGTCGACCCCGTGGCGCTGGTGTTTCAGGCTCGCGTACTGCTGGATGTCGGGGCTTCCGACGGTCGTGTTCGGCCCGTAGCGTTTGGCCTGGATCAGCGCTTTCTCCTCGTAGGGCGAGTTCCGCGTCGCCACCACGTCGATCCCCCGATCGTTCGACTGGGTCGAGACCTCCGTCTCCCAGCCCATCCGCTCCCAGAGGTCCGCGACGAACTGCTCGAAGTCGTAGTCGTCCATCGACTGGAGGGCCTCCTTAAGCCCCGAGTCCGGGGTCACGTCCGTTTCGGTAGTGCGGGCCCGGGCGTCGACGCCCACGTTCGATTCCGCACCCGTCTTTCCGTCGCTCTGCCCGTCCTCGGCGGCCTGCTCCAGGGCTCGAATCGCCTCCTTGGTCTGCTTGCGTGCCTGGCGCCGAAGGAGGCGCTTCAGGCTCCGCTTCACCGACCACACCCCTCGGTGTCCATGGGATACCCACAGACTGACACTACAAATCGCTGCCGGCTACAGGAAGAGGAACGCGGCCGCCCCCAGCGCCAGCCCGACGCTGACCCCGAACGTGAGCAGGAATACCGGAAGGTTCCACGCGAGGACGGTTTTCCCATCTAGGGGCCCGAACGGGATCATGTTGAACGCCGCCAGCAGGAGGTTGATCCCGACGCCGTAGAGTCCGAGCCGGAAGACGAAGTCGGCGGGGACGAACAGCAGCGGCGCGAACAACAGCGCCAGCGCGAGGTTCGTCACGGGGCCGGCGACGGCGATCAGGCCGTTCTCGCGTTTCGTGATCCGGCCGCGGTGGTAGACTGCGCCGGGGGCGGCGAAGATGAAGCCGGCCATCGCGCTGACGATCGCGAGCCCGAGCATGCTGTAGTCGGCCTTGAACGCCGCCTGCTGGCCGAACTCGATGGCGACGACCTTGTGGGCCAGCTCGTGGAGCAGGAACCCCACCCCGGCGGTGAGCATGCTGATCAGGAGCAGCGACGCGAAATCGCCGCGCGCGACGCCCGCCGCCCCGCCCGCGAAGAACAGCGCGAAGGCGACCCCAAGCGCGACCCACGCGATCAGCAGGTCCCGGAGCTCCTGGCTCCCGAACCGGATCGAACCGATCGTCGCGCCGCTCATGCCAGCACCCCCCAGATCAGCTCGGCGCTGTTTCTCGCCCCCTCGATCATGAGGTCGCCGACCGCGCCGACCCCGCCGATGTCGCTCGCGAGCCACGGCAGGACGACCAGCGGGAACAACACGGTGGCGATGACGCTGCCGATGTTGGTCGCGGCGACGACCGCGATCAGACGGAACAGCGGAACCTCGAGCATCCGCCTGAAGAGGTCGAGGATCGCGCTCTCGTCGTCCGAAAGGATCTCGTTCAGCGTCCCGATGTCGGCGACGTTGACCGCCTGATAGCGCAGCTCGACGTAGCCCGCGAACCAGCCCGGCGCCAGCAGCGGGTTGACGCTGGTCATCCAGGCGATCGCGCCGCCGACGGTCGCGCTCGGCCAGTGGGCGCCCGCGAGCTTCGCCATCGTGAACGCGAAGACGCCGTTGAAGAGGAACCACGCCGCGAACACCCGCAGCAGGAAGTCGTTCTGCGCGCCGGCCATCGCCAACAGGAAGAAGAAGCCGAGGAAGGCCAGCGCGATCAGGTAGCCCACGACCTTGTAGATCGAGAAGCGCCGCCCCGACTGGGTGCCGACGAGCGACTCCATCGGCGGCAGGCCCGCGGGGTCCTCGAGATGGCGCTCGATCCCCTGGCGGTGGCCCGCGCCGACGACCGCGACCACGTCGAAGCCCTGCTCGCGCAAGGAAAGCAGTTTGTGGGCGATGTAGGCGTCGCGCTCGTCGATCAGCGCCTCCGCGCCGCCCGGCGAGAAGCGGCGGAACTCCGCCATCATCGCCGTGACGACGTCGGCGTCGGTCAGCTCCTCCATGTCGATCTCCTCCTCCTCGGAGCCGTAGCCGAACATCCCCATGAACAGCCCGCCGACGAGCTTGAACTTCTCGATCAGCGTCATCCGGGCCCAGAAGCGCTGGATCGTCGTCTGGATCTCCCGGTCGACCAGCGCGACCCCCAGCCCGATCTCCTCGGCGGTCTCGACGGCGGCGTGCATGTCCGCGCCGGGCTCGATGTCGAAGCGCTCGCCCAGGCGGGTCTGGACGTACGAGAGCATCCAGTAAGCGAGGAACTGGAAGACGGTGTTTCCGCGCAGGAGGTCGCCCGCGTCGAGGTCGTCGGGGAGCTCGCCCTTCATCTGGCGGTAGCGACCCTCGTCGAGCTCGACGGCGACGACGTCGGGGCGCTCGCGTTCGATCGTTTCCTCGACCTCGGCGACGCTGTCGGCGGAGATGTGGGCGGTGCCCACGAGGCGGATCGAGCCCTCGCCCGCCTCGCGTGACACCTGCCGGTCGGTCATCACCACCCCTTGTGGGGCCCGGTTTTTATACTGTCGGTTGTCCGCCCATGGGTCGGACCACCCCATCGGTGGCTTCGTCGGCACGGCCGGTTCGGGCATATCCGTCGGAGCAGGGCGGATAACGTCAAACAGTCGAAATGTAGGGCCGCACGAGAGAGGCAGATTCATGCGCGTTCGTGAGAATGGGCCAGTAGAACCATGGTTTCGCCAGGGGAGCTGC
Organism: Halalkalicoccus tibetensis; assembly: GCF_037996645.1. NCBI lineage: Archaea > Methanobacteriati > Methanobacteriota > Halobacteria > Halobacteriales > Halalkalicoccaceae > Halalkalicoccus > Halalkalicoccus tibetensis. Next base: position 249,771 of record NZ_JBBMXV010000004.1, read on the forward strand.
GGATGTTGCTGGAGTTGACCGAGGGAGAGGGGGAGTTCACGCCGGAGACGGGGACCGGCGGGGCGGTCGAGTACCCGAGGGCGGCACAGCTGCTCGACGACCGCGACGAGCAGGTCGTCGACGTGCTCGAACGCTACGGCACGCGGGGCGTGCTCGCGGGCGAGTTCGTCTCGAAGGTCTACAGCTGCCCGGAGTGTTCGACCCAGGGCATGCAGTACACGACCGCCTGCCCGAGCTGCGAGTCGGCCCACGCCGTCGAGACGACCGTCGCCGAGCACCGCGCCTGCGGGCTCACGGTCCCCGAATCGGAGTTCCGGCACGACGGCGAGCTCGTCTGTCCCGAATGCGAGACGACGGTCGGCTCCGAGGAGCTCGACCGCGACGAGCGCTACGTCTGTAAGGAGTGCGACGAGCAGTTCACCGAGCCCGACCATCGGCTGTGGTGTCGGGAGTGTCTGTACATGTTCCCGCCCCAGGAGACGATCGAGCGGGCGCTCTATCGCTACCGGCTGACCGACGACGGCCGCGAGTGGATCGAGCACCACCGCAGGGCCCGGGAGGCGGCCGCCGACACCCTCGAGGAACGCCGGTTCGAGGTGAGCATCGACGCGGCCGTCGAGGGCGAGGGCCGGAGCTACCCGGTCCACGTCTTCGCCGAGGACCAGCTGCTGGGCGAGCGCCGGATCGTCGCGCTGGCCGAGCGCCCGACCGACGAGGATATCGAGGAGTTCAGCGAGCTCGCCCGCCGGGTCGACGCCCACCCGATCGTCGTCACCACGACGGGGGCCGTCTCCGAGGAGGTCGCGGAGCGGGCGAACACCTCGGAGCTCACGCTGCTGTCGGCCCGCTCGGACGGCACCCTCGACAGCGACTTCGACGTCGGCCGGACCGCCACCCGGAACCGCTCGCTGTTCCAGCGCTTCACCTCGGCGGTGGACGTCCCGGCCTGGAAGAGCCAGTAGCTACCGCCCGCCGTTCTCGCCGTCGAGCGCCTCCTCGCGCAGGCGCTCGCCGCGCTCGCTCCCGACCGTGAGATCGGGCACCGAGGTCGGGTGCCGATCGTCGTCGATCGCGACGTAGACGAAGTACGACTCGGTGGTCTTTTCGGCCTCCCCGGTCCGGAGGTCCTCGCGATACGTCCGCAGACGGACCTTCACGCTGGTCTTCCCGGCCTCGTAGACGTACGCCTCGATCAGCGCGACGTCGCCGACCTCGATCGGGCGCTCGAAGTCGACCCCGTTGATGTGGGCCGTGACACAGGACTCGCCGGCGAAGCGCATCGCGCTCATCGCGCCGATCTCGTCCATCCACTTCAGGACGTTGCCCCCGTGGGCGGTCTGGAGGCTGTTCGCGTGGTTGGGCTGGACCATCTCCCGGTTCTCGATGAAGGTCTCGAGCAGATCCATACGCCGGCTTGCGCGGGTGGGTAGATGAGCCTGCTGTCTCGTCCGAGGGTCACGCTTATCGGCGTCCCCGACCTCCGATCGGCCATGGGCCTCGACGTCGAAATCCCCGATCCCCCCGAGCTCGACGCAGATGATCCCGCGGAGTACGACGACGTCGACGCGGTCGGCGTCGAGGACTACCGCCGCGAGGAGCTAGAGGGCTTCCTCGCCGACGGCGCGTGGGCCGACGCCTTCGAGGAGTGGGCCGCCCACACCGAGCTCACCGAGGAGGAGTACGCGGTCGCCCGTGACCTCGATCTCCTCGATGAGTTCGACTTCTTCTGGGACGACTTCGCCGACCGCGTGGGCTATCACGCCCCCGGCCTCCCGGAGGACTGGCGCGAGCGCGAGCTCCATCCCGAGCTCGACTCCTGGAGCACCGTCTCCGCGATCAACGCCTCGCTCACCGAGCTCGGCCAGATCGCGAGCGACGTGCTCAAGGAGGAGTACGTCGACTGGGAGGCCGAGTACGAGGCGCCCGACGACCTCCCCGACTTCTGAACGCCGGCTACTCGCGGGGAACGGCGAGGTTCCGGACCGGCTCGCCGCAGTCGGGACAGCTCCCAAGGTGGTCGTCGCTCACCGTGCGCGCCTGACAGGCCACACACTCGTAGTACGATCCGGTCGGGCTGTAGGGGTCCCCTTGATGCATGGTCGTCGGTAATCGCGTGCTACTGGATAACGCTTGTCCTGATATACGACCGAATCGATTGAAGTATATTAGGCACTACTAGCGACGACGGCGAACGTTTCTGGACGTTCGTCCGAAAAACCGACCTCGAAGCCGGCCGCGACGAGCTGTTCGGTGGCGGCCGCGAGGTCGTAGCGTTCCTCGGTCGGCGGGCCGTCCTCGCCCGCACCGGCGGCCGACCAGTCGACGACGACGAACCGGCCGCCCGAGGCGAGCACCCGCCGGACCTCCGCCAGCGCCGCCTCGCTGTAGAACTCGTGGTAGGTCATCGTCGTCACCGCGGCGTCGCACTCGTCGTCCTCGAAGGGGAGATCGGCCACGTCCGCGGTCACGGGCGTGACGTTCGCCGGGAGTCCCTTCTCGCGATAGATCTCGTGCATCTCGGCCTGGAGGTCGACCGCGTGGACGCGATCGGCGAAGGGCGCGACGTCGTCGGTGTAGAAGCCGGTCCCGCTGCCCAGATCGACGACGGTCTCGGTGCCGTCGAGCGCGAGCAGCCCAAGCAGCTCCTCGCGCGAGCAGTAGCGATAGCGCGAGGGGTCCTCGAGGCTCGTGGCGCGCTCGACCGGGTAGGTATGAAAGCCCATGATCTCGGGAGGTGTCCCCGGGACTTAGCTCCCGCGCGGGCAGGACGTGCCGATTCCGTGGTTCATATAGGCACCAACCCCTACGTGACTGTCATGCTCGAACTCGCTCCGCTCGCGGACCCGTTCCCGCGGGGGATCGCCCATTACCTGATCGGCGGGCTGTTCATCGGCCTGGGGGTCGCGACGATCTACCTCGGCACCGGCATCATCGCCGGCGCGAGCACGTTCCTCGAATCCACCCTCTCGTACGTCTCGTCGGTCGAGCGCTTCCAGCGGTACCGGCCCTCGCGCGACTGGCGCGTGGTCTTCACCGTCGGGATCGTCCTCGGCGCGGGGCTCTACGCGCTGGTGTTCGCCCGCGAGGTCTTCGTCACGGACGTCCAACCCTGGCGCCTCGCGCTCGGCGGCGTGCTCATCGGGATCGGCACCCGCGTCGGGAAGGGCTGTACCTCGGGCCACGGCGTCTGTGGGATCGGCTCGCTGTCGGGCACCTCGGTCGCGAACGTCGCGACGTTCATGCTGATCGCGATCGGGACCGCGCTGTTCGTCGGGACGATGGGGGTGAGTCCCTGATGCACGAGGTTCGACGAGTGCAGACGAGGAGAACCTCGGTATGGACGAGCGGGAAGGGACGACCCGCGAGTCACGAGATCCGAGCACAGCGAGGATCTCGGAACGAGCGAACGGGGAGGAACGACTCATGAGCCTCGACAATCGCGGGACGGCCCTCGTACTCGTCGGGGGGATCCTCTTCGGCTTCGGGCTGGGCTACAGCCGGATGGCCGAACCCGAGATCGTGCTCGCCTTCCTCCAGCTCACCGACTTCGGGCTGTTGTTCGTGATGGGCGGGGCGGTGATGGTCACCGCCACGGTCTTCGCGATCGCGACCCGGCGGGGCGGGCGCGCGCCGCTGACGGGCGAGCTCTACGCGATGCGCCACAAGTCCTTCGACAACAACGTGCTGTTCGGCGGGGCGATCTTCGGCGTCGGCTGGGGCCTCTCGGGGATCTGCCCCGGCGCGGCCTACGCGAGCCTCGGGCTGGGCAACTACCTCATCCTCTACGGGATCGGCGGGATGTTCCTCGGCGCCTACGTCCAGGGCCTCGCCCGGTCGTACGTCGGCGGAACCGACGCCGCCGCCGACCCGAGCTGAACGGCGGCTCCCGACACGACACTGTCGCGATCGGAAACCACGGGCCGGTCCCGCTCAGGGCCGGATCTCGCGAACGGCGACCCGTGCCGCCGCGCCGGGCCACACCCGTGCGGGGGCGACCCCGAGCGCACGCGAGAGCGCCGTCGGCTCGACGTGTGGGCCGATCCGGGCGACGGTGGTCCCGCCGACCGCGACGTCAGCCGAGAGTTCCGCGTCGACGAACCGCGAGCCGAGGGGACCGATCAGCTCCGTTATCGTCCCTAGGCTCCGGAGAACGGCGATCGCCCCGCTCACCGACTCGAGCCCGACGGTGAGGTGCGTACCCGAACCGGTCATCGAGACGGGGTGGCCCTCGACGGCGAGTTCGAGATCGGCCTCGACGGCGATCGCCCGGTCCATCAGTCGCGCTCGCGCGTCGAGATCCGCAGCGTGCCGTCGACCCGCCAGTGGGCGTAGTCGGCGTCCTCGCCGGTCTTGCTCGGGACGTCGACCTCCATCTCCTCGAACTCGTAGGTGATCTCCGCACCCCGCCCCGTCAGTCGGTCGTAGAGTCCGATCGCGAGCTCGGGCCAGGTCTCGGTCTCGTCCACTCCGTCCGCCGGATCATCAGAGCTCATCGGACCCGTCTAGGGACCCTCCCTACGTCATTGTTCACATCTGACCGATTATCGATACGAGCCCGGCTCCTTTCGCTACGGTTATGAGTGTGCACTTCATTGCCATGGGTATGCTGGCACGCACCGAGCTACGAACGCCACAACAGCGCGAATGCGAACGCTGCGGACGGCGCGAGGTATGGGACGCGACCGATGGATGTTGGCGGATCGCGACCGAGGACGGCGTACGATCGAGCGGCAACCTCCACTGTATCCATGAGTGGGACATCGACGGCACCTTCCGCCCCTACGAGTAGATGCCCACGGCCTATATCACGGCCCCGACCGACGCCGCCCCCGCGCTCGCGCGGACCCTCGTCGAGGAACGCCTCGCGGCCTGCGTCAACCGCGTCCCCTGCGAGTCGACCTACCGCTGGGAGGGCGAGGTCGTCGAGAGCGAGGAGGTGATCCTGCTCGCGAAGACCACCGACGGGCGCTTCTCCGAACTGGTCGAGCGCGTCGAGGCGGAACACCCCTACGAAACGCCCTGTATCGAACGGTTCGACGAGGAAGCGGTTCTCCCGGCGTTCGCCGAGTGGATCGAGGAATCGACCCGGTGAGGGCCGCTCAGCGAAGCTCCGACAGCACCGACAGCGCGCCCGCCGAGTAGCTCCCCTCGATGACCTCGTCGGCGGCCGCGAGCGCCGCGTCGTCGGCGTTGGCCACCGCGAACGACCGGCCGGCCGCCTCAAAAGTTGAAACGTCGTTCTCCGAGTCCCCGATGGCGACGAACTCCTCCGGCGAGCGATCGATCACCCGACAGACCGCGTGCAGCCCCTCGCCCTTCGAGATCGCGGGGTCCTTGACGTGGTAGGCGTAGCCCGTATCGACGACCTCGAGGCCGTGGTCCTCGGCCAGCGCCTCGAGAGGGGCAAGCGGCGAGGCGCGGTTGACGGCGACCTCGGTCTCGCGCCAGCGGTTCACCAGGTCGCTCTCGCCCCATCCTACACTATGGCCCGCCTCGCGGTACTCCGCGGCGACCGTCCGGGGGCCGTCCGCGTCGCCCGTCACCCGGACCTCCTCGCCCGCCAGCGCGATCCCGCCGTTCTCGGCGATCACCAGCGGCTCGATTCCGACGAACTGACAGAGCGCGACGGGATAGGGGAAGGCCTTCCCGGTGGCGATCACGACGGGGGCGGGCCACTCGCGCAGCGTCTCGAAGACGCGCGGGTCGATCGCGCTCGAGCCGTCGCCGCGGGTGATCGTGCCGTCAATGTCGAGGACGATCGGTGGGGTCATACCCTCCCTCGAACCCGGACGGGTAAACTGGCGACGGTTCCCATTTCCAGTACCATCAAAGGTTATGTTCCCGCTCATTGATGTGGGCCGTGATGCCACGAAACGTACTCATGACGGGAATCGGGGGGCTGTCGGTCGCGCTGCTCGTGACGGGCGCGCTCGGCGCGTATCGGGTGTTCTCCTATCTGGCCGCGCTGCTCATCCTCGCGACGTTCGCCGTCCCGGCGATCGAGGCGGGCGAGCGCGAGCGGTCGGTCGCGCCGTTCACCGGGCTGATCGCCGGGTTGGCGGTGTTCTTTCTCGTCGGCCTCACCGGGATCTGGCTGCTCTGGGATCCGGCGGTCGTCGAGTACAGCTACGTCCTCGGGGTGCCCGAACCCACCCTCGTCTACTTCGCGTTCATCTGGCTGCTCCCGCTTCTGGGGGCGATCTACTACTCGCTGATCTTCGACCGGATCGGCGGCGAGGGGATCGTCGACGACATCCTCGAGCGGGCGCGCGACGCCCAGCGGACCGAGCAGTTCCCGCTGGCGCCCGATCAGATCGAGCGGACGACCGACCTGGAGGTGGAGGACGATGATTGATCACCTGCTCCCGCTCCAGGAGGGGGGGATCCCCGTCGCCGACGACCCGGTGATCCTCGCGTTCGGGGCGGCCTACCTGCTGATCGTCATTCTGATCGGCGCCTGGGGCTACCTACAGACCAACTCCACGAGCGACTTCCTGATCACCGGCAAGTCCATCGGGACGTGGGTGCTCGCGATGACCGCTTTTTCGGTCATTCAGTCGGGCTTCGGCTTCGTCGGCGGCCCCGAGCTCGTCTTCGAGTTCGGCATCTCGGCGCTATGGATCTTCTTCACGGCACCGCTGGGCTTCCTCGTCACTTGGGTCGTGCTCGCCAAACGGCTGCGGATCCTCGCGGACATCCGCCACGTGCTGACGCTCGCGGACGCGACGTACGTCCGCTACGAGAGCGAGTGGGTCCGCGGGCTCACCGGCGTGGCGGTCGCGCTGGGCGTGATCGCCTACCTGGCGGTGAACCTCGCGGCCCTCCAGTTCGTCATGCGCGCGATCTTCGGGATCCCGCTGCTCTGGGGGCTGCTCGGCGGCGCGCTGATCCTCCTGCTCTACAGCATGCTCGGCGGGATGATCGCCGGCGTCTGGACGGACTTCCTGCAGGCGATCACGATGATCATCGGCGCGGTGTTCGTCTTCGCCTACGCGCTCTCGTTCGGCGGCGGGATGGAGGGCATCACGGGGAACCTCGCGAGCGCGGACCCCGCGCTGATCTCGCCCTTCGGCGCGCTGGGCGGCGCGACCACCGCCGTCCTCGTCGGGATCTCCTGGTGGTTCCTCTTCTCGATCGGCGCGGCCGGCCAGCCCCACCTCATCACGAAGTTCTACATGAGCCGGAACATGACGATCCTGAAGTGGGGCGCGCCGATCGCGGCGATCTCCTATGCGATCTCCAGTCTGATCGCCTTCTCGGCGGGGCTCTCGATGCGCGCGCAGGTCGAGGCCGGCGCGATCGAGCAGACCTTCAGCGCCTCGGAGGTCGGGCCCGTCTTCGTCCTCGAGTTCACCCCGAGCATCGTCGCCGGGCTGATCCTCGCGGCGCTGCTGGCGGCGATCATGTCCACGAGCGACTCCTTCCTCAACATCGGCGCGGCCGCCATCTCGCGGGACATCCCGCGGGCGATGGGCCGGCCCATCACCGACGACAGGACCGAACTGCGGGTCACCCAGGGCGCGCTGGCCGGGCTGACGGTGCTCGCGACGATCGTCGTCTTCTACTCGGAGGCGCTCGTGGGCATCCTCGGCGCGATCAGCTGGGGCTTCTTCGCCGCGGCGTTCGTCCCCGTCGTGGTGCTCGGGCTGAACTGGAAGGGCGCGACCAAGGAGGGCGCGGTCGCCTCGCTGCTGGTCGGGATGGCGTTCAACATCGTCTACAACCTCGTCCCGGAGGCCGCGACCGTCGCGGGCGCCGACTGGCTCGTCGAGGCGGTGCTCGCGACCTACCCGTATCCCGCGGAGGTCCCCGCCGAAGCGATCTCGCTGCTGGTCGCGATCGCCGTCTTCGTCTTCGTCTCGCTGGCCACCCAGGGCCGGGACGGTAACGCGCTGCCCGAGGACCTCCACGCGCTCATCGAGCGATGAGCGAGGAGCGTCTGGGGCATCTGACGGGCTGGATCCGCCGGCGCCCGAACTCGCTCGAGTTCTGGGAGCTCGTGCTCACGACCGACCGGCTGCTCTGGTGTTTCGCCGGCGAGACGTACTCCTCGGCGCTGTTGCGCGCCGACATGGGCGAGAGCACCCGCGACGAGCTCGCCGGACTCGACCCCGAGGCGATCGCCGAGTACGACGACCGCAACTTCGCGGTGCCCCTCGACTCCCTGGCGTGCCTGCGGCTGGTTCGGGGCACGCGCTTTCGGCGCGCCCGCCTGGAGGTCGAATGGAACGGCGGGGAGCGGACCCTCTACAGCACGAAGGCGAGCGACCCCCAGGAGGAGTTGATCGATGCGCTGTCCTCGGAACCCGCCCTGGAGGGCGTCGCGGTCGAGGCGCGAGCGCCCGCCTCCCTGTTCGAGCGATCATGAACCCCGAAGACGACCCGTGGTACTGCCGGCTCGACTACGAGGGCTACGAGGAGGCCCGCCGCGAGTTCTCGTGGGACCTCCCCGAGGGGTACAACCTCGCGTACGACCTGCTCCGGAAACACCCCGATCCCGACGCGCCGGCGCTCCTTCAGGCCTCCCCCGACGGCCGCCGGGAGACCTACTCCTTTCGCGACCTCGATCGGCTCTCGAACCGGCTCGCGAACGCGCTCGAATCGCGGGGGATCGAACGCGGCGACCGCGTCGGCGTGATCGTCCCGCAGAAGCCCGAGAACGCCCTTACACATCTCGCCTGTTGGAAGATGGGCGCGATCTCGCTTCCCCTCTCGGTCCTGTTCGGGCCCGAGGCGCTCGGCCACCGGCTCGATGACAGCGGCGCGACGGCCGTCGTCGCCGACGCCTCGGTTCGAGAGACCGTCCGGGAGGTCGAGGACGACTGCCCGGCGCTCGACCTCGTCGTCGGGGTCGGCGAGGACCACGGGTTCGAGCCCTTCGAGTCGCTTCTGGAGGGGAGCGCCGAGGAGTACGCGCTCGCCGAAACGACCGCCGAGACGCCCGCGATAATCATCTACACCAGCGGTTCGACCGGCCCGCCGAAGGGCGTCCTCCACTCCCACGGGGTGTGGGTCGGGCACTGTCCCGCCTTCTCGATGTACTTCGAGGGCGATCTCGAGGGGGTCTACTGGACGCCCGCCGACTGGGCGTGGATCGGCGCGCTCGGCGATCTCGTCTTCCCGGCGTGGCACTACGGCCAGCCCGTCGTGGGCACCCCGCTGGGGAAGTTCGATCCCGAGGAGGCGTACGCGATCATGGAGGAGTTCTCGGTCACGGGGACCTTCCTCCCGCCGACGGCGATCCGCATGATGATGGACGTCGATTCGACCCAGTATGACCTCTCGATCGAGGCGATCTGCTCGGGCGGGGAGCCGCTGACCCCCGAGATCCTCGCGTGGGCCGACGAGGAGCTGGGCGGCGTGCCGGTCAACGAACTCTACGGCCAGACCGAGGCCAACCTGCTGGTAACGAACTGTCGGAAGTGGTTCCCCGCGCGGGCCGGCAGTATGGGCAAACCCGTCCCCGGCCACGACGTGCGGGTCGTCGATCCGGAAACGGGCGAGGAGCTGCCTGCCGGGGAGATCGGCGAGATAGCGGTGCGTCGAAAGGGCGACCCGGTCGTCTTCTCGGAGTACTGGAACCGATCGGGGAAGACCGACTCCGTGACGGTCGGGGAGTTGCATCTCACGGGGGATCTGGGCTCTCTCGACGAGGACGGCTACTTCTGGTTCAAGTCGCGCAACGACGACCTCATCGTCACCAGCGGCTACCGGGTGGGGCCCCGCGAGATCGAGGACGTGTTGCTCGATCACGAGGGCGTCGCTCAGGTCGGCGTGGTCGGCGTTCCCGACGAAACCAGAGGCCAGATCGTCAAGGCGTTCGTCCAGCCCGCGTCGGGCCGCGAGGGCTCGGAGGAGCTGCGCGAGACGCTACAGGCGTTCGTCAGGGAGCGCCTCGCGGCCTACGAGTACCCCCGGGAGATCGAGTTCCGCGAGGAGCTCCCGCGGACGACGACCGGCAAGATCCGGCGCAAGGACCTCCTCGAGGAGTGACTCAGCCGTTCCCGAGGACGTTATCGAGCAGCTCGCGGATGTCCTGAACCTCGGCGGCATCGAAGCCGAACTCGCCCCGATCGGGGCCGACGAGGTAGTAGTCGAACCTCTCGTCGTCCTGGGCGCTCTCGATACCGATCCCGTCGGGATCGCCGACGAGCAGGTCGTCGTCTCGCGTGCTCATGGCTATTGCATCGCTTGCTCCGCTCATTAACCTATGGCCTGCAAAATAGGATTGAAACGGCGTCCTCAGCCGGTTAGAGCCCGAGATACGCCGCGTTGGGCAGGAGGCCGAGCAGATACAGCACGCCGATCAGCAGCGTCATGATCGCGATCGCCATCGCCGGCGGGTCGACGTGGGTCCCCGAGTGGGAGTAAAAGACCCGCTGGGTGACCTCGCCGAACAGGCCGCTGAGACACCCGAAGAGGGCGGCGACGATCAGGACGACGGGATCGCTGCCCACCGCGGAAGCCGCGATCATCGCGCCCGACGAGCCCAGCAGCGTTATGTGGTGGGTGACGGGGATCTTCTCGACGCCGAGGTTCAAGAAGAGCAGGCTCGCCGCGGAGATCCCATAGCCGAGGAACATGCTCCCGGTCTCCAGCCAGGCCCATCCACCGAGGACGCCGCCGACGAGTCCGATCGCCGTCACGCCCGACCACGTGTACTGGTGGGGAAGCCAGGGCTCGGTCGACGGCCGCTCGCTGCCCGCACGGGTCTCGCCGCGCTCGAACGGCGACATGTCCAGATATCCGTTCCCCGCTGGCGTCCCGATCAACGGGTAGTCGAAGACGACCCGCGCGACGAGCGCCGTAAGCGCGACCGACATCGCGATGTTGTCGAGCGGGAGCCCGATCCCCTCGCCGATCTGGGTGACGAGCATCCCGAGGGCGCCAAACAGCGCGCCGACCAGCAGGATGTCGGGCTTGGTGCCGAAGGCGTAGGTGATCTCCTTCCCGAAGTGAAACCCGCCAGGGGTCCCCATCTCGGGATAGCGCTTGCCGGCGTAGGCCGTGGCCGCGACCCCGCCCGCGAAGGCGATATGTGGGCCGACGACCGGTCCGAAGCCGATCGCGCCGGTCACGTCGAGCGCGATTCCCTCGACGCCGGCGTCGGCGAGCTCCGCCTGCAGCGCCCCGAGCCCCTCGCCCAGGAGGACGACGAACCCGGTGAAGACGAAGGAGGGAAGCGCCCCGAGCGCCGCGCCGAACGCGCCGCCCGCGAGCGCCGCGATGAGCAACGCGGCGAACGCCTCGTACTCCATCCCGAGGACGGGGACCTGGAGGACGGTGGCTTCGATCATCCTACTCGTCCCTCGCCCAGCCCCGCGAGCGCTCGACGGCCTCGGACCAGCGCTCGTAAGTGCGATCGGCGTCCTCCGGGTCCATCTCCGATTCGAACTCCCGGTCGATCTGCCAGTTATCGCGGAGCTCGTCGACGGTCTCCCAGTAGCCCACGGCGAGACCCGCGGCGTACGCGGAGCCGAGCGCGGTGGTCTCGTCGACCTCGGGCCGGACGATCTCCGAGCCGATGATGTCGGCCTGGAGCTGACAGAGGAAGTCGTTCTTCACCGCGCCGCCGTCCACGCGCAGCGAGCCCATCTCGATGCCCGAATCGGCCTCCATCGCCTCGGCGACGTCACGGGTCTGATACGCGATCGCCTCGAGGGTCGCCCGGACGATGTGTTCCTTCTTGGTGCCGCGGGTCATCCCGACGATCGTTCCCCTCGCCCTGCCGTCCCAGTGGGGCGCGCCGAGCCCGGTGAGCGCGGGGACGAAGTAGACCCCGTCGGTGGAGTCGACCCGGCTCGCGAGCTCGGCGGTCTGGGCCGCGCTCTTGATCAGCCCGATGTCCTCGAGGAACTCGACGGCCGCGCCGGTGATGAAGATCGACCCCTCAAGCGCGTAGTTGATCGGCTCCCCCGAGCGCTGGAACGCGACGGTCGTCAGCAGGCCGTGTTCGCTTTCGACTGCGTCCTCGCCGGTGTTCATCAGGAAGAAGCTACCCGTGCCGTAGGTGTTCTTCGCGTCGCCGGCGTCGAAGCAGGTCTGGCCGAACAGCGCGGCCTGCTGGTCGCCGAGCGCGCCCGCGACGGGCACCTCAGCCCCCAGAAAGCCGTCGGGGTCGGTATGGCCGTAGTAGTCGTCGTCCGAGGAGGGGCGTACCTCGGGGAGACACGCCTCGGGAACGCCGAACTCCTCCAGGAGCTCGTCGTCCCAGTCGGCGTCGTGGATGTCGTACAGCATCGTCCGCGAGGCGTTGGTCACGTCCGTGATATGGTTGCCCGTGAGCTTGTGGATCAGCCACGTGTCGATCGTCCCGAACAGCACCTCGCCCTCCTCGGCGCGGTCGCGCACGCTCTGTTGCTTTGCGGGTTCGAGCTTCATCGGGTCGGCGTTCTCGAGGATCCACTCGGCCTTCGTCGCCGAGAAGTAGGCGTCGGCCTCGAGCCCGGTCTTCTCGCGGATGGTCCCGGCCATCCCCGCGTCCTGGAGCTCCTCTACCCTGTCGGTCGTCCGGCGGTCCTGCCAGACCAGCGCCTCGTGGACCGGCGTGCCCGAGTCGCGGTCCCAGAGCACCGTCGTCTCGCGCTGGTTGGTGACGCCGATCGCCGCCAGCTGGTCGGCGTCGATCCCCGCCTCCGAGAGCGCGTCCGTCATCACCGACTTGGTGTTCTCCCAGATCTCGACGGGGTCGTGTTCGACCCAGCCGGGCTGGGGGTAGATCTGTTCGTGTTTCTCGTACGCGTTGGCGACGACCTGTCCCGCGTGGTCGAACACCATAAAGCGCGTTCCGGTCGTCCCCTGGTCGATCGCACCGACGAATTGTTCGCTTGTCATGGTTAGTGTCGTTTCCGGGGCGCCCCGGTCCGACGGCACCATTCTTTATCGAAGAGTGCCGTACTACCAATAACCAATACTGACATTCATGATAAACCTTTCCTACCGCTCGCGGGCAGATCCGTGGGTCGCGTCGAACACCTGTCGGAAGACGAGCGTCGGGAACCGGGGCTCGACGCGGCTCGGCGGGCGCCCCAGCCCGTCGGTTCGTTCCGCGCGCACCCGGTCGAGGACGCCGGTTTCGGCCAGTTCGTAGAGGAACCGCTTGACCGTCGCCGTCGAGAGCTCGAGCGAGCCCTCGCTTGCGACGGTCTCCGCGGTCTCGCCGATCGACTGCCCGCTCGTATCGAGGTCGAGCAGCCGCCTGAGGACGCGCTGTCGGTTCTCGGGTAGCGCCAGCACGCACCCGATCGCCACGCCGGACCGTGGGACGGCCTCCATGCCGGCGTCGACCGCCCCCGACTCGATCGTTCGCTTGCCCGCCTCGTCCGCCCGCACCGCCGCGCCGAACAGCGCCGCGAGCGCGTCGTGGACGTCGCCGTTGGCCCACGTCGCGATCCGCCGGAGCTCCTCATGTGGGATCGCCTGATGTGCGAGCCCCCGCGAGGCCCGGCTCGTCAGGATGTCCACGAGCGCGTAGCGCTGATAGCTCGGGAGGTGGACGGTCGAGTCGATCGGCGTCCCGTACTCCCCGGGCGGCTGGCGGCCGATCGCGAGCCACGCGATCGAGTCGGGAACGCGACCGAGGAACGCCTCGACGGTGTCGACGGGGACGGTTTCGGAGCGCCCGAGGTGATCGACCGCCACGACCGCCGTCCGATCCGACCCGCCGAACGCTCCCTCCAACCGCTCGACGAGGTGGTCGTCGCCGACGCCCTGTTTCGGGATCCGCTCGTCGAGCAGGGCGTCGAGGATCGCGTGCCGGAGGCCGAACTCGCTTCGCGTCCCGCGCGCGTCGACGTAGGCGAACTCGGCCATGTCGCCGCCCTCCACGCGCGTGCTCGTGTGGATGCTCGTGCGGCTCTCGTCGCTCACTCGCTCGAGTTCCGAGAACAGCGCCGTGACGAGCGCGGACTTGCCCGACCCCTTCGGCCCCCAGACGTAGGTGTTCGACGGGAGCTCGCCACCGAGTGCGGGTTCGAGGCCGTCGAGCAGCTGCTCCAGGGCCGAGCCCCGGCCGTCCGGGTCCCGGACGTGGGCGGCCGGGCTGAGCGCGTCGTAGCTCCTGATCAACTGCGGACCGCCGTCGGATCGTCGCCGCCTCGCGACGCGTTCTTCGATGTTCATCGTATCAGGGAGGGTGGGCGGACACCGATGGACCGTGTGTCCGACGGGTGCCGTCGTCCCGGGATCCCCGGACCGCGCTCGCGACCCCGATCTCGGGGGACGTTCGACCGACGGGAAACCGGTTCGGGACGGTCATTACTAATCTAACAATCAGTCATGTGGGAAATAGTTTACTCCTGGGTCGCGTCGAGGGGTAAAGTAAAGTAGACGGGAGCCAACGGGAAGACGATGACAGACAGGGTCGACGTCCTCGTCGTCGGCGGCGGCTCGACGGGCTGTGGCATCGTCCGCGACCTGGCGATGCGCGGGCTCTCGGTGGCGCTCGTCGAGCAGGGCAACCTCACCCACGGTACGACGGGGCGGATGCACGGGCTGCTCCACAGCGGCGGCCGGTACGCCGTCTCCGACCAGGCGAGCGCGCGCGAGTGTATCGAGGAGAACAGGGTGCTGCGCGAGATCGCGGGCCACTGCGTCGAGATGACCGGCGGGATGTTCGTCCAACTGGAGGACGACCCCGACGAGTACTTCGAGCAGAAACTCGAGGGGTGTCGGGAGTGTGACATCCCCGCGGAGGTCCTCTCGGCCGAGGAGGCCCGCGAACGCGAGCCGTATCTCACCCGCGAGGTCAAACGCGCGATCGCGGTGCCCGACGGCGCGGTCGATCCGTTCCGCCTCTGCGTGGCCAACGCGGCCGACGCGATCGAACACGGTGCGCGCGTCGAGACCCACGCGAAGGTGACCGACGTCCTCGTGGAGGGCGGGGAAGGCGAGGCACGAAGTGCCTCGGAGATGCCGAGCGGGCGAGGCCCGCGAGGCCGTGTCGTCGGCGTGGAGGTCGAACACGAGTCGGGGCCCGGAAAGCGAGACCACGCCGAGCCCGGCACCGTCGAGGAGATCCGGGCCGACCACGTCGTGAACGCGACGGGCGCGTGGGCCGGGCGCGTCGGAGAGATGGCCGGCGTCGACGTCGAGGTCCGGCCCTCGAAGGGCGTGATGGTGATCATGAACGCCCGGCAGGTCGATACGGTGATCAACCGCTGTCGGAAGAAGGGCGACGCCGACATCATCGTCCCCCACGAGACGACCGCGATCCTGGGGACCACGGACGTCGAGGTCGACGACCCCGAGGACTATCCCGAGGAGCGCTGGGAGGTCGACATGATGATCGAGGAGCTCTCGGGACTCGTGCCGATCCTCGAGGACGCCCGGACCATCCGCTCCTTTTGGGGCGTCCGGCCGCTGTACGAACCCCCTGGAACCGGAACGACCGACCCCACCGACATCACGCGAGACTTCTTCCTGCTCGACCACGAGGACCGCGATTCCCTGCCGGGGATGACTAGCATCGTCGGCGGGAAGTTCACCACCTACCGGCTGATGGCCGAGAAGATCTCTGACCACGTCTGCGAGAAGCTCGACGTCACCGCGGAGTGTCGTACCGCCGACGAGCCGCTCCCCGGCAGCGAGGACTTCTCGGTGCTTCGCGACTACATGGACGAGTTCGGGCTCCGCTCCCCGATCGCCCGCCGCAGCGTCCAGCGGCTCGGTTCGCGGGCCGACGAGGTGCTGAAGACCGACGAACCCAACCCCGTGATCTGTGACTGCGAGGCGGTCACGCGCGCGGAGATCCAGGACGCCATCGAGGGCGCGGGAAGCGACCTCAACGCCGTGCGGATCAGGACCCGCGCCTCGATGGGCAACTGTCAGGGCGGCTTCTGCTGTCACCGGATGGCCGGCGAGCTCCACCCCGAGTACGACGAGGCGACCGTCAGCGAAGCGTGGGACGAGCTCGTACAGGAGCGCTGGAAGGGCGAGCGCCACGCGCTGTGGGGCGAGGGGCTCTCGCAGGCCGCCTTGAACTACCAGCTCCACGGCACGACGATGAGCCTCGACCGCGAGCCCGCCGTAACGGAGTTCGACGCGTTCGATTCGGGCGCCGAGGCGGCGACGGACGGCGATGAGCGAACCCACGGTGAGCGCGAGCGAGACGAGCGCGATCCACATCGGACCGCGAGACGGTCCGAGGATGGTTCGCGATCCTCGTCGGATCCTCGATCCGACGGCGGGCGACGGGGAGGCGACCATGGCGATTGAGGACGACGTACTCGTGATCGGCGGCGGGCTCGCGGGCGCGACCGCGGCCATCGTCGCCGCGCGCGGCGGGGCCCGAACCCGGCTTGTCACGCACAAGGAGAACACGCTGCGCAACGCCAGCGGGCTGGTCGACGTGCTGGGCTATCACGGGAGCGACGAGCCGATCGTCGAGCCCTTCGAGGCGATCCCCGACCTGCCCGACGAGCACCCCTATCGGACGGTGGGCGTCGACGCGGTCCGCGAGTCGCTCGCGCTGTTCGACGAACTCACCGAGGGGCTCTACGAGGGCGGGCACACCGACGTGAACGCGCTCTCGCCGACCTACGGCGGGCGGATCAAACCCACGAGCCGGTATCCGACGAGTGCGGCGGCGGGGCTGGCGAGCCGAGCCGAGGACACGCTGCTGGTAGGCTTCGAGGTCGTCACGGGCTTCGACGCGCCGCTCGCGGCCGAGCGTCTCGACGCCTCGGTGCCGTTCGACGTCCGGGGGGTCACGGTCCGGTTCCCCGGCGAGTTCCGGGCCGACGCCCGGGTCACCCGGCTGGCGAAGGCGCTCGACGCCGACGAGCTGCTCGATCGCGAGAACCGAACCGGCACCCGCGAGGCGCTCGCGGATCTGGTCGCCGAGCACCTCGGCGATGCGGAACGCGTGGGCTTTCCCGCGCTGCTGGGCGACCACGACCCCGGCGCGGTACGCGAAACCCTCGAGGCCGAACTCGGCGTGCCGGTCTTCGAGGTGCCGATGGGGCCGCCGAGCCTGCCGGGGATGCGCCTCGAGGACCGCCTCGAGGAGGCCCTCGACGCGGAGGGCGTGCGCGTCGAGTCGGGCAACCCGGCCGTCGATTACACCGAGGACGAGGGCCGGATCACCTCGGTCTCGATCGACCGGGGCCGACGCGAGACCCCCTATCACGCGGATCAGGTCGTGCTGGCGACGGGCGGGCTCGTGGGCAAGGGGATCGACTCCGATCGCGAGGGGATCAGCGAGCCGGTCTTCGACTGTCACGTCCCCCAGCCCGAGGAGCGCTACGAGTGGTTTCATGACCACGTCTTCGACGACCAGCCGTTCGCCCGCTTCGGGATGGACACCGATGATAGCCTCCGGCCGCTCGATTCCGAGGGCGAGCCAGAGTTCTCGAACCTCCGGGCGGCGGGCGCGGTGCTGGGCGGCTACGATCTGGCGCGCGAGAAATCGGGAAGCGGCGTCTCGCTGGCGACCGGACTGGTCGCCGGCCGAAACGCGAGCGAGGATCTAACAACACAATGAGTGACGCAGAGAGTTCCGACGAGTTCGAACCGGTAGAAGTGTTCCCCGAGGCCGAGTCCGGAGGGATGGACCTCCGATCGGGGGCCGACGACTGTTACAAATGTTCGACCTGCGACAGCGAGTGTCCGGTCGCGGCCGTCGACGACGACTTCCCCGGCCCGAAGTTCCAGGGGCCGGAACAGTGGCGCCTGAAGCGCAAGAGCGATCAGGACATCGACGACTCGGTGATGAACTGCTCGAACTGCATGCGCTGTGACTCGGCCTGTCCCTCGGACGTGCCGCTCAGCCAGATGCACAACACCGCGCGGGGGACCTTCGTCGAGAACCAGATGGCGAAGCTCTCCCGGGAGTACATCCGCAATCGGATCCTCTCGAACTACGGCACGCTCGCGTGGGTCGGCTCGAAGGTCCCCCGCCTGACGAACTTCCTGATGAGTAATTCGGTAGTTCAGGAGGTCAACGAGAAGGTGATGGGAATCACCGCCGAGCGGGAGTTCCCCGAGTTCGCCGAACAGACCTTCCGGGAGTGGTGGTCCGAAAGGGACGGAGCCAACGTGGAGAGCGACGAGAAGCGCGTCGCGTACTTCCACGGCTGCTACTCGAACTACAACACCCCCGAGGTCGGCAAGGCGATGGTGCGGGTCTTCGAGTCCTTCGGCTACGAGGTCATGGTGCCGCCCCAGAAGTGCTCGGGCACCCCGATGTTCGCCAACGGGATGTTGCCCGACGCGCGGCGCGCCGCGGAAACCAACGTCGCCGAGCTCTCGGCGGCCATCGAGGACGGCGCCGACGTCATCGCCTCGTGTACCTCCTGTTCGCTCTCGCTTCGCCAGGAGTACCCCGAGCTGTTCGATCTCGATGGCATCGAGGACGTCTCCGCGCACACCTACGAGGCGCTGGAATACCTCCGGATCCACGAGGACCTCTCGGGGGCACTGGAGGAAAGCGAGGTCGATTCCGAGCGCTTCGCCTATCACGCGCCGTGTCACGCGCGCAACCAGGGGCTCGCGGGACAGGCGATCGAGCTGCTCGATCGGGTCGAGGGTGCGGAGGCCGAGGACGTCGGCGACTCGTGTTCGGGCATTTCGGGCACCTACGGCTGGAAGGAGGAGAAGTACGACACCTCGATGAAGATCGGCGCGGAGATGTTCCACCACATGGAGGACGCCGAACCCGACGCGGGGATGACCGAGTGTCCGACCTGCGCGATGCAGATGGAACACGGGACGGGCTACGAGGTCCGACATCCCCTTCAGGTGATGGAGGACGCGCTGGTCGATTAATCGCGGTCGTCCCACCAGTCGAGCCACGCGAACAGCGGGCCCGAGAGCCCCTCGGAGCTGATTTTGACGCTACCGTTGAGGCGGACGGTCGCCGGCGGGCTCTCGCCGAACTCCGTGGGAACGTCGACCGTGAGGTCCTCGGCGGTGAGTTCGATCGTCTCGTCGCGCGCGAGGTTTCGATCGATCACCGAGTCGGCGGTGTCGAGCCAGGTCGTCGACTCCTTTCGTTCGTCCGCGTCCCCGCCGGCGTCGGTGTCGCTCATACTCGGGGTAGGGAGCCGAAGCCCCCTGTAGTTTCCTCCGGCGGTCGTTCAGATCGCGGTGTCCTCGGTGTAGTCGAGCGAGTCGGTGTAGTGATCGAACCCGAGGACGACCGCGGCGCCGACGAGCGTCGCGCCGACGACCGCGGCGAGCAGGCCGGGCGTCCAGACCTCGGTCGCGGCGGCGGCCTCGTCGACGGGCAGGCGAAGCGCCCCGACCATCAGCCCGACGAGGAAGCCGAGCGTCGCCATCCGGTTGCGTTCGAGCGCGCGCCTCACGAGCCGGGCCATCGTCAGCAGGCCGACGGTCGCCCCGACCATGAAGACGACGACCGGGACGCCCGGGTCGACGACCGCTTCGAGCGATCCGTCGCCGAACAGGCCGACCAGCGCGTCCGTAAACTCGGTCAGCGCGCCGAGCATGTATTCGTACTGCCCGAGGATGTAGAGGAAGGCCGCCCCCGAGATCCCCGGGAGGACCATCGCCGAGATGGCGATCGCCCCCGCGAGAAAGACGAGCAGGAGGCTCGCCTCCCCGCCCGACTCGGTCGCACCACTGACGAAAA
Organism: Halalkalicoccus tibetensis; assembly: GCF_037996645.1. NCBI lineage: Archaea > Methanobacteriati > Methanobacteriota > Halobacteria > Halobacteriales > Halalkalicoccaceae > Halalkalicoccus > Halalkalicoccus tibetensis. Next base: position 269,362 of record NZ_JBBMXV010000004.1, read on the forward strand.
AGGCCAGTACCGCCCCGAACAGGAGTGCCCCGATTCGACCGGGCGTGTCGACATCGGTCACCCGGTAGATCACGACCGCCGAGGCGGCGATCAGGCCGAAGAAGAAGCCGTTCAGCACGGCGGGATACGCCTCGAACGCAGCGGTGATCAGCCGGGACATGAGGAGGACGGCCGTTCCGATCCCCAGCCCGAGGACCAGCAGGAAGGGGACGTCCATTTCGAGGAGGTCGTCGCGAAATCGGGTGCGGCCCTCGCCGCTCGCGAGCGCGGGCACCGTCGCGAGGATTCGGGGGTCGAGGCCGGCGATGGCGGCGATCAGCCGGTCGTAGATCCCCGCGATGAGGGCGATCGTCCCGCCCGAGACGCCGGGGACGATGTCGGCCGCGCCCATACAGACACCCTTCAGATAGATCGAGAGCCACTCGCGCATTGGCTTTCGTTCCCCGTCGGGGGACAAAACCGCACCGATCACTCGTCGGCAGCCCCTTCGACCGCGACCGTCCCGCCCCGTAGATCGCCGCCCCGATCGCGAGGAGCGATAACGGCTTCCCGCTTCGGCAAGTAGCACGGCGCGTGACCGAGTACACCACCGTCTCCATCCCGAAGGACCTGGCCGAGCGCGTCGAGGAGACCATCGAGGGTACGAGCTTCCAGAGCACGAGCGACCTCGTGCGCTTCCTCCTGCGTAGCATCGTCATCCAGCACCAGAAACGGGGCGAGCTCACCGAGGCGGAGTTCGAGGAGATCACCGACCAGCTCCGCGATCTGGGGTATCTGCAGTAGCTCAGAGCGACTCGGTCGGCGGCTCGGCCGCGAGGAGTTCGAGGGGCTGGCGGTCGCCCCGCCTGTCGAAGGCCGCGAACCCCTCGGGCTCCCAGGGGGGCACCGCGACGAGCATCGTCGCGTGCAGGTCGTCGGTGAGTTCGACCGTCAGCTTCCCCTGTGGATGCGAGACGAACCGCCCCTGGGTCCGGCCGGCCGGCGTCGAGAAGTCCATCCCGAAGACCGCGTTGACCGAGCGGCCCGCGTCGGGGTGGTAGAAATGCGTGAAGACGGGCGTCTCGGCGGGGAGGCCGAGCTCCTCGTCGTCGTCGAACTCGCCCGCGGGGGTAGTCCCGAGGCCGACGGAGAACCGCTCGGGCTCGGCCTCCTCGGCGAACTCGAGGAGGGCCGTCGCCAATCCGCGCGTGATGTAGACCACTTACTACCTATACCCGCCCCACAATCATAACTATTCTGCCAGTTATAGCGGGAGGAACGTCCGGATGCTCTTCGCGTAGAGCCGCGGGGAGTTCTTCCGCGAGCCCGCGAGCGCCTCGCGCAGCGCCTCGGGCGCGTCGTCGGTCACCGGCTCGCCGTGGCCGACGAGGACCCGCTCGGGGAGGAAGCCCCGCAGGGCGGTCGGCGGGAACAGCCGGCGAGCGGGGTGGACGCCGAGGCGCTCGCCCGGCGCGCGGAAGAACTCGGCGGTGCCGACGCTCTCGGCGACCACCAGCGTGCCGCTCTCGTCGTTATAGAGGCCGACCTCCGTCCAGACCGGGGTATCGAGGACAGCGAAGGATCGATAGCCGGTGTCGGGCAACCCGTCGGCGAACGTCTCGACGGGCGCGTCGATCTCCTCGCGGGCCTCGGCGAACTCCTCGGGGAGGTAGACCGGGACCACGTGGCGGTTCGCGACCTCCGCGGCGTCGCGGGTGTGGCGATCGAGCAACACGACGACCCCGCGGACCTCGCCTACCTCCTCGACCCATCCGTCGAGCTCGGGCGTATCGACGGGGTCGATCAGCCAGACGTCGCCGTCCTCGACGAGCGCGTGGCTCGCACGCCGCATCTCCTCCTCGGGGAAGGCGATCCAGCTGAAGCCCCCGTCGAACTCCTCGACCCTGCGTGCGTCCCTCGCCTCGCCGCCCTGTTTCATCGGCATGGACGAGGGTAGGGCACCCAGCCCGATAAAACGCCGCCTCAGGAGGCACTCGCGTCCGTCGCGCTACGCGAGGATCCACACACCCGGAGACTCGGGCACGCCGTCCGGCCCGCCGGCGCCTCACGACTTATGGCGGTCCGCGAGTATCCTCGGCCATGCTCCAGTCCCTGGACCACCTCGCCCTCGAGGTCAAGTACCTCGACCGGGCCCGCGAGTTCTACACGACCCGTCTCGGGTTGCCGGTCGAGCGCGAGAGCGACACCGAACTCGTCTTTCGTGCCGGCGAAACGGAGCTGGTCCTGCGTCGTCCCCGTGCCGTCCCCCGTGGCGGCCTGCACACCCACTACGCCTTTTCCACCCCTCCCTCGGAGTACGACGACTGGTGGGCACGGTTAGAGGACCTCGAACCCGTCGAACACAGCTTCGGCTCCGCGCGCTCGCTGTACGTCGACGACCCCGACGACCACTGCGTCGAGATCGGGGAGGCGGGAGACGGCGAGGGATCGGGGCTCACCGGGATCTTCGAGGTCGTTCTCGAAGTCGCGGAGCTCGACCGGGCTGAGGACTTTTACACCGACCTCGGCTTCGGGGTCGTCGATCGGGGGGACGAACGGCGGCGGGTACGATTGGCGGGGCCGATGGACCTCGAACTCTGGGAGCCCCAGCTGGGACTCGCGGACGCCCGCGGTGGCGTCCACGTCGACCTCGGGTTCGGGACGGCCGACCCCGACGACGCTGTGGCGAACGTCAGAGACCGTGCCTGTGCGGTCGAACGGGTGGACGGCGGGCTGCGGGTCCTCGATCCCGACGGCCACTCCCTGACGTTCGAGTAGTTACGTTTCGAAATAGCTATGGCGCGACCCTTGACAGGGACGGTGTGGACGGCGACTCCCTCCAGTTTCTGACGCTCTATGCGACCCGCTTCGCGGAGGGGTTCGGTTTCATCACGCTGATCACGCTGCTGCGGGATTCGGGAGCTCATCTGGCGACCGGGATCGGTCGCCGGGCCGCTCATCGCCGGCTGGCTCATGGTCGAAGTGAGCATGGCTTCGGTGTTCTACGTCGGCAGCGCCTTCGCGATCACGGGCGTGCTCGCCTTCCTCGGGATCCTCGTCTCCGATCACGGCAGTGGCGCGCTGACGACGTGGTGAGCCCCGAACTCAGAGTCGATCCGTGTCGACGCTCACGCCCGGCGGCGTGACGATGAGGAACTGCCGGAAGTGGACGAGCTCGCCGCCGTCCTCGCTGATCTCGCGCGCGAAGCCGCTCGCGAGCTCGTTCAGTTCGCCGTCGACCGCGAGGACGAGGACCTCGCCGCGCTCGGTGGCCGCGATCCACTCCTCGGGGGGAGTGGTCCCGTCGAGAACGCCGAGCGTTACCTTCCGCGACCCCTCGCTCTCCTCGTCCTCGTCGTCGATGTGTTCCTCGACCGACCGCAGGTCGAGGTTGAAGTCTGCCATACGCTGGGGGTCGCTCCCCGCCCGCAAAAAGTCTAGCGTCGGCCGCCGCCCGCTCAGTCCTTGTACTCCCGGCGGAACCCGCGGAACTCCGCGCGGTGGGCCTCCTCGTCGCTGAGGAGGTCGACGGCGAGGTCCTCCGTGACGGGGTCGTTTGCCTCCTCGGCGGCGGTGATCAACGACCGGTAGGTCTCGATCGCGTCCTCCTCGGCCTCGATCACGCCGTCGATGACGCTGAGAATGTCCGTGCTGTTCTCGGGGGGCTGGAGCCCCTGCTGGCCCGCCTCGAACTCGCCCGATGCCGGCGGCCGGGCGTCGAGCTGCTTGAGGCGCTGGCCGAGCATGCGCGCGTGGTTGAGCTCCTCGTCGACGTCCAGATCGAGGCTCTCCTTGATCCCCTCGGCGTGGACCCCGTCGAGGACGATCGAGTTCGCCAGGTAGTTCATCACGGTCTCGAGTTCGTCCATATACGCCTCCCGCAGGAGGTCGATGACCTGATCGTTCGTCATGCGATCGCCCTTCGGCTGCCACCCCCTTCAGTGTGTCCGCTGCACCAACACTCGTCCAGTTTCGGGGCGCGCGCCGCGCTTCTGGACATAGATTCCACAAGAAAAGAGTCGAATATTTCTGACGTCGGCCTGCCCGCCGTCCGTCGGGCACTATACCGTACCCAGATATCCAATGAGATTAAGGACATTATACAACGGTGCAGTCGTGCGGTTTCCCGGATCGTACCAGCGAGCCGAACGGTATCTCGCACCACGGCGCGGCGTCGCAGCGGTGGGTTTATATATCACGGCGGCTCTGGAAACGAACACCATGTCCAATAACAACATGGACGCCTCCGACACCAGTCGGGGGGGTCGAGTTCTTCCAGGGCACGTTAGCTTCCAGTGACGAGATCGAGACGGTACGGGTTTTCGACACCACACTACGTGACGGAGAGCAGACGCCGCGGACGTCGTTCAGTTACGACGACAAGCGCGAGATAGCAGCGGTGCTGGACGAGATGGGGACCCACGTCATCGAGGCCGGGTTCCCCGTCAACAGCGACGCGGAGTTCGAGGCGGTCAGCGACATCGCCGCCTCGACGAGTTCGACGGTCTGCGGGCTGGCCCGCGTCGTCGAGAAGGACGTCGAGAGCGCGATCGATTCGGGCGTGGGGATGATCCACGTCTTCGTCTCGACCAGCGACGTCCAGATCGAGGACTCGATGCACGCCACCCGTGAGGACGTCAAGGAGCGGGCGGTCGAATCGGTACAGCGCGTCAACGACGCGGGCGTCGAGGTGATGTTCTCGCCGATGGACGCCACGCGCACCGACAGCGAGTTCCTCGCCGAGATCCTCGAGGCCGTCGACGAGGTCGGCGTCGACTGGATCAACATCCCCGACACCTGCGGGGTCGCGACCCCCAGTCGAATGAGCGCGCTGGTGAAGCTCGTCCGCGAGCACACCGACGCGCGCGTCGACGTCCACGCCCACGACGACTTCGGGATGGCGAGCGCGAACGCCATCGCCGGCTTCGAGGCCGGCGCCGAGCAGGCCCAGGTCAGCGTCAACGGCATCGGCGAGCGCGCGGGCAACGCGGCCTACGAGGAGGTCGTGATGGCCGCCGAATCGATCTACGGGATCGACACCGGGATCGACACGACGAGGATCACGGAGCTGTCGCGCCTGATCGAGGAGAAGAGCGACGTCCCGGTGCCGGCGAACAAGCCGATCGTCGGGGCAAACGCCTTCTCCCACGAGAGCGGGATCCACGCTGCGGGCGTGATCGAGAACAGCGACACGTTCGAGCCGGGGATCATGACCCCCGAGATGGTCGGCGCGAAGCGCGAGCTCGTGTTGGGCAAGCACACCGGCACCCACTCGGTCCGGGAGTTCCTGACCGAGGCCGGCTTCGATCCCACCGACGGGGAGGTCCGCGAGATCACCCGTCGGGTGAAGGACTACGGCGCGGAGAAGAACCGCGTCACCCGGAGCGACGTCGAGCGCTTCGCCCGCGAGATCGGGGTCTCTCGGGAGGAGGAGGTCAGAGCGTAGATGGCCCCTCGAGCGCGCGCCGGCCAGCGACGCCACAGCGGAGACGGGACCCGGAAGGGTTATTACCCACGGCTTCCCACACCGCAGATAGATGCAGACGACCACCGCTCTCGGGCCGGCGCTTCCCGACAGCGACGCGGTCGTAGCGCGCGCGCTCATTATTGTAGGGGTTTAGCCCCTACACCACCCACTCTCCTCGACCCGGCCGCACCGTCTCCCGACCACCAGCACGCGCGCTATCCCAACCGATGAACCCACGAACCGACCGCTGTCGACCGCCGCATCGCCCGCAAACCAGTGCCGAACGGACCGAACGATGAGCAAGCAAGCATCCACCACGATCGACGACGAGGAGAGCGATCCGGACGTCGAACTACCCGTCGAGAACGGCGCGAGTTCGGTGATCCGCGCGCTCGAGGGCGCGGGCGTCGAGACCTGCTTCGGCGTCCAGGGCGGGGCGATCATGCCCGTCTACGACGCGCTGTACGACTCCTCGATCCGCCACGTCACGATGGCCCACGAGCAGGGCGCGGCCCACGCCGCGGACGCCTTCGGGATCGTCGCCGGCGAACCCGGCGTCTGTCTCGCGACCTCGGGGCCGGGCGCGACCAATCTCGTGACCGGGCTCGCGGACGCCGACATGGATTCGGACCCGGTCCTCGCGCTCACCGGCCAGGTCGCGACGGCGTCGGTCGGCAACGACGCCTTCCAGGAGACCGACACGACGGGCGTCACGCGCCCGATCACGAAGACGAACTACTTCGCGACCGACGCCGACACGGTCGGCGACACCGTCGCCGAGGCGTTCGCGCTCTCGGGGACGGGTCGACCCGGCCCCACGGTCGTCGACCTCCCGAAGGACGTCACCAACGCCGGAACCGACCGGGAGCCGGGCCCGCCCCGGACGCCCGACACCTACGACCCGCAGTACGAGGCCGACGACGAGGCCGTCGAGCAAGCGGTCCGGAGCCTCGAGCGCGCCGAGAAGCCCGTCATCCTGGCGGGCGGCGGCGTGATCAAGGGCGAGGCCAGCGACGCCCTCAGGGCCTTCGCCACCGAGTACGGGATCCCCGTCGTGACGACGATGCCCGCGCTGGGCTCGTTCCCCGAGGACCACGAGCTGGCGATGGAGATGGCCGGGATGCACGGCACCGGCTACGCGAACATGGCGATCACCCACTGCGATACGATGCTGGCGGTGGGCTGTCGGTTCGACGACCGCCTCACCGGCGGCATCGAGACGTTCGCGCCCGACGCCGAGGTCCTGCACGCGGACATCGACCCCGCGGAGATCTCGAAGAACATCGAGGCCGACGTCGCGCTGATCGGCGACGCCGGCACCGTCCTCGAGCAGCTCGACGCCGAGATGACCCGGGCGCCCGACGCTCCCGAGTGGCGCGAGCAGTGTACGACGTGGAAGGCCGAGTACCCGATGGACTACGCCGCGCCCGAGGAGCGGCCGCTGCGCCCCGAGTTCGCCGTCGAGGCGATGGACGAGGCGACGCCCGACGACGCGATCGTCACCACGGGCGTCGGTCAGCACCAGATGTGGGCGTGTCAGTACTGGACCTATCGCCACCCGCGGACGTGGGTCTCCTCCCATGGGTTAGGAACGATGGGCTACGGCCTGCCCGCCGCGATCGGCGCGAAGGTCGCGAAGCCCGACACCGAGGTCGTCTGCTTCGAGGGCGACGGCTCCTTTTTGATGACCTGTCAGGAGCTCGCGGTCGCGGTGCGGGAGAACCTCGACATCACCGTCGCGGTGTTGAACAACTCCTCGGTGGGGATGGTCCGCCAGTGGCAGGACGCCTTCTTCGAGGGGCGCCACTCGGCCTCGCAGTACCCGTGGGTGCCCGCGTTCGACAAGCTCGCCGAGGCGTTCGGCGCACAGGGCTTCTCGGTCCACGAGTACGACGAGGTCGTCGAAACCGTCGAGGCCGCGATCGCCCACGACGGCCCCTCGGTGATCGACTTCCACATCGACCCCGAGTCGAACGTCTACCCGATGGTGCCCAGCGGCGGGGACAACGGGCAGTTCGCCCTCTCGGAGGACCAGCTATGAGCGAACAGGAACCGGAACAGCGGGTCAACGAGCTGCGGGGGCCCGCACCCGAGGAGCGCCCCCGGCCGACGGGCCGGCGAAACAGCCAGGGGATGCGGATCGACCCCGAGGTCGAGGCCGAGCCCCGATCCCGGCGGACCGCGATCTCGGCGCTGGTCGAGAACGAGCCCGGCGTGCTCGCGAAGGCCTCGGGACTGGTCTCCCGGCGGCAGTTCAACATCGAGAGCCTCACCGTGGGGACGACGACCAATCCCGAGACCTCGCGGATCACGCTCGTCATCGAGGAGCCCGAGCCGGGGATCCGGCAGGTCGAGAAGCAGCTGGAGAAGCTGCTGCCCGTGATCTCGGTCCAGGAGCTGGGCGACAGCGCGATCCAGCGCGAGCTGGTGATCCTGAAGGTCCACGGCGACGAGCCCGACAAGGTCCAGGCGGTCACCGAGATGTACGACGGGACCGTCCTGGACGCCGGCCCGCGGACGATCTCGATCGAGATCACCGGCGGCGAGGGGAAGATCGACGACGCGATCGACGCGTTCCAGCAGTTCGGCATCCGCGAGCTGGCCCGGACGGGCCAGACCGCGATCGCGCGCGGCGACGTCTGGACGACGGACGTCGAGGAGGAACGGTACGAACGAATGCACGAGAGCTGGCGGACCACGACGACGACCACGAACGATGACTGAGGAAGCAACGATCTACTACGACGACGACGCACAGCGCAGCCAGATCGAGGACAAGACCGTAGCCGTTCTGGGCTACGGCAGCCAGGGCCACGCCCACGCACAGAACCTCGCCGACAGCGGGATCGACGTGGTCGTCGGTCTCAAGGAGGGGTCGTCCTCCCGGGACGCCGCCCGCGAGGACGGCCTCTCGGTGGGGACCCCGAAGGAGGCCGCCGCACAGGCCGAGATCGTGAGCGTGCTGGTGCCCGACACGGTCCAGCCCGCGGTCTACGCCGACATCGAGGAGGAGCTCGAACCCGGGAACACGCTGCAGTTCGCCCACGGGTTCAACATCCACTACAACCAGATCAATCCCCCCGAGGACGTCGACGTGACGATGATCGCGCCGAAGACGCCCGGGCACCTCCTCAGGAGGAACTACGAGAACGACGAGGGCACGCCCGCGCTGCTCGCGATCTACCAGGACGCAACGGGCGAGGCCAAGGACGAGGCGCTCGCGTACGGCCAGGCGATCGGCTGTACGCGCGCGGGCGTCGTCGAGACCACCTTCCGCGAGGAGACCGAGACCGACCTGTTCGGCGAGCAGGCGGTGCTCTGTGGCGGGATCGCGAGCCTGATCAAGCAGGGCTACGAGACGCTGGTCGACGCGGGCTACAGCCCGCAGATGGCCTACTTCGAGTGTCTCAACGAGATGAAGCTCATCGTCGACCTGATGTACGAGGACGGGCTCGGCGGGATGTGGGACTCGGTCTCCGATACGGCGGAGTACGGCGGGCTCACCCAGGGCGACGTCGTCATCGACGACCACGCCCGCGAGAACATGGAGGAGGTCCTGCAGGGCGTCCAGGACGGCACGTTCGCCCGCGAGTGGATCGCGGAGAACCAGGCCGGGCGGCCGAGCTACACCCAGCTGCGCCAGGCCGAGAAGGACCACGAGATCGAGGAGGTCGGCGCGGAGCTGCGCGCGCTGTTCGCGTGGGCCGAGGAGGAGGACGAGGACGAACAGGAGAGGGTGACCGCGGATGACTGATGAGAAACAGCGGATGAAGGACGTCGATCACACCCACCCCTACGACGACCGGAGCGCGGGCGCGCTGTTCGCGCGCGGGCCGGTCGTGGCCGCGGACGGCGGGCGTGATCCGAACCGGGAGCCGAACGAGAGCATGAAGGACGTCGATCACACCCCGCCGCACGACGAGGAGGGCGCGACGCGCGTCTTCGAGCGCGGCGAGGAGTACGACGGGGACGTAGTAGAAGAATGAGCGAACGCACCCTCTACGACAAGGTCTGGGACGAGCACGCTGTCACCGAACTCCCCACGGGCCAGACCCAGCTGTTCGTGGGCCTGCACCTCATCCACGAGGTGACCAGCCCGCAGGCGTTCGGGATGCTCAAGGAGCGCGACATGGAGGTCGCATACCCCGAGCGCACCCACGCGACGGTCGACCACATCGTCCCGACGGCGGATCAGTCCCGACCGTACGGCGACGACGCCGCCGAGGAGATGATGCGCGAGCTCGAGGAGAACGTCCGCGAGGCGGGCATCGAGTTCGACCATCCCGACACCGGCGACCAGGGGATCGTCCACGTCATCGGCCCCGAGCAGGGGATCACCCAGCCGGGGATGACGATCGTCTGTGGCGACTCCCATACGAGCACGCACGGCGCGTTCGGCGCGCTCGCCTTTGGCATCGGAACCAGCCAGATCCGCGACGTGCTCGCGACGGGGACGGTCGCGATGGAGAAACAGAAAGTGAGGAAGATCGAGGTCACGGGCGAGCTCGGCGACGGCGTCGAGGCCAAGGACGTGATCCTCGAGATAATCAGGAGACTGGGCACCGAGGGTGGCGTCGGCTACATCTACGAGTACGCCGGCGAGGCCATCGAGAACCTCGGCATGGAGGGTCGGATGTCGATCTGCAACATGTCGATCGAGGGCGGGGCCCGCGCGGGCTACGTCAACCCCGACGAGACCACCTACGAGTGGCTCGCCGAGACCGACGCCTTCGAGGACGACCCCGAGCGATTCGAGCGGCTCAAGCCCTACTGGGAGTCGGTTCGTTCGGACGAGGACGCCGAGTACGACGACGTCGTCACGATCGACGGCTCGTCGCTGGAGCCGGTCGTCACCTGGGGCACGACCCCGGGCCAGGGCGTCGGCATCACCCAGCCGATCCCCCATCCCGACGAACTGCCCGCGGACAAGCAGGACACCGCCCGGCGCGCCCAGGACCACATGCGCGTCGAGCCCGGCGACACGATGGAGGGCTACCCCATCGACGTCGCCTTCCTCGGCTCGTGTACGAACGCCCGATTGGCCGACCTGCGCCGCGCGGCCGAACTCGTCGAGGGCCGCGAAGTCCCCGAGGACGTCCGGGCGCTCGTCGTCCCCGGCAGCCAGCGCGTCCAGCGCGCCGCCGAGGAGGAGGGCCTGAAGGACGTCTTCGAGACCGCGGGCTTCGAGTGGCGAAATGCCGGCTGTTCGATGTGTCTGGGCATGAACGAGGATCAGTTGGAGGGCGATCAGGCGTGTGCCTCCTCGTCGAACCGCAACTTCGTCGGCCGCCAGGGGAGCAAGGACGGGCGCACCGTCCTGATGAACCCCCGGATGGTCGCCGCGGCGGCGATCACCGGCGAGGTGACCGACGTGCGTACGCTGGAGGAGGTGAGCCTGGCATGAGCACCGAGAACGAACGGGACGCGAACCGCGAGGACGGGCCCGCCGAGATCGTCGACCGCGTCTCGGGCACCGGCATCCCGATCCGGGGCAACGACATCGACACCGACCAGATCATCCCCGCGCGGTTCATGAAGGTCGTCACCTTCGACGGGCTGGGCGAGTTCGCCTTCTTCGACCAGCGCTTCGACGGCGAGGACAACGAGAAGGACCACCCGTTCAACGAGGAGCAGTATCAGGGGGCGAACGTCATGGTGGTCAACGCGAACTTCGGCTGTGGCTCCTCGCGCGAGCACGCACCCCAGGCGCTTCAGCGCTGGGGGATCGACGCCATCGTCGGCGAGTCGTTCGCGTCCATCTTCGCGGGCAACTGCCTCGCGCTCGGCATTCCCACGGTGACCGCGAGCCCCGAGGAGATCGGCGCGCTCCAGGCGTTCGTCGAGGAGAACCCCGACGCCGAGATCACCGTCGACGTCGAGCGCGAGCTCGTCGTCTACGGGAGCGGCGACGAGGAGACGGCGGTCAACGTCGACGTCGCGGACGCCCAGCACAAGGCGCTCGTCGAGGGCGTCTGGGACACCACGGCACTGATGAAAGCCAACGAGGACGCGGTGCGCGAGACCGCCGACTCCCTGCCATACATGAGCGATGACTGAGGAGATCGCCGTCGTCCCTGGCGACGGGATCGGCCAGGAGGTGACGCCCGCCGCCGTGGAGGTGCTCGAAGCCGTCGGCGAGTTCGAGTTCACGGAGGCCGACGCCGGCGACGCGGTAAAGGACGAAACCGGCGAGGCACTGCCCGAGGAGACCTACGAACTGGCCGCGAGCGCGGACGCGACGCTGTTCGGTGCCGCGGGCGAGAGCGCGGCCGACGTGATCCTCCCGCTGCGGGAGGCCGTCGGCTCCTTTGTCAACGTCCGGCCCGCCCGCGCGTATCCCGGCGTCGACGCGCTGCGCCCCGAGACGGACCTCGTCTTCCTGCGGGAGAACACCGAGGGCGTCTACTCGGGCCACGAGAACAGGCTGAGCGAGGACCTCTCGACGCTCACTCGCGTGGTGACGAGTTCGGCCTCGGAGCGCCTCGCGGAGTTCGCCTGCGAGTACGTCGCCGAGGGCGACCACGACGGCTTCACTGTCGCCCACAAGGCCAACGTGATGCGCGAGACGGACGGACGGTTCCGCGAGGACGTGTTGGCGGTCGCCGAGGAGCGCGGCGTCGACGCCGACGAGGTGCTGATGGACGCTTTCGCGACCCACGTCTGTCTTGACCCTGAAGAGTTCGGCGTCGTCGTCTGTCCGAACCTCGCGGGCGACGTACTTTCGGACTTGGCGGCCGGCCTCGTCGGCGGGCTCGGCTTGCTTCCGAGCGCGAACATCGGCGAGGAGAACGCGCTGTTCGAGCCGGTCCACGGCACCGCCCCCGACATCGCCGGCGAGGGGGTCGCCAACCCGACCGCCGCCATCCTGAGCGCGGCGATGTTGCTCGATCATCTGGGCTACGACGAGGAGAGCGAGCGGGTCGACAGTGCGGTGACGGGCGTGCTCGAGGAGGGCCCCCGGACGGCGGACCTCGGCGGCGAGGCGAGCACCGAGGACGTGACGAGCGCGATCGTCGACCGCCTGTAGCGTCCGACCCATCCCTTGCGGATCTCGACGGATGATCAGTTGGGTCGCTGACAACACGTTATTCTTCCTCTGTTCCTTTGAGCGGAATCTACTACCGGAACGCACCCGTCCCTCCCCGGGGTAGCCTCGGGTGCCGGCTGCCGAAGGGGGTTACCGTCGATCGGACCTCCTTCGGGGCTCGGTCTTCCCTTTCGAGGCGACCTCCGATCCCGGAGCACCGTCTCTCTTCACATGGGCCACTGTTCGTCACGTTCGCCCCTCGGGAACGCTTTTGACGCCGCCGGGTGTTGTCTACCGTATCATGCAAGCGGCGCGACTCCACGAGTACACCGAGGAGATGGACGAGGGTCTCACGATCGAGGAGGTCGACCGGCCCGAGGCGACCCGGTCGGACCACGTCGTCGTCGAGGTCGAGGGGGCGGGCTGGTGCCAGACGGACAACCACATCATCGAGGGGATGTGGACCGACTACGTCGACCAGGAGCTTCCGATGACGCTGGGCCACGAGAACGCCGGGGAAGTGGTAGAGATCGGCGAGGAGGTTTCAACCGTGGAGGTCGGCGACAAGGTGCTCTGTCATCCCCACGTGACCTGCGGGCAGTGCCGGGCCTGCCGCCTCGGCGAGGACATGCACTGCGAGAACGCGGTCTTCCCGGGGCTGAACGTCGACGGCGGGTTCGCGGACTACCTGCTGACCTCCGAGCGCGCGACCATCAGGCTGGACGACGTCGACCCCGTCGAGATCGCGCCCCACGCCGACGCCGGCATCACGGCGTACCACGCCGCACGCAAGGCCGTCCCGCACCTCTACCCGGGTAGCTACACGGTCGTCATCGGGATCGGCGGCCTGGGCCACATCGGGCTGCAGGCGATCGACGCGATGAGCGCGACGACCACGATCGCCGTCGACCTCAAGGACGAGGCGCTCTCGCTGGCCGACCGGCTCGGGGCGGACCACACGATCAACTCCGGCGACGAGGACGTCGCGGAGGCGATCGAGGCGATCACCGACGGCGCGGGCGCGGAGCAGGTGCTCGACTTCGTCGGCGCCGATGGGACGACGGCGCTCGCCCCGGATATCGTCGCGCCCGGCGGCGAGCACCACGTCATCGGCTACGGGGGACACATCCACGAACCCTCCCAGGCGCTGGTCAACGGGGAGTTCTCCTTCGTCGGGAACATCGTCGGGAAGTACACCGAGCTCCAGGAGCTCGTCGCGCTGGTCGAGGGCGGAGAGATGCACTTGGAGACCGCCCAGTACGGCCTCGACGAGATCAACGAGGTCGCCGAGGCGCTCGAACACGGCGAGATCGAGGGCCGGGCCGTCATCGTTCCATAGCCCGCCACAACCGTGATACGGTCGGCCTCCAACAGTCGTGCGTGAACCAGCGCGCCCGACACACGACGAACCGGCGCCGATTCCTTCGTACTGCCGTCGCGGTCGGAACGCTCTCGGTCGCGGGCTGTGTCGACTCCTCGGACGACGAACCGAGTTCCGGAGGCAGTGACGACGATGGCGACGACAGAGAGGAAACCACCGAATTCGACGTCGAAACCGTCGCCGAAGGGTTCGCGAACCCGTGGGCCATCGAGCTCCTCCCCGAGGGGGGGATGCTCGTCACCGAGCGCGAGGGCAGGCTGTCGGTCGTCGATCCCGAGTCGGGTTCCGTCGAGTCGATCGAGGGAGGTCCCGACGTCTATGCCGCCGGCCAGGGTGGCCTGCTCGACGCCGTGCTTCACCCCGACTACCCCGACGAGCCGTGGGTTTACCTGAGCTACTCCGACGACAACGACGCCGGCGAATCGACGACCCGTCTCGGCCGGGGTCGCCTAGAGCCCGAGGAGGGTCTGTTGGACGAGTTCGAGCAGCTCCACGTCGCCGAGCCGTTCGTCGATTCGGACGGCCACTACGGCTCGCGGATGGTCGTCGAAAACGACGCGCTCTACATGACCGTCGGGGACCGCCAGTCGGGGGAGTTCGGCCCCGACCACGTCTCACAGGACACGACGAACGAACTCGGAACCACGCTCAGATTGGCGCTCGACGGGTCGGTTCCCGAGGACAACCCCTTTATCGGGGAAGGGGGGTTCGTCGAGACGATCTACAGCTACGGGCACCGGAACGCACAGGGGATGACGGTCCGTCCCGAGACGGGCGATATCTGGCAGTCGGAACACGGCGAGGAGGACGGCGACGAGATCAACGTGATCGAGGCGGGCGGCAACTACGGCTGGCCGGTCGCGACCTACGGCTGTGCGTACGGCACGGACGACCCCGTGGGAGAGGACCCCGACGAGCGCGAAGACACCATTGCGCCCGTTTATCACTGGGAGTGCGGTTCGGGTGGGTTTCCGCCCGCCGGCATGACCTTCTATGACGGCGAGGCGTTCCCCGACTGGGAGGGGGATCTGTTCGTCGGGAACCTCGCGGGCGAGTATCTCGGGCGGTTTTCGGTCGACGGTCGGGAGGTCGAGGAACTCGATCCCCTGTTGGCTGACGAGGGCTGGCGAGTCCGTGACGTGGCGGTCGCACCCGGGACGGGCCACCTTTACGTGGCCGTCGACGGCGGGGACGCCCCGATCGTTCGCCTGCAACCCGCCTGATCGAGCCGTCGGATCGGCCCGAAAGACACAACGGTAATTGTGCCGCGCTCTGCAGACGGGGTATGAACGTCGATCAGAACCGGCTTCGCGAGGACATCGAACGAACCGCCGAGTTCGGGCGGATCGAGAGCGAGGAGGGACGGGGGCGGACGGTGCCCGCGGCGAGCGAGGCCAACGGGCGGGCCCGTGAGTACCTCGTCGAACGCTTAGAGGACGCCGGCCTCGAGGTCCGGGTCGACGCCGTCGGCAACGTCGTCGGCCGGTGGACGCCCGAAAGCGCCGACCCCGACGCGAAGCCCGTCGCGGCGGGCAGCCACCTCGACTCGGTGCCCGCGGGCGGGATCTTCGACGGTCCCTTAGGTACCTACGGCGCCCTCGAGGCCGTCCGCACGATGCGGGAAGCCGGCGCCGAGCCCGATCGCCCGATCGCCGTCGTCTGTTTCACCGAGGAGGAGGGCGGCCGGTTCGGCTCGGGGATGCTCGGCTCGTCGGTCGCCGCCGGGGAGCGAAGCGTCGAGGAGGCGCTCGCGCTGGAGGACGACGACGGGGTGAGCCTCGAAAGGGCTCTGGAGGAGATCGGCTTTCGCGGCGAGGGCCGGGTCAACGCCGCGGGCTGGGACGCGTGGCTCGAGCTACATATCGAGCAGAGCGAGCGGCTGGAGACCGTCGGCGTCCCCGTCGGGATCGTCACCGACATCACCGGGATCACACACTGTGACGTGACCGTCCGGGGCGAGGCGAACCACGCCGGGGCCACTCCCATGCGGGATCGGACCGACGCGCTGGCGGCCGCAAGCGAGTTCGTCCTCGACGTCGAGCGCGCGGCAAAGGAGGTCGTCGTGGGGAAAAGCGAGACGGCCGTGGGGACCGTCGGCAGCCACTCGGTCGAGCCGAACGCGACCAACGTCGTCCCCGGTCGTGTGGAATGCGGGGTCGACGTCCGTGACGTCGAGTACGGTTCGATGAACGAGATCGTCTCGCGGGCACGATCCAGCCTCGCGCGCCTCGAGGCCGAGCGGGGCGTCGAGACCGAGCTGACGAGGGAGTTCGACGTCGAGCCCGTCTCGATGGCCGGGCGCTGTCGGGACGCGGCCCGCGGGGCCGCGGAGGCCGCGGGGATCACGACGATGGCGATGCACTCGGGAGCGGCCCACGACACGATGCAGGTCGCGCGCGTCACCGACGCCGGCTTGCTCTTCGCGCCCTCGCGGGACGGCTACTCGCATACGCCCAAGGAGTGGACCGATTGGGAGGACTGTGCGACCGCGACGCAGGTGCTCGCGGGCGGGATGGCGCGGCTCGCGGGGACGACGTTTTCGGATACGACTCGCTAATTCCGGCCGAGCAGCCCCGCGGGATCGAGCGGCCACCGGTCGTGGTTCCGGATCGCGAGGTGGAGCTGGGCGATGAGCCCCAGAAGCGGGAGTTCGAGCAGCGGGCCGATCACGAGCGCCAACGGAATGAGCGGCCGGTCGGGGAAGGCGACGACCGCGATCGCGAGCGCCGTCGGGGAGTTGCGCGAGAGGATCGTGTTGTTGAAACAAACCATCTCGCGGTAGGAAAAGGACAGCACGCTGCCGACGCCGAAGCCGACGGCGAGGTTGATCGCGTAGAAGGCGACGACCGGGATCGCGAGCAGGGCCAGCAGCTCCGGGTTCTCGACGATCACCTCGCCCTGTGAGGCGAACATCGCGCCGATCGCGAGGCTCAGAAAGACGATCTGGATCGGGCTCAGTTTCGGGAGAAACCTCCGAGTAAGCCACTCGGAGCCCTTCGTACGGATCAGACCCCATCGGGCGACTCCGCCGAGGACGAGCGGGACGACGAGCACGAGCACGACGCTCTCGAGCAGCACGCCAAGCGGCAGCTCGACCAGCGCGCCCGCGAACACGTACAGGTACGCCGGTAGCAGGATCAGTTGGAGGACGAGGTTGTACGGGAGGATCGAGGTCGCGAGCGGGACGTCGCCGCCGGCGATGTCGGTGAAGATCAGGTACCAGTCGGTACACGGCGTGACCATCAGCATGATCAGCCCGACCCAGAGCGCGGGGTGGTCACGAAGGAAGACCGCGCCGAGGACCACGGCCAGAAGCGGGCTCCAGACGAAGTTCAGAAGCAGGCTCGATCCGACGACCCGGCGGTTCCCGAACGCATCGCGCAGTCGGGCAAAGGAGATCCCCGCGAAGGCGGCGAACAGCATGACCATTAGGAAGGGGAGGATGAGTCGGTCCGCAACGGCGGGAACACCGGGGAACTGTCCCAGCGCCAGTCCGCCGACGATGGCGAGGAGGACGAAGACCGTCTGATACTTCTCGACGAAGTCCACTACCGAACCGTAGTTCTCGAGCCTGGGTAAGGCTGTGGCTTCCGTAAACCACCCGTTCCGACGAGCGAGTCGACGGAACGGGTGAACAGCGTGCCGGCATCGAAACCGGCGTCGAACGGGCCGGTTTCTTGATCCGCGGCGCTGTAGATCCGACATGGCACACCTCGCAGACGACGTGCTCCGGTTCGTTCGCGCGGCCGGCCCACAGCCCGACGACGTGCTGGAGGAGATGGACGAGTACGCGGAGGCGAACGGCTTCCCCCACGTCGGCCCGGCGGTCGGCGGCTTTCTCCGTCTGACCGCCCGCCTCGCTGGCGCTGAGTCGGTCTTCGAGTTCGGCTCGGGCTACGGCTACTCGGCGTACTGGTTCGCCGACGCGCTGCCCGAGAACGGCGAGATCGTTCTGACCGAGGTCGACGAGGACGAACTGGAGATGGCCCGCGAGCACCTTTCCCGGGGCGGCTACGACGACCTGGCGAGCTACGAACTGGGCGACGCCCTCGACACGATAGAGCGCTACGACGGCCCGTTCGACGCGGTGCTGATCGACCACCAGAAACACCGGTACCCCGAGGCCCTCGAGGCGGTTCGGGACAAGCTGGCCCCCGGCGCGGTCGTGATCGCCGACAACACGATGAGCGCCGGGAGCGCGGTGGTCTTCGAGGACCTGCTGGCCCACTTCGAGGGCCAGTCGGTGGAGATGAACGAGGGGACCCGGGGCGTCGCCGACTACCTCGATACCGTTCGCGCCGACCCGGCCTTCGAGACGATGGTGCTCCCGCTGGGCGAGGGGATCGCGGTCAGCCGGTTCGAGGGGTAAGCGTTCGGTAGCCCGTCCGGGCCATGTCCCACGAAAACGATAAACGTACGATCCGTTCCTCCTCGTTTCAGGAGCTATTTGTTCCTCCGAATCAATGAGGAACTATGGAGCTACTTGACGAGGGCGTCGTCCCCGAACACGCCCGCGAGGTCAAAGCCGAAGCCCGCGAGTTCGCCGACGAGCACATCGCCCCCAACGCCGAGGAGTGTTTCAGGGAGGGGGAGTACCCCTGGGAGATCCTCGAGGCCGGCCAGGACGCCGGGCTCGTCGCTCAGGACATCGGCGAGGAGTACGGCGGGAGCGGGTTCGACATCTACCAGATGTTCGCGATCGCCGAGGAGTTCTACCGGACCGATGCGGGGATCGGGCTGACGATGATGCTCGCGAGCTTCGGCTGCGAGATCGTCGAGAAGTACGGCTCTGAGGAGCAGAAGGAGGAGTTCCTCCGGCCGGTCGCCGAGTGCGAGCAGATCTCCGGGCTCGCGGTCTCCGAGCCCCAGACCGGCTCGGACCTGGCGGGCATGACCACCAGCGCCGAGAAGGACGGCGACGAGTGGGTGCTCAACGGCGAGAAGTACTGGGTCGGCAACGCCGTCGAGGCCGACTGGCTCACC
Organism: Halalkalicoccus tibetensis; assembly: GCF_037996645.1. Lineage (NCBI taxonomy): Archaea > Methanobacteriati > Methanobacteriota > Halobacteria > Halobacteriales > Halalkalicoccaceae > Halalkalicoccus > Halalkalicoccus tibetensis. The sequence goes on from NZ_JBBMXV010000004.1 coordinate 288,199, forward strand.
GTCTACGCGAAGACGGGCGACGGCGAGGACCGCTACTCGAACTACTCGATGTTCATCGTCCCGACCGACGCGCCGGGCTACGAGGCCGAACACATTCCCGAGAAGATGGGCATGCGCGCCTCGAAACAGGGCCACATCGTCTTCGACGACTGCCGGATCCCCGAGGAGAACCTGCTCGGGAGCCAGGGTGGCGGCTTCTACATGCTCGCGGAGTTCTTCAACCACGGCCGGATCGTCGTCGGCGGCCACGGGCTGGGGATGGCCGCCGCGGCGATCGAGGAGACCTGGGAGTTCGTCCACGACCGGGAGGCGTTCGGCCGCACGGTCAACGACTTCCAGGCGGTCCAGCACATCCTCGCGGACATGCGCATGGAGTTCGAGGCCGCCCGGGCGCTCAACTGGCGGGCCGCGGAGCGGGTCGCCGAGAACGACGACGCCGGCCTCTGGGCGGCGATGGCCAAGACGAAGTCGACCGAGGTGGCGAACTTCTGTGCCGAGCGCGGGATGCAGCTCCACGGCGGCCGGTCGATCTTCACCGACTGGCGGATCGCCCGCGTCTACCGCGACGTGCGCATCCCGGTGATCTACGAGGGCGCAAACGAGATCCAGCGCAACCTCATCTACCGCCAGAGCTAATCCGAGTCGTCCTCGAGCTCGCGAAAGGCCGCCGCGAACTCCTCGTGGGTCCGTAGGTCCGCGACCGTCCCGTCGATCGACTCCCTGAGCTCGGTCAGCCGGCGCTCGAGCTCGCGGAACTCCTCGTTTCGCTCGAGCGATTCGTGTGGCTTCTCGGTCGCGAGGACCGCACGCTTCGAGGCGAGGCTGTAGTACTCGCGCATGTCCTCGTCGTACTCGCTCCGGGCGTGGACCCGCTCGACGGTCCCCATGACCTCCTCGTTCCCGACGGGTTTGACCAGATAGTCGTCGAACTCCATCTCGACGATGTCGATATCGGGGTTGACCGCCGTGACCATGACCACTCGACAGTCGTAGCCCTCCTCTCGGATCGCCGCGAGCACCTCGTCGCCGGAGATGTCGGGCATTCGCCGATCGAGCAGCACGACCGCGACCTCCTCGTCCATCGATTCGAGCGCCTCCTCGCCGGTGTGGGCGATCCGTACCTCCCATTCACGTTCGAGCCACGTCGCGAACAGCTTCGCGAGCTGGGGCTCGTCGTCGGCGACGAGTACGACGGGTCGATCGGCGTCGGAGGTCATCTTCTCGTCGTGCTTCATTCCGGTGATATATAAGCTCGCGGATGGCGTCAGCGTCGGTCCCGTTGCGGGCGGGGGAGGACGCGCTCGATGATCCGGGCTTCGACCCGGGCGCGGCGCTCGTGGGTACCCACCTCCTCGAGCACGGCCTCGCTTTCGGCACGCATCCGTCTCTCGATCGGGGCGTGATCGGGCACCTCCCGGGTCCGCGAGAGCATCGCCTCGAAGTCCTCGCGCAGATCGAAGGAGGCCCGGGCGACGTTACACCGCCCCAGCGGGCTCATCCCCGTCTCGAGGACGAGCTCGCTGACGAGTTCCCAGTCGTCAGCACAGAAATGGATCGACACCTCGCCGACGACGTCCTGCCACGCGATGGCGTCGGCGTGTTTCATCCGCCTGATGGCCCGCGGAGGGAGGTCGAGGCGCGCCACGGTCTCGGGGTCGTCACAGAGACAGCAGGGCTGTTCGGTCTTGCCGGTGTACACGCCTTCGGCACGTGACGGGCCGACAAAACCCTGTTTCCCGCCCGGGTCGGGCGATCGGCGATCAGTCGTCGTCCGCGCCGGCCTCCTCGACGGGGCGCGACGACTCGAACCGGTCGAGGAAGGCGATCAGCCCGGCCGAGAGGAGGGCGCCGGTCAGCGCGAACGCCGCGAGAACGGCGAAGAACGTCGCGAGCGGGAAGGCGTCGAGCAGGAACCCCCCGATCGCGATCGACGCGGAGCCGAGGCCGAACTCACCGAGGTAGGTGTAGCCATACGAGAGCCCGCGGGTGTCGGCGGGCGTGTGGACCGCGACGGCGTTCTGATAGAACGGCTGGATGGCGAAGAGGAAGAAGCCGAGCAGACCACAGAGAACGAGCAGGGGAGCGATGCCCATCGTGCTCACGGGGATGAACGCGAGCGCCAGCGCCGCGAGGACGACGAAGATCGCGAGCAACCCACGAGTGGGGGCCATCCGGTCGGTGAGCTTCCCGCCGACGTACTGGCCGACGATGCCCACCACGAGGAAGCCGACGTAGATGTAGCGCGAGGGCTCGATCCCCTCGAGGTCGGGGCCGACGGCGAAGCCCTCGAGGGCGGGCAGCCCCTCGAGGATCTCGGGCAGGTAGGTGAGCATCCCCCGATAGAACAGCCCCTCGAAGGTGACGATGACGAAGACGACGGCGAACGCGCTCGCGAACAGCGTGCGGGTGTTCCCGAGCAGGTCCGACAGCGACAGCGCCTTGTCGCTCGCGTCGGCGGCGTCCATCCCCTCGACCGCGCCGGTCGGGTCGAAATCGGCCGAGAGGCCGTAGAGCACGGCGAGGAAGCCGGGGATCGCGAGCAGGGCGGCGACGAGCTGCCACTGGAGGAAGATCAGCAGGGTCGCGGCGACGAAGGGGCCGAGCGCGATGCCGACGTTGCCCGCGATGCCGTGGTAGGCGAAGACGGTGCCCCGTTCCCGGACGCCCGTCGAGATCAACGAGAGCCCGGCGGGGTGATAGACGCTCGCGGCGAGTCCCCAGACGAGGAGGCCGGCGGCGACGGCGTAGATGCCCGTCGCGAGCGCGAGGACGAGAAAACCGAGGCTCATGCCGGCCAGACAGAGCAGGATCAGTCGCTTGGTGCCGTACTTGTCGGCGAGGATCCCCGCCGGAAGCGCGCCGAAGCCGAAGAGGCCGTAGCTGGGCGCGAGGACGAGCCCCAACAGGAGAATCGATACGTCGAACTCCGCGAGCCACACCACCAGGAAGATCGGGATCGAGGTCTCGAACCAGTGGACCAGCGAGTGGCCCGCCATCGTGAAGCCGGCGATCGACCGATCGTTCGCGTCAAGCGCCATTCGGTACCCCTAGTCGGCCCGCGGACCTACTTAGCCCCACGGATCCGGGCAGCCGGGAGACCGAACCATTTACCCCGGTCGGTTGGCTCTCCCCGGTATGGACACCGCGGAGCGAAAGCGCCTCGTCACCCGCCACACCGACGAGGTCGTTACCGAGGAGGAGCTCGAGGAACTCCTCGAGGAGCCCGACCCGAGCGTCTACATCGGCTACGCACCCACCGGCGAGATGCATATCGGTCACTTCACCACCATCCGAAAGCTCGCCGACTTCCTCAGGGCCGATATCGACGTGACGGTGCTGATCGCCGACCTCCACGCCCACCTCGACGACGAGAAGAGCCCCTTCGACCTGCTCGAGGCGCGTTCCGTCTACTACCGGACCGCGATCGAGGCGATGGTCGAGGCCGCGGGCGCCGACCCCGAGGCCATCGAGTTCGTCGAGGGCACGGAGTTCCAGCTCGAACAGCCCTACACCCTCGAGCTCTATCGCCTGCTCGCCGACACGACGATCAGCCGGGCTCAGCGCGCCGGCAGCGAGGTCGTCCGCCAGTCCGAGAACCCCAAACTGGGTGGCTTGGTCTACACGCTGATGCAGAGCCTCGACGTCGCCGCGCTCGACGCCGACATCGCCTACGGCGGGATCGACCAGCGGGGGATCTACATGCTCGCCCGCGAGGTCCTTCCGGAACACGGCCACGAGAAGCCGCTCTGTCTGTTCGCGCCGCTGCTCTCGGGACTCTCGGGCGGGAAGATGAGCGCGAGCGAGGCCGGCTCGAAGGTCAACCTCACCGACGACCCCGACACCGTAGCGGAGAAGATCGAGGGCGCGTACTGCCCGCAGGGCGAGGTCGAGGACAACGGCGTCCTCGAGTACCTCGAACACCTCGTCTTCCCGATCCTCGCGGAGGCGGGCGAGCCGTTCGTCGTCGAGCGCCCCGAGGAGTACGGCGGCGACATCGTCTACGAGGAGTACGGCGACCTGGAGTCGGAGTTCGTCTCCGGCGAGCTCCACCCCCAGGACCTGAAGATCGCGACCGGCGAAGCGATCGCCGAGGTCATCGCGCCGATCCGCGAACGGTTCGAGGCCGAGCCCGAGCTGCTCGCGGAGGCCTACCCCGAGAGCCACGACTGAGCCGCCCGGACAGGAGAAAGGAGTCATAACGGGCGACCACATAGGCCGGGATCACGATGGCCTCTGACTCCCTGGTGCCGGAAGCTGCTGCGATCGTCCTCCAGAGCACCGCGTTCGACGCCCCGCTTGCCGCCGAACTGTTCCTGATCGGCCGGGTCCTGTTCGGCGGCGTGCTCGCGTTCAACGGGCTGAACCACTTCCTCGACGCCGACGGAATGACCCAGTACGCCGACTCGAAGGGCGTCCCGCGGCCGCGTGGCGCGGTGCTTTTCACCGGCGGCATGCTGCTGTTCGGCGGGCTCGGGACCGTCCTGGGCGTGGCTCCGATCCTTTCGGTGGGCGCGCTCGCGACCTTCCTGCTCGTGGCGACGCCGATCATGCACGACTTCTGGAAGGTTCCCCAAGGACAGCAGGAACGCGAGCTGGTCCACTTCATGAAGAACACGACCCTGCTGGGTGCGACCCTCCTGTTGCTGGCGCTCGGCTCGGTCGCCTGGCCCTACGCGCTGTAGAGCGTCGGTCGGCTCCCTATAGCCACTCCTCGGCCCAGCACTCGATCTCGTCGAAGACGGGACAGAGCGAGCTCCCCTTCTCGGTGAGGCTGTAGTAGGTCGCGACCGGGGCATCCTCCTCGAGACGACGGTCGACGAATCCCAGATCTCGGAGGTCGTCGAGCACCCGCGAGAGCGTCCGGGAGTTCGCGTCCGTCGAGCGCTTGAGCTCGTTGAAGCGCTTCTCGCCGCCCTGTAGGTCGTGCAGCACGACCAGTCGCCACTGCGAGCCGATCTGTCCCAGCGAGTCGACGACCGCACAGGGTCCCTCCTCGCCTCCCTCGCGTTCGGCCCCTGTCTCGGAATCGGTGGCGGATGACATCGGTGTTACCTGATATCCGGTAGGTCCGCGAACCGATATATAGGTTCGTATCGTATAGCAGGTTACAGAACGTTACTTGGTTCCCGGAGAGCGCGACGTGCCCGTCGCGCACCGCGGGAACCGGTACGCAGAAAACATATGAAAACGGATACACCCAACAGTGAGACCATGGCCGACGATACCACACCCGTGACCGCCGAGCTACCCGACAGCCCGATCAGGCTCTCGGGGACCGATCACATCACGCTCATCGGCAGCAACGAGGCCGACACCGTCGCGTTCTACCGCGACCTGCTCGGAATGGCGCTGGTGTTGCGCCAGCCCAACCTCGACCAGCCGGAGGTCACCCATCTCTTCTTCGACACCGGCGACGGACGGATCCTCACCTTCTTCGTGAGCGACGACCGCGAGTCGGACCCCCGCCCCCAACGCACTGGGATCGGGGCGGTTCACCATCTCGCCTTCAGCGTCGAACCCGAGCGCTTCGCCGAGACCAAGGAGGCCTTCGACGAGGCCGACCACCGCTACAACGAGTTCGACCGCGGGGCGTTCCACTCGGTTTACACCCGCGATCACAACGGGCTGGTGCTCGAGTTCGCGACCGACAAGTTCCGCGTTCCCGACGATCGCCGCGCCGAGGTGCTCGCGACCGCCCAGCGCGTCCGGATGGAGGCGGGCGCCGACTACGTCGACGACGAGCACATGGAGGCCGCCCTGGAGGAGCTGGGGATCGAGGTCGACCCCTACGACCTGCCCGACGCCCCGACCGGCGCGGGCTACGACCGATGATCCCTCCCTCGACGGTCGGGCGCGAGCAGGGGAGCGGCATGGCTGGGACTTCGGAGGGCCTGAGATGGAAATAGACGTCGACGAGCTCGACTCGGCCTACCGGCTGCTCGCGGGTTCGGTGATCCCCCGGCCCATCGCCTGGGTGAGCACGCGCGGCGAGGCCGGCGAGAACCTCGCGCCCTACAGCTTCTTCAACGTCGTCTCGGTCGACCCTCCCGTGGTGATGTTCGCGCCCGTCGGGATCGGCGAGGACTTGAAGGATACGCCCAGGAACGTCCTCGACAGCGAGGAGTTCGTCGTCAACGTCGTGACGATGGAGCTGGCGGAGGCGATGAACGCGACCAGCGCCACTGTCGAGGGAAGCGAATTCGAGCACGCCGGACTGGAACGCGCCGAGGGCGTCCGGGTCGACGTTCCGCGGGTCGCCGACGCGAAGGTCGCTTTCGAGTGCGAACTCCACGACTTCGTCGAGATCGGGCGCTCGACGATGGTGCTCGGCGAGGTCGTCTACGCGCACGTCGCCGAGGACGCGACCACAGAGGACAAGGTCGACGTGACGAAGCTCGACGCCGTGGGGCGGCTTTCAGGTAGCTATTATGCGAGCACGCGCGACCGGTTCTCGATGGAACGCCCGCCCTGATCGGGAATTAAGCCGCTGGCGGTTCTACGGGAGGTATGGCACTCTACGACGCGGTCTCGCAGCTCATCCTCGGGATCGAGGACGTCTCGCTCGAGCGCCGGGAGCGCGACACTTCGAGCGGTTTCACCCGCGTCACCACCGTGATCTCGCTGTCGGGCGGCGGCGAGACGGGCAAGGGCGAGGACGTCACCTACGAGACCGAGGACCACGACGCGCTGCACGAGGCGGGTCCGCCCGACCTCGCCGGTAGTTACACTATTGCGGAGTTCTCCGAGCACGTCGGCGACCTCGATCTCTTCCCCGAGGGGCCGGGCCGCGAGGACTTCCGGAACTACCGGCGGTGGGGCTTCGAGAGCGCCGCGCTGGACCTCGCGCTCCGGCAGGCCGGCACCGATCTGGCGAGCGCGCTCGGGCGGAGCTACGACCCCGTCCGCTTCGTCGCCAGCACCCGACTGGGGGATCCGCCGACGTTCGACCGCGTCGAGCGCTTCCTCGAGAACGACCCCGATCTGGAGTTCAAGCTCGACCCCACGAGTGACTGGACCGATGAGCTGATCGAACGCCTCGCCGAGACCGGGGCCGTGCGGATCCTCGACCTCAAAGGCCAGTACGAGGGGACGGAGGTCGACCAGGCGCCCGATCCCGACCTCTACGGACGCGTCGTCGAGGGGTTTCCCGAGGCCGTGATCGAGGACCCCGCGCTGACCGACGAGACGCGCCCGGTGTTCGAGGGCCACGAGGACCGGGTCTCGTGGGACGCGCCGATCCACGGGCTCGGCAACGTCGAGGGACTCCCGTGGGAGCCGTCGTGGCTGAACGTCAAACCCTCGCGCTTCGGATCGATCGAGTCGCTGTTCGAGACGGTCGAGTTCTGTGCGGAGCGCGGGATCACGATGTACGGCGGCGGCCAGATGGAGCTCGACGTCGGCCGCGGGCAGATCCAGGCGCTGGCCGCGCTGTTCCATCCCGACACCCCGAACGACGTCGCCCCGAGCGCGTACAACGATCCCGAGGTCGCCGATGACCTCCCGACGAGCCCGCTCTCGCCGCCCGAAGCCCCCGAGGGCTTTCGCCGGTAGCTACTCGGCGAGGTCGGCGATCCGCGAGAGCGCGAGCCGGCAGACGGGGACGTAGCCCGCCGCGAGCAGCGGCACCTCGAAGACCGCCCGACAGCTCCCGTTGAGCGGCTCGACCCGATGGCCCGTCGCCGGGATCCCCGCGACCGCCCACGTCCAGCGGTAGGCGTCGCGGTAGGTGACCTCGAAGGGGACCCGGATCCCGCCGACGAGTCGAACCCGACCCGTCAAGCCGGTTCGGATCTCGCGGTCCCGGCACTCGACGTCGGTGATCGAGGGGCCCCACTCGGGCCAGTAGCGCGTGTCGACCAGCAGCTTCCAGACGTCCTCTGCGGGCGCGTCGATGGGTCGGGTGACGTCGATCGAGCCCCCGGCGGTTCCGAGTACGTCCGGCCATCGATCCATGCCCGTCCGTGGCGCCGAAGGTTCAAATACGGTCGCCGCCCCATCGTTCGACAGGTCTATGCAGCGCCCACGGGGAGTATCTCCCATGCCCGCTTGGCAGGACGTTTTCGGACACGAGGAGCCCTACGAGAGCCAAGCGGAGGGTATCGAGACCGCGATCGAGACCGCGGAGGATCGCGGCTTTACCGTCCTCGAGGGGGCCTGTGGGACCGGGAAGACGATGCTCGCGCTCACCGCCGGGATCGACCGGGTGCGCGACCCCGACAGCGAGTACGAGCGGGTGGTCGTTCTCACCAGCGTCAAACAGCAGCTCCGGCAGTTCGAGACGGACCTCGAGACGATCAACGCGAACCTGCCCGACGACTGGGACCCGGTTTCGGGGCTGACGCTGGTCGGGAAGGGAGACGTCTGTCCGTATAACCGCGAGGGTGCCGGCGGGATCGACGACGACAACGTCTACGACCGCTGTGAGACGCTCCGCGACAGGACGCGCGCGCTCGTCGGCGACGGCGGCGAGACGAGCGGCCAGGCGCTGGCCGCGGAGGCCAGGAGCCAGCAGATCGGGCTGGCCGACAGCGGGGGCTCGGGGACCGACTTTCTCGAGACCGCGGGCGAGCCCACGCCGTATCCCCGCGAGATGCCCGAACACGACGACGTCGAGTACTGTCCCTTCTACGCGCAGTACCTCGAGGACCTGCCCGAGGACGGCGACGCGATCGAGGCGGTGCCGTTCGACCTCACCGAACAGGGCCACCTCACGCCCGAGGAGCTGGTGGAGCTGTCGGCCTCCTACGGCACCTGCCCCCATTCGATGATGGGCGCGCTCATCCCGGAGGTCGAGGTCTGCGTGGGCAACTACTACCACGCGTTCGACCCCCTCACCGCGGGATCGTTCACCGGCGCGCTGCTCGACGAGTCGACCTTCCTGGTCTGCGACGAGGCCCATATGCTCGAACCGCGCGTGCGGGATCTGGTCAGCGACGGGGTGGCCGATACCACGCTGCGGGACGCAGAAACGGAGCTCACGCGGGTGGTCCAGGCCGCGGAGATGGGCGAGCGGGACGCCGTCGGAGGCGACACCGCCGACGCACGGCTCGTCCGCGAGGAGCTCGAGGACAGCGACGTCACCCTCGCGGAGTGCAAGGAGCTGCGCGCGTTTCTCGCCGACCTGCGCGAGGAGCTCGACCGGCGGGTCGAGGCCCACCTCGACCGCGAACACGGGGGCTGGAAGGCCGACCTCACGGCGCTCCCGGACGACGAGATCCCGCTTCGCGACCCCGAAAAACCCGAACGGGACGCGATCTCCGAGTGGGCCGAGGAGGCAGGCTACGACGGCGGGACCTGGGTGCGTGCCCAGTCCGTCGGGGCGATCGTCGAGCGGATCCTCAACACGGCGGAGGACGAGGAACGCACGCGGGCGACCCCCGCGGTCGGTCGGCTGTTGGGGGGCTGGTACCAGGCCGGTCACGAGACCTACTTCCGGGAGATCGAGCTCGAGCGGACCTGGAACGGGATGGAGCCTGAAGGCTCGTGGCGCCGGGCCTACAGCGCCCGGCTGGCGCTGTTCAACTGCGTGCCGGGCGACGTCATCGGCGACCGGCTCGCGGAGTTCGGCGGCGGCGTGCTGATGAGCGCGACCCTCGAACCCATCGACGTCTTCCGGGAGGTGACGGGCCTCGACGCGCTCGCGGAGGACCGCCCGGTCGTCGAGCGGACTTTCCCCCTCGAGTTCCCCGCGGAGAACCGCGCGAGCTTCGCGGTGGACGCCCCGAAGTTCACCTACGGCAACCGCGGCGACCCCGCCGAGGACTCGTCGGTCCGCCGGCTCTACGGCGATCTGCTCGCCGAGGTCGCGGAAAGCCCCGGCAACGTGCTCGTCGGGATGCCCAACTACGCGGAGGCGACCTGGGCCGCCTCGGAGCTCGAAGCCCGGGTCGAGAAACCCGTGTTGCTCGACGAGAGCTCCGTCGACGGCCGGACGGAGGCCCTGAAACACGAGTTCTTCGACGGCGAGGACAAGGTGCTGGTAACGAGCCTCCGGGGTACCCTGACGGAGGGTGTCGACTACAGCGGGGACCGCCTCTCGGCGGCCGTGATCTGTGGCGTCCCGATCATCAACACCGCGAGCCCGCGGACGAAGGCCGTCAGGACCGCCTACGACCGCGCGTTCGGCGACGTCCCCGAGGGAACCTCGGGAGGTCAGGCGGGCGCGTCAGCGTCCGCCAAAGGCTTCGAATACGCGCTGACGGTCCCCGCGGTGCGCAAGGCCCGCCAGGCGATCGGACGGGTCATTCGCGGGTCCGACGAGGTCGGCGCCCGCGTGCTGCTCGACGCCCGCTACGCCCGCGAGTCCTGGGACGGGGTACGCGAGCACTTCCCCGACGAGGAGCGCGAGGAGTTCCAGCCGGTGAGCTCTGACATGCTCGGGTTCGGTCTCGAACGGTTCTGGGAGCGCCACTGACTATAGGCGGGCGCCCCAACTCGGGGTATGCCGCTCGAAACCGACGACGAGATCCTCGAACAGGTCAGCAGCCGGCTCATGAGCCAGGGCGTCTACGTCGAGGAGGCCGATCGGGAGGAAGACCGGCTCGCGCTCGAGTACGAGACCCTCGCTCCCGGCGCGGGCGTCCCCCACCAGCAGATCGGGAAGGTCATCAACGTCTTCCGGGACGTCATCGACCAGGGCTGGGAGCCGACCACCATCGAGGCGACCGTGAGCGACGTCGACGAGGGGCATCGACGGGGTAGCTGGCGGATGGACGAGGAGTGGCTCCAGGCGCTTGAGGACGGCGAACTCTCGGAGGTCGAGTTCTCGGGGCGAGTGCTCGACACGCTCGAGGAGTCGACGACCTGAGCGCCCACATTCGCGCTAGGGTTCCGATCCCGACGTCCATACACCGAACTATAGAATTATAGCATTCTATTAGTTAGATTCATCCGGTCCGCCGCGAATGGTTCGCTCGCTATGCGAGAGATACCCAGTATGCTGAACCGACGGACGTTCGTCGCTGGCGCGGGGGCCGCCCTGGGCGCCGCCGCGGTCGGGACGGTGAGCGCGAGCGCCGACGAGGACGACCTCGAGGTGGGCGGCCGGCCGACGCTGGTCGCCCACCGCGGGTTCGCGGACATCCACCCCGAGAACACCGTCAGCGCCTTCGAGTTCGCCTCCGAAGGGAGCACCGACGACGCGGCCGACCGCAGGCGGGCCGACTGGATCGAACTCGACGTCTACCCGACCTGCGACGGCGAGATCGCCGTCTTCCACGACGAGGAGCTCGGCGACCTGACCGACACCGAGGGCGTGATCTACGAGGAGTTCGCCGACACGGTCCTCTCGGCGGAGGTCCTCGAGAGCGGCCAGACGGTGCCGACCCTGGAGGAGTCGATGGCGGCGATCCCCGCGGGGATCGGGGTCAACGTCGACGTCAAGGCCGGCTCCCCGGACGTCGAGTGGGGGCGGGTCGACGATCCCGAAGCCGAGCGCGGGGAGTGGGACTGGCTCGAGACCGTGGTCGACGTGGCGACCGACCACGATAACGAGCTGCTGTTCTCGACGTTCTGGGAGGGCGCGCTCGCGGCGGTCCGCGACATCGATCCGTCGATCCCGGCGGCCTACCTCCTCGACGAGTCGATCGAGGAGGGACTGGCCGTCACCGAGGAGTACGACTGCGAGGCGATCAACCCGCCGCTCGACATGATCCAGGGGACGCCCTTCTTCGACGACGGATACGAGGACGTCGACCTCGTCGCCGAGGCCCACGATCTGGGCGTGCCGGTCAACGTCTGGACGATAAACACCTGGTACGAGTGCGAGCGCCTGCTCGATGCCGGCGTCGACGGCCTCATCACGGACTACTCCGAGCTGCTTCGCTGGGGCGCGCGAAACTAATCGAGCTCCGCGAGGATCTCCTCGGCGTGGCCATCGGGCGAGATGCCCTCGTAGGCCGCCGTGACCTCGCCGTCCTCGACGACATAGGTGTTGCGCGCCGCGCTGCTCGCGCCGTAGGAGTCGTAGGCCGACGCGACCTCGCCGTCGGGGTCACTCAACAGTTCGAACGGCAGGTCGTACTCCTCGGCGAACGCCTCGAGATCCGAGACGGGGTCATCGCTGATTCCTAATACATCGACCTCGCGCTCCTCGAACTCGTCCCAGGAGTCCCGGAAGCCACAGGCCTCCGTGGTGCAGCCGGGCGTATCGGCCCGCGGGTAGAAGTAGACGACCGCGCGGTCGAGGTCGGCGAGGCTCACGGGCTCGCCGTGCTGGTTCTCGAGGGTGAACTCGGGGGCATCGGCGCCGGGTTCGAGCATGCCCGCCCTTCTCGCGCTCGGGGAAAACCGCTTGTGGTTTTCGGGTCCCTGTTCCCTCAGAGATACGTGTCCCTGACCGTCTCCGCGAGCATCGAATCGGGATCAGGCACGAGGTAGACGACGACGAACGGCTCGTCGACCGGGTCGAGGACGAACAGTTCGTACGGTTCGGGCGAGAAGTCGCCCAGCCGGTCGATGAGAGGTTCGAGCGGGATCGCTCCCGTACGCAGTTCGTCCCAGACGTCGCGCGCGCCCGGCTGCTCGGCGAAGGCGTAGACCGCGCCGTTGGGCTCGTTGTCGGTGCTGTAGGTCGTCTCGCCGAGCACGCCCTCGCCCTGGTCCCGGGCGTCGCGACAGAGCTCGCGGGCGACCTCGAAGAGGTCCGTCACCTCCCGGACGAAGTACAGACGCGTCGCCGCACTGACCGTGGCCTCGGCGATCCGCGCGTCGCCGTCGTCCCACTCGACCGTGGCCTCGATCAGGTTGCCCGCCTCGAGGTCGCCGCCGGTCGCGGCGATGACGTCGGTCGTCTCACGGTCGACGAGCAGCCACTCCCCGTGGGGGTCGTCGAGCACCCGGTAGGTCCCGCTCGTCGTCGGTTGCATACGCCGCCATAGCTCGGGGGGCCCGATAAACCGACCGAAAGAGTGAGACGCCGGGCACGCTCAGTCCCGCCATGAAGCAGTCGACGTTCGTGCGGTGGGGGCTGGGCGCGTTCGGCCTCGTCTTCCTCACCTTCGTGATCCGCGGCTCGACCCGGCTGTTCCTCGGGGACCGGACCGCGGCGCTGCTCTCGGCGCCCGTCGGGCTGGGCGCCCTCCTCGTCCTCGTCGTCCTCCTCGTCGCCGCCCTCCTCTCGGTCACGGGGATCCGGCCGATGGAACGGGACATCGACGAGCGTTAGTGGCTCGGCGTCGCCCTCGTGACATGGAACGACTCGGCGCCGCGCTGGGCGGGCTCGCGTTCACCGTCCTGGTCCTCGGCGGGTTCGTCGCGATCCGTGTCCTCACGCGGCTGTTCTACTCGGTAGTGCTGTTCATTGAAACCCTCTCGCTCGCCGCCTTCGCGCTGCTGGTCGGCTACGTCGTCTATCGGGTCCTGCTGGGGGGTTCGGACGACCCGCGCCGGTCGGACTAAGCCTCCGTCGCCTCGCGGTCGACGGTCCAGGGAACGTCGCTCTCGGACTCGAGGGCGTCGTAAAAGGCGCATAGCCCCCGCGACTCGGTGGTCGTCGTGACGTGGAGCTCCACCCGGTCGTCATAGCCGACGACCCGGAAGACGGTCCCGAGCTCGCGGTCGTGGACCAGATAGACCGGCGAGGGGAGGTCGAACCAGTCGCCGGCGGTGTAGCGCTCGCGGTCGAGCACCCGCCCGAGGCGCTCGCCGACGCACCCGTCGGCGGGGACCAGCGAGAACACCGTCCCGCCCGAGCGCGTGATCCCGCCGTCGTGGTACTCGCACTCGGGACGGACGGGGATCTCGAACGCCGGTTCGCTGCTCATGTGCCGAGAACGGCCGCGAGCGCCTTCAATCTGCTGGCCTTCGCTATTTCATCTGCTGATTGTTGTATGAATCAAAGAGTTAGAGATACGTCGTCAGGGACGACATTCAACGATGCATGAGAGATAACAACAACCGAATGAGAGTACGGAATCTGAGCCGGCGGCGGTTTCTGGGGGGTGCGGCCGCGACCGCGGCGTTCCCGCTCGCGACGCGGGCCGTCGGGGCACGGGAAGGGGCGACCTGTGAGGCGGCCGGCGTCGACTGCGGGGCCGTCGCGACGGGATCGGACGGCATGGTCGTCTCGGTCAGCCCGGCCGCGAGCGAGGTCGGCGCACAGGTGCTTCGATCGGGCGGCAACGCCGTCGACGCCGCCGTCGCGGTCCAGTTCGCGCTGACGGTCACACAGCCCCACTCCTCGGGGATCGGCGGCGGCGGGTTCATGCTGTACTACGACGCCGAGGCCGACGACGTCGAGATCGTCAACAGCCGCGAGCGCGCGCCGGCCGGCGCGGATCCGGAGATGTTTCTGGACGACGGCGAGCCGATCCCGTTCGACGAGCGCCACACCCACGGGGACGCGATCGGGGTCCCGGGGACGCCGAGCGGCCTCGAACTCGCCGCCGAGCGCTACGGCTCGCTGCCGATCGAGGAGCTGATCGACCCCGCGATCTCCCTCGCGGAGGCGACCGAGGTCGACCGCTATCTCGCCGAGCGGATCGTCGAGGACGAGTGGAAGTTCAACGACGCCGCCCGCGAGGTGTTCCTCCCGGACGGCGAGCCCCTCGCGGAGGGCGATCCGCTGGAGCAGCCCGATCTCGCCGACACCCTCCGGCTCATGCGCGACCGGGGGATTCGCGAGTTCTACGAGGGCGAGATCGCCCGCGCGATCGCCGACGCGGTAGGGGAGGCGGGCGGCAGCATGACGTTCGAGGACCTCTGTCGGTACGGGGCGACCGTCGACGAGCCCGTCGAGGGGGACTATCGCGGCGCGGAGGTCTACTCGATGCCCCCGCCGAGCTCGGGCGGGCTGACGGTCATCCAGATCCTCAACTTACTGGAGGGGTTCGATCTGGGCGAGACCTACGACGTCCGCTCGGGGACGAAGTACCACCTGCTCGCGGAGGCGATGCGGCTGGCCTACGCCGATCGCGCGGAGTACATGGGCGATCCCGAGTTCGTCGACGTCCCCACCGAGGGGCTGCTCGATCCCGACTACGTCGCCGGGCGCCGCGAGCTGATCGGTCCCGACTCGCTCAACGAGGAGCCCGAGGCGGGCGACCCGTGGGCCTACCAGTCGGGCGGTGCGGCCTCCGCGAGCCGCCCGACCGAGCGCGCGGTCGGCGAGACGACACACTTCACCGTCGCCGATTCGGAGGGCAACCTCGTCTCCTACACGACGACGATCGAGCAGCTGTTCGGCTCGGGGATCATGGTCCCCGAGTACGGCTTCATGCTCAACAACGAGCTCACCGACTTCGACGCCGAGCCCGGCGGCGCCAACGAGGTCCAGCCGAACAAGCGCCCGCTCTCGAGCATGAGCCCGACGATCATGGCCCGCGACGGCGAGCCGTTCCTCACCGTCGGCTCGCCCGGCGGCCCGACGATCATCACCTCCGTCGTGCAGGCGATCCTGCACCACGTCGAGTACGACCTCCCGCTCGCCGGGGCGATCGACGAGCCGAGCATCTACGCGCCCGAGTCGCCGGCGATCCAGCTGTGGGAGGAGGGGATCCCCGAGGAGGCTCGCGAGGAAGCCGCCGACCTCGGCAACGAGTGGGGCGACGAGCCCGGCCCGATCGGGAACGTGAACATGCTGCGGGCGAACGACGACTACGAAGGGGCGGCGGATCCGACCCGCGACGGGCTCGCGGTCGGGCTGGGCGAGCGCTGACCGCGGACCGCCCCCTCCCCGGACCCGAAATCGGTGTGAACGGCGTGCCGGCTTGTTTTATCCAAAAATACACGGAATGAACAGCCAGCTGCAGTCATCTCCCGATACATATATATTGTGGCCGGAGTCATTAACGTGTATGTCGCGTGATATTGCGTCAGTAGATCGGCGGACGATTCTGAAAGCCGCGGGTGCCGCGGGAGTCATCGGGCTTGCCGGCTGTGTCGGCGAAGAGCCCGAGGACGACGAGGAAGAGGAGATGGAGAACGGGGAGGCCGAGGAGGGAGAGGAGACCCTCGGCGAGGACGACGAGCCAGAGGAGGGCGGCGAGCGCATCACCTGGCACGCGGGGGGGACCGACGGGACCTACTACCCGCTGTCGGGCGAGATCAAGAACGTCGTCGACGACAACACGCCCCACGTCCTGCAGGTCCAGTCGACGGGGGCCTCGGTCGAGAACGTCGGCAGCCTCAACGAGGGGACGGCGGACTTCGCGCTGATCCAGAACGACATCGCCTACTTCGCGGTCAACGGCACCGGGATCGACGAGTTCGAGGGCAACCCCGTCGAGAGCCTCCGCGGGGTCGCGACGCTGTATCCCGAGACGATCCACATCGTCGTCAACCCCGACGCGGGCGTCGAGAGCCTCGAGGACCTCGAGGGCAGCACGGTCAACACCGGCGACCTGGGCAGCGGGACGCAGGTCAACGCGCTGCAGATCCTCGAGACCGCCGGGCTGTCGGCCGACGACTTCAACGAGCAGAACGCCGGGTTCGGCACCGCGAGCGACCAGATCCGCGACGGCGACGTCGACGCGGCGTTCGTCGTCGGCGGCTGGCCCGTCGGCGCGGTCGAGGACCTCGCGACCACCACCGACATCGAGATCCTCGACCTCGACCAGGAGACTCGCGACGCGCTGCTCGACGACGCCGAGTGGTTCGCCGAGGACACCATCCCCGGCGGCACCTACGACGGCGTCGACGAGGACGTCGAGACGGTCTCGGTCCAGGCGATGATCGCGACTCGCGAGGACCTCGACGAGGGGATCGTCGAGGACGTCACGACCGCCATCTTCGACAACGAGGAGGGGATCGACACCAAGGGCGAGTTCATCGACCTCGATTCGGCCCAGGACGCCATGTCGATCGACCTGCACCCCGGCGCCGAGGCGTACTTCGGCTGACCGACCCTACCGGGCACTGAATGGATAGACAGCGCGGACTCGTCATCGGGGTCGCGGGTACGGCGGTCGTAGCGCTCGTAGCGCTGCTGGTGCTGTCGGTCGGCTCCGCCGCCGTCGCGCCCTTCTCCGAGGACACCCAGCGGCTGGTCGTGACCGACGAGGACGGCTCCGTACTGATCGACGAGCCCGTCGAGAACGACGACGAGGTCCGTCTGGAGTACACCCACAGCGTCGAGCGGACGCCCGTCTCCGACGTCTATACGGTAGACGGATACGAACTCGAATCCACGCGAATGGTCTTCGAGTCCTACGGGGCGGGTCTGCCCTCGAACGCGGACGTCGAACGGACCGACGACGGACGGTTCGTGACCGAGACCGAGGGCACCCACGAACGGATCGTCGTCTCGCCGGGCGAGATCGCGGGCCACACGCTGACCGTAAACGATACCACCTACGACCTCGTCGCCCTCGCCGACGGTTCCGTCTCGATCACCGTGACCGACCGCGACCCCACCTGATATGGCATCCCAATCACTCAGCGACGAGGCGCTATCCGCGGAGGAACAGGAAGAGCTGCTCGAGGAGATCGAACGAAAGCGTTCGCTGACCGGTCGGGCGGCGATCCTCGTCGCGGTGGTCGGGATCCTCTTTTCGACCTATCAGGTCTGGCTCGTCGCCCGCGGGCCGACGTTCTACCTCGCGGTCCCCTTCACCGACCTCCAGTACACGCTCACCTCGCTCCAGCAGCTCCAGCGCGACGCGATCCACGTCGCCTTCGCGCTCGTACTCGCCTTCCTGCTCTTTCCGACCTCGACCGGCGACGGGCGGGTCGCGCGCGCCGGGCGCGGGCTCGTCGACGGGATCCGGGCGCGCCTCGGTGCCGAGAGCGCGGCCACGCGGGCCGTCACCCGCGTCTCTGACGTCGTCGGCTGGGCGGCGATGGACCGCGGGCGCGATCGCGTCACGCCCGTCGACGTCGTCCTCATCCTGCTCGCGCTCATGTCGCCGCTTTACATGCTCGGACAGTTCGACGAGGTCCAGAGCATCCGCTTCGCCGGCCTCGGCTCCGGGGACCCGCTGAACGAGGTCTACCCGGTCCTCGAACCGGTCGTCTCGCTGTTCACGGCCGTCGGGCTCCCGCTCGACGAGATCTCCTACGCCTTCATCGTCGGCGTCATCGGCATCCTGCTCGTGCTGGAGGCCACTCGACGAACGCTCGGGTTCTTCCTGATGACGCTGGTTGCGATGTTCATCGTCTACGCGCGCTGGGGGTACCTACTGCCGACGGATCTCACCTACTTGGGCGCGCTCGCGATCCCCGAACTCGCCTGGACGAGCATCGTTCGGGACCTCTGGTTCACCGATCAGGGGGTCTTCGGGACGCCCGTGCAGGTCAGCGTCCGGTTCATCTACGTCTTCGTCCTGTTCGGCGCCTTCCTCGAGATGAGCGGCGCGGGCAAGTGGTTCATCGACCTCGCCTACTCGCTGACGGGCACCCGGACGGGCGGCCCCGCGAAGGCCAGCGTCGTCGCGAGCGGGTTCATGGGGATGCTTTCCGGATCGTCGGTCGCAAACACCGTCACCACCGGGGCGTTCACGATCCCGTTGATGAAGCGCTCGGGCTACTCGCCGGAGTTCTCCGGGGCCGTCGAGTCCTCGGTCTCCTCGGGCGGCCAGCTGCTCCCGCCGGTGATGGGCGCCGCGGCCTTCCTCATCGTCGAGTTCACCGGCACGCCCTTTAGCGAGGTCATCATCGCCGCCACCCTGCCCGCGATCGCCTTCTTCTTCGGGATGTGGGTGATGGTCCACCTCGAGGCCTCGCGACACGGGATCGGCGGGCTGGACCGCTCGGAGCTCGCGAACCTCAAGGAGCACTTCGTTCAGGGCTGGTTCTACCTGCTCCCGCTGGTCCTCCTGCTGTACTTCCTGATCGGCCTTCGCCTCTCGATCGGGCGCTCGGGCTGGCTCACCATCGTCGCGGTCGTCGCGCTGATCGCGCTGATCGCCGCCTACAACGAGCGCACGCGGCTGGCGCTGCTCGCGACCGTCGCCGTCCTGACGATCGGGGAGTTCGCCGCGAACCTGTTCACGGGGACGGGCCTCGCCGGCCTCGTAACGGGCGCCGGCGACGGCGCCGGCTCCTTCGGCGGGGCGTTCGAGGCGACGATCGGCTCC